>CAIJLW010000084.1 GCA_903821685.1 uncultured Sphingomonadales bacterium | reverse complement strand
TGCGGTCATTGCCATCAAGGAAAAAATGACTGTGGTCGACGTGAAAGAAGAAGAGCCACCCGAAGAAGAAGAGCCGCCACCTGAGCCTGAAAAGCAGATCGAGCCTCCGGTCGTGTCGCCTCCGCCGATGGTGGTAACGGTGACGCCTCCGCCAAGCATTCGAACTGTCGATACGCCGCCACCTGCGGCACCGATGGTGCCAACCGCGGCTCCGCCAGCTCCACCGCCACCGCCAGCAGGTCCTACTGCTGAGGCGAAGCCACGGGGGAATCCAGGGAACTGGGCGAACACGAACGATTACCCATCGCGCGCTTTGCAGCAGGAGCGTGAAGGGACAACTGGTTTCCGGGTCACGATCGGTACTGATGGTAAGGTTATTGATTGCTCGGTTACTCAATCGAGCGGTCATGCCGATCTTGACGCCGCAACCTGCACCAACGTTAAACGCCGCGCGCGCTTTACGCCGGCCGTTCGTAATGGTGAAGCGGTTCAAGGTTCCTATTCGAACCGTGTGCGGTGGCAGATACCGAAATAATTTTGTGGCTCGGCACGAAGAAAAAACTTCGCGCCGGGTCTTTTTTGCTAGCAAGTAGTATTTTTTGAGAGGTAGTTAAAATGTCGATTTTGTTTTTGACCGCGGCTGGTGCCGCACCTGAGGCCGCCGCACAATTCGGCCTCATTCCTGCACTTAAAGAAGGCGGCCCGATCTCCATCGCGATTTTCTCGGTTATGGTCATCATGTCGGTTTTCTCATTCTACATCATGTTCACGAAGTTGTTTGAACAGCAGAAGGTTTTGAACCAGTACAAAGACGTGCGCGCACAATTTTGGCGTGCAGCCTCACTTGAAGAAGGCGCGGCGAAGCTCGAAAAGAACAGCGCATATCGTCAAGTTGTCGACGATGGTATAGAGGCACAAAAGCAGCATGGCCTATTGACTGATCCAGTTGAAGCACATGACTGGCTGCACAGCGCGATGGCGCGTTCGGAAGATGCGATCAACAGCAAGTTGTCGACCGGCCTTCCCTTCCTTGCAACAGTTGGAGCAACTGCACCTTTCGTTGGTCTGCTCGGAACCGTTATCGGGATCTACTCGGCGCTGATCAAAATCGGCATCGCCGGTCAAGCCGACATTGGTAAAATTGCTGGTCCAGTAGGCGAAGCACTTATCATGACCGCAATTGGTCTGTTTGTTGCTGTTCCTGCCGTGCTTGCTTACAACTGGCTTCAGGCCCGTAACAAGACAATCGCGCGCAGCTTGTCTGATTTCTCGAATGAGGTGATTGGTTTCATGTCATCGGGTGGCCGCTTGAAGCCAACGCCAACTGCAGCTGCAGCAGGCAAGCCAGCTCCAGCAGCCGTTAAGAAGTAAGATTGGGTGAGGGCTGCGTTTCGGCGTAGCCCATCCGCCAGCATGATGCTGGCGCTCGATTTTGACCCAATTTATTTAGAGAGGATTGGCCAATGGCAATCAGTTCAGGAGGCGGCGGCGGCGGTTTTACGCCAATGTCTGACATTAACACGACGCCGCTTGTCGACGTCATGCTGGTGCTCCTCATAGTGTTCCTCATTGCAATTCCAGTTTCGATCCAATCAGTGAAAATGGACATTCCGGTCATCAAGTTCGAGCCAACCAAGGCAAAGCGTGAAAACGTTTTGTTGTCGGTGACTACAACTGATGTTGCTGGACGTGATCCAGGTGACCCAGCTTATCAAGGTGCAAACCCGAATGGGGAGTGTCGTATTTACTGGAATGTCACGCCGGTCGATTCGACCGAATTGGTGGATCGTGCTGCAAAGCATTTGAAGGCTGAGTTTGAAAAGCTGGGTGGCCCAGAAGCTGCCGCTGCCGGACTGATTGAGCCCGACATGCTGCCAGAGGCGCATATTCGTGGTGACATCAATACGCCTTATCGGTGTATTGGTGGTGCGATTTACACCATGCAAATGGCTGGATTTGCTCGCGTTGGCTTCATTTCGTCGCCATTCGAAAACGCGAATGTCCAGTAAGCAATTTAAGGAACAAACATCATGGCAATGAGTGGCGGTAAAGATGATGGCCAGCCGATGATGGAAATGAACACGACGCCGTTGATCGACGTCATGCTCGTTCTCCTCATCATGCTGATGATCACCATCCCCCCGGTTTCGCACGCCGTTAACATCGACCTTCCGGTCAATGATCCTAACGCACCTCCACCAGAGGTCCCGATTGATCCTGTTATCAACAAGATCATCATCCTTCCGGATAGCACTATTCAATGGAACGGTACGCCGATTACATTGCAGCAGATGGAGCAGTATCTGGTCCGGACGAAATCAATGAGCCCTGAGCCGGAGCTTCAGTTTCAGCCAGCGCCAACGGCGCCGTATGACACCGTTGATAAAGCATTGGTGTCTGTGAAGCGGAGTGGCATTACGAAGTTTGGTTTTGTCGGAAACGAACAATACCGCGTCTTCGGCAAGGCTGCGCGTGAGGGGCGTTAGTATCTAACGGTTCAAACTGATTAAAAAAAGGCGGTGCAGGGATGCGCCGCCTTTTTTGTATGAGTTAAGCTCCCACAGGGCTGTACTCCTGCGCAGAGTGGCTGATATGTTGCTACAGGGTTGAAACGCCAATTCCTAAATGGCAACTGTGTTTGCCAAGGCTACGCGCAGGTTACGAGACGCCAAGCTGTACCCGACTGTGGCTATCCCCGAATGCTATTTCCCGTGTGTTAAGCGCGTCATCAATATGGCTGCACGCTTGGCCTGCCGTTTGATGCTCGCAAGGTCTACCGTTTCGCCGGGAGCATGGTCACCCGTGCTGAATGCGCCGAGACCTACTAGGCCATCGACATCATTGGCGACGAAGCTGATGTCGCCTGCGCCGCGCTTCAACGGATCAAGTAGCGGTTGTTCAGAAAGGCCCAGATCGCGGTTCACTATGTTCAGACGCGCCAGCAAGGCTTTGTTTCCATCAGTTGGTGCCATCGCGGGGTAGCCGCCTTGGTCAAATGTGATTTTAGCGCTGGCCTTGGGCGCAGACATTGCAACGATAGCGAGCATTTTTTTCCGGACGCGGGCGCTCTGTTCTTCCGATAATGTTCGGAAATCCCCACGCGCAAGGGCAATGCCGGGAATGATATTCGTCTTGCCCTTTGCGCTGATGCGCACGCCGTCGGCATCAAGGCTTGCCTCTTGTCCGGCAGCTACCAAGCCAACGTTAAACGTTAAGTTCGGTTCCGGCAATTCGGTACGGAAGCGGTGTAGAATGCGCGCTAACTCAAATGCTGCACCATCGCCATAAGTGCTATCGAATATCAACGAGCTATGTCCAGTGACGCCCAATACCTCCAATTTCCAGCTGTTTGATGACCGACGGGATATCACACCCATGTCCTTGCCGTTCTCAATTGATAGCCCTTCGAAATCCAGTGCGACATCGGCAGTCTTGCCAGCAGCAATCAATAAAGCGCGTGTGACTTCGATTGGGTCGCCTGAGTCTTCTTCATCCCCAGTCATATGGATTTCGATCGCAGCGTCTTTCAACGTGCCAGCCACTTTCATGGCACGTAGGGCGGACACAATGACTACCATACCTCCCTTGTCATCGCCAGCGCCCGGCCCCATTGCTTCGTCGCCATTGCGCACGAATGTTTGAAACGGGCTATCCGCCTCGAACACAGTATCAAGATGGGCAATCAGAAGCAATTTCTTGGCACCCTTTTTGCCGGGCTTGCTCGCGATCAGATGACCTGCACGTCCAGCCTTAGCCATGTCTATCCATTCGACCCTGAAACCCAAAGGTTCCAATTCGGCGCGCATCATGTCGCCGACCGTCTTCACTCCAGCAAAATTCATCGTGCCCGAATTTTGATTTACCAGCCGCTCAAGCAAGGCAACCGAGCGCTCATATTCGGTGTCTATAGTGGCGACAATGTTCGTTTCGGGCGCAGATAACTGTGCATGAGCCGTTGACGAAAGGGCTGCAAGGGCGACGCTGCTGCACAGCATCAGGGCGCGGATTCTCATAGTATACTCCCAATTAAGACACCATCGATGTGCCGCGCTTTGCCCCGCGAGGCAAGGGCGTTGAACACGGCGTCTTAGGCGCGCTTCTTATCAGACAATATATGTTCAAGAATGAAATGCGGAACCGTCAGCGTAGATATCAGGATGAAGGCGGACCGAATCACGCCCATATCCGCAGGAACGTCGCCCTGATACAGAAACATCAAGACGCCCAATCCAAGTGACAGCGCCGACACTGCGGCAATGATTACTGCTTTTTTAATGGATGAAAGGGCGCCAGTCTCGCGCAATGCATCAGCCATATGCCGAGGGGAATGCAGCCCGCAGAAGAATACCGCAAATGCCACCAGTGCCGGCAGCAACAATGCTGCTGCGATGCAGGCAAGTACCTCAAGTGCGCTTTGCTTATCATTATGGCTGAACGCCCAATATGCGAAGACCAAGCTTCCCAATGCTGCCGGGACAGAAGCTGCCCCAAGTAGGGCGGCGATTACAGTACCATTTTGGCTGCCAGTGAGCGCTGCAAATATTGTGGCTACATCGCCGGGGCTTGCGAGCGCGGGCAGCGCCACCAATGCCCACCCGACCATCATAGCCAAAAACGGGTCTACCCCGCCGCGCCAATCACGGCTGAAATGGATGATAGAGATGAGAAGAAAGGCGATGAGCGCAAGTTCAGGAAGTAGCAGCCATAAAAGCACCATGGCCGCCGCGCATGCCAGATAGCCGCCGATAATCTTGACCTTACCGGCAATCCCCTTTCGCCCAAAATGGGCAGCAGCGATTTCAACGTCAAGCGTCCCGTGTGGGATTCCTGCAAGTACGATTGCTACAGCGGCGAGCATATTGACATGCGTGCCGTTCATGCCGCCCCAAAAGCGATCAATGATAACCAGCAGCAGAGTGGTTACCGGTAACGCAAACAGGCGCAACATTTTTGGAAATGTTGCGCCTGTAGAATGCGGGTATAAAATTGTAGTCATATAGGAGTGTACGCCGCCGAGGCGGCGCACGTCCAGTGCTTCACTTAGGCCTTGTCACCATATTCGGCTTGCGACTTGCGTACCGCGATCATGTAGATCAGTACGCCAACGCCTGCCTTTGCGATCAAGTCAGCGATTGTGTAGCCGACTTGTACGCCCACGGTTACATCTGAACCGCTCAGGTTGGTGTAAGGGATCATGTATACGATCGGGTAGAAACCCCATGATGCGAAGGTCAACAAGCGTGCCTTCTTCACCAGTTCGCGTACATTTTCTGGCTGGCTGTTGATCGATGCACCCAGACCGGCAAACAATTGCCACATGATGTAGACAAAAGGAATTGCCGACAATGTGCCCCACAATACGCGGGTCGGAATGTCAGTTGCGATTTCACCTGGGTAGCCCAAGACGATCATGAGCGCTGCTGCTCCGCCGAGCTTGAACGACTTCGATACGGTTTCGTCTTGGCTCAAACGCATCACGAGGATAAGTTCGATAAGAAGCAATGGCACGGTCAGCAACCAATCGACATAACGATAGGCGTCGTTAAATGCATAGCCGCTTGCGGTCACGATGCCGCCTTCAACGGAATATGCACCTTCCCAGCTTTCGAAAATGCGGAAATAGTGATATGCGGCGATGGCTGTAACCAAGCCGGAAATGGTAAGCGCGGTCTTGTAGGCTGGCCCCACTTGCGACCGGCCAAGCCACAAAAACAGCGTAGCCGCTGCCATGGTGGCAAATGTGAATGAAAACGCGTTATAGACCAATGAATATTGGCCAAAAGTTAGATTTTCCATGTCTTTCCCCCTTTTAGCGACCCCATTACGGATGTCGGGTGAGGTAATTTTAACCGATGGATTAGATGTGTCAACCTATCCTTTATACTATGCTTTTCCTATATTGCCGTGGCGGTTCAGTGCCTTAACGATCAACGCTTTAAGCGAGTTCTAGTGTAGGGGCGATGCGACCGAGATGTTCCTGGCCACATTAGCCGCCAGCTGTTAGCGATCCGCGCCCGCGCGCTATCATCATTGCCTGCAATGCCTCGTCTATCGGGCTTACGGGATACGCCAACCATGGAATAACTCGGCGGATCTACAAATTTTGGCCGCTCCGACATTGAGCCTTGGTCTCAGCGAGCAGACAGTCAAAACGCATCGTGCATTATTCATGGCAAGTTTGGGTTCCGCCACCTCAGCTGATGTCATTCGCATCGCTGTCGAAGACGAGTTCTAGAAAGGTCCTTTCGCCCGCAAAAGGGATCTCCGAACGACCGCTGAGTCAAACATTAAGGCTTGGAATCTATTGCGCTTGCCGTGCTCACCCTTGCCGTTACCTCCGCGCAGGATGATGGTTGCCGACGTGATGGGAATGGCCGCATCATCGGCACGGCCGTTGGAGCAGACGCAGGCGGCGTGCTTGGCAATGTGATTGCTGGGCGTGGCGACAAGACCGAAGGTTCCATTATCGGTGCTATCGTTGGCGCAGTTGTAGGCAATCAAGTTTTCATATCAAACCTTGGCTATTGCCGCACCGCTTCCGGCCATTATGACGCCTGGGGCCGCTGGATCTCGGCACGTGTCGACAATCATCAATCAAACGATAACCAATATCGTCCAGGCACGGGACCCTATGACCTTGGGCAGATGCCTACCGATATTTCGACGCGCATCATATGGATGCGTGAATATGTGCGTTCCGGGTTGCAATCGCGGCGTATCACTCAAAATAGTGCCCAATATGCCCGCCGCGAGCTGACCGCGATTGAGGCCCAGAACCGCCAGTTCAACCGCGATGGTCGCTTTACGCAGCGTGAAGCGCAGATGCTTGAAAAACGCCTTGATCGGTTGACCAGACGGTTTGACAAAAACTGGCGCCAAGCCCGCAATTACTGAGCTGCCTAATCAAAGGCCCGCATAGCAGTTGTAAAAGATAAGGCCCGGCAGTCCCCCAACTGCCGGGCCTTTAGCTAGTGATCCGATGCGTCGGGATCAGTAGCTATAGTACATGTCGAATTCGACAGGGCTTGGCGTCATTTCCCAACGGGCGACGTCTTCCATCTTCAATTCGATATAGCTTTCAATCTGGTCCTTCGAGAACACGTCACCCTTCAACAGGAAGTCGTGATCTGCGGCCAGACAATCCAATGCTTCACGAAGCGAACCAGCAACGGTTGGAACCTGCGCAAGCTCTGCAGGTGGCAGGTCATACAGGTTCTTGTCCATCGCCTCGCCAGGGTGGATCTTGTTCTGGATGCCGTCAAGGCCGGCCATAAACAAAGCGGCATAGCATAGATACGGGTTTGCCATAGCATCAGGGAAGCGCACTTCCACGCGCTTGGCCTTGGAACCTGCGCCATAGGGAATACGGCACGAGGCCGAACGGTTCCGCGCCGAATATGCAAGCAAAACCGGTGCTTCATAGCCTGGAACCAAACGCTTGTAGCTGTTCGTTGTCGGGTTTGAAAAAGCGTTGATCGCCTTGGCATGCTTGATGATGCCGCCGATGAAATACAGGCACATGTCGGAGAGCCCGGCATAACCGTCACCAGCAAAGAGAGGTGTTTTGCCTTCCCAGATCGACAAATGGGTGTGCATACCCGAACCGTTATCTTCCTTGATTGGCTTGGGCATAAACGTTGCTGTCTTGCCATATGCATGTGCCACCTGATGCACGACATATTTGTAAATTTGCATGCGGTCAGCGGTTTCTGTCAGCGTGCCAAAGGTCAAACCAAGCTCATGCTGAGCCGCGGCAACCTCATGGTGATGCTTGTCGCAAGGCAGACCCATTTCCAGCATGGTCGAAACCATCTCGCCACGGATATCCATCGCGCTATCAACAGGTGCTACGGGGAAGTAGCCGCCCTTGGCACGTGGGCGGTGCCCCATGTTGCCGCCTTCATATTTCGTACCGCTGTTGGTGGGTAGTTCGATATCGTCAATCTTGTAATAGGATGTGCTGTAGCTATTTTCGAAACGCACATCGTCAAACATGAAGAATTCAGCCTCTGGGCCTACATAGACTGTATCACCAATGCCAGTTGTTTTCAGATAGGCTTCCGCGCGCTTGGCGGTCGAACGTGGGTCGCGGCTGTACAGTTCGCCAGTCGATGGCTCTACGATGTCGCAGAAAATGATCATCATCGGCGTTGCGGAGAACGGATCAATGTACACCGCTTCAAGATCTGGCTTAAGGATCATGTCGGATTCGTTGATTGCCTTCCAGCCCTCGATCGACGAACCGTCAAACATCAGGCCGTCTTCCAGCTCATCTTCACCAATGACGCCAGCGCACATCGTTAGATGCTGCCACTTGCCCTTGGGATCGGTGAAACGGACATCGACCCACTCGATTTCCTCGTCCTTAATGCGCTTGATAATGTCCTTGGCTGAAGTGCCCATAGTGCGTTCCTTCTTTTGCTTGTCTTTTTTGAATGATTTGGATTTTTTAGACGGCATCGTTGTCGCGTTCGCCGGTACGAATGCGCAACGCGGTCTCAACGGGGATAACGAAAATCTTGCCATCGCCGATGCGTCCAGTTTGCGCTGCGGCGGCGATTGCTTCGACTACGCGGTCGGCAAGGCCGTCTTCGACAACAACCTCAAGCTTCACCTTAGGCAGGAAATCGACCACATATTCTGCGCCGCGATACAATTCAGTATGGCCTTTCTGACGGCCAAACCCCTTGGCTTCAGTCACTGTGATGCCCGATACGCCTACTTCATGCAGCGCCTCTTTTACCTCATCCAGTTTGAACGGCTTGATGATCGCTTCGATCTTTTTCATGACTTTCTCCTGTATGCCGCGTGAGACGGACGCTCTGCGCGCGCGGATGATAGCTTGGGCTTATCAAGTATCGTGCCAGATCAACTTACACACAAACACTGGATTTTCAGGTTATCGAGGCGCTGGCATCTGCCTAAATTTTAGGCAGATGCCAGATTCATGGGCAGCAGTTTTACTTGACCGCCTTTTTGCTCCCCCCGCCCAAAGCGGCGTCGTTTGTCTTGGCGTAATGCGCGCGGCTCACAACATAAGCGCGCATTTGTTCTGCTTCTTTCGGGGTAAGCACGGAGCTAAAGCTGACCATCCCGTTGCCCTTCAGTATTCCGTCTATGACAACGGATTTCCAGACTGCGGCATCTGCAATGGCCCCAGATTTGCGCAGATCGGGCAGGACGCCGTTTCCAACCGCACCTGGGCCGTGGCAGACAAGGCAATAGCGCTGGAAGTTTGATCCACCTGCTGCGATATCGGCTGGTGTGCCGAACTGCTTGGGCGGTGCCCAGACATAAGGCGGCGTTTTCGGCAAGGCGGGCAGCGCAATCTTGCCACCCAGCTTGAGCACGATCAAACGGGGCAGGTTGGGCACCGAGGCACTGGTTGCACCGGCATAACCCGACACAAGCGGGAATGCGCCGCCCTTGCTGGTCATGAACGCGACATATTGTTCGCCATCAACGGCATAGGTCGAGGCGCCCGAGAGCACCCCTGACTGCACATTAAGGTTTAGCAATTGCTTGCCTGTGTCCGCAGCGTACGCCCGGAACTCGCCCATCGCTGTGCCTTGAAATACTAGGTTTCCGGCAGTGGTCATCGTGCCGCCATTCCAGGATGCAGGATGGTTAACAGCCCATTTTGCTTTGCCTGTTTTTGGATCGAACGCAACCAGCTTGCCTGTCGTTGCTGCTTTCACGGCCTTTACGAAATTGGTGTCATCGGGAAGGTCGGCCGTGGCCATTGCCCCGCCGACATTAAAACCAATAGGCTTACGCTCCTGTTCGTTTGGCGCAACTGGTGGGAGATACGCGCCGCCGATGTACATAGCAGGAATATAAACAAGGCGAGTGGCCGGGTTATAGCTCATCGGGTGCCAGTTATGCGCACCAAGCGCGGACGGGTTAGCCAAATAAAGCTTACCAGTTTTTTCATATCGCGCTGCGGGGTTCTCCATCGGCCGTCCGGTCTTCAGGTCGTAACCCGTCGCCCAGGTGATGCCGTCAATAAACGGGTTTGCGGACAACAACTTGCCATTCAGGCGGTCGATCGTGAAGAAAAAGCCATTTTTGGGCGCATGGTATAGAACCTTACGATCCTTGCCGTCCCGCTTTTCTGTGGCCAATATGATAGGCTGCGTTGCGGTATAATCCCAGCTTTCGGCGGGTGTTTCCTGATAATGCCAGACATATTTGCCCGTATCCGGTTTTAGCGCGACAATGGAGGACAGGAACAGATTATCGCCTTCGCCATTTGAACGAATGCCGTGGTTCCACGGGTTGCCGTTGCCAACGCCCAGATAGAGCTGATCCAGCTCCGCATCGTAAACAATAGCATCCCAAACCGTTCCGCCGCCGCCGCTTTCACGCCAGTCACCCTTTTTGGGCTTGCTGCTCCACGTACTGGTTGCTGCCGTTTTCAGGATGTCGTCGCTCGCGGCATTGTCGGGCTTGCCCGTCGGGTTTGGCGTCGTGTAGAAACGCCAAGCTTGCGCGCCAGTGGCTGCATCATACGCCGTGACGTAGCCCCGTGCGCCAAATTCCGCGCCGCCGAAGCCTATAACGACCTTGTCCTTCACGACGCGCGGTACGCCCGTGATCGTGCCGTTGGATTTGAGATCAAGCGTCTGGACGCTCCAATTTTGCTTTCCGGTGCTGGCATCAAGTGAAATCAGGCGACCATCAATTGTGCCAACAAAAACACTGCCCTTCCAAAACGCGACGCCGCGATTGACGACGTCGCAGCAGGCTTTGACGCCGCGCGCTTTGTCGACTTTGGGGTCGAAGCTCCACAATGGCTTGCCGGTTTTGGCATCATAGGAAAAGACTTTCGACCATGCCGTCGATACAAACATCTTGCCGTCAACCACCACTGGGGTCGCTTCTTGGCCGCGCGCATCGGGGAGGTCGGCAAACCAAGCGATGCCCAGATCCTGCACATTGCTGTCATTGATCTGCGTGAGCGGACTGTGCCGTTGTTCGTCATAATTGAAACCGGTCATTGCCCAATTGGACCCATCGCCGCCGGTTTTCAGATAATCACCATCAATCGCGGCAAACGCTGAATTATCAGACTCTAGCCCCCCTTTTTGGCAGGAACCCAATAACAATGCCGCGCCTGCAAACGCTGCTGCGACCAAAAGCTTTTTTATCATTTTTCTTCCCCCCGGGGGACGTAAACTATGCCGATGCTTAGCCTGCGTCCAGTCGAAATTTAATCAACGGATTAGAATATGGCTTTGATCGCGATTTCCATTTCTGCTGCAGCCCGGTCGTAAACGTCCGCGCGCAGGCGGCGCACAGTTTCTTCCTTAGAATGCGCGAGTGTGCCACCACCAAAAGGCGGGGCGGGATCATATTCCAATGCAAGCTGGATAGTTCGGGCTACGTCCTCACCCGAGATAGCTGCAATAAGCTCAATTGCGAAATCAATGCCTGAGGTTACGCCGCCAGCGGTGATGAGATTGCCATCACGCACGACACGCGTTGGCTGGTGCATTGCGCCGAAAAGCGGAAGCAAGTGCGTGTAAGCCCAATGGCACGTTGCCTTTTTGCCTTGAAGTAAGCCCGCGGCGCCAAGGATGAACGCCCCTGTACACACGCTGGTGATGTAATCGGCACCGTTGGCTTGCTGGCGCACAAAATCAACAATCACTTGGTCTGCTATCGCGTCACGGACGCCATGGCCGCCGGGTACACACAAAACATCCGCTTGAGGGCATTGCGCAAGGCCGGAACGCGGCAGGATTGAAAAACCGCAATCAGTCTTAACCGCTGCGCCGTCTTTGCTAACAACATGCACCTTTGCGCCGGGCAGGCGCGACAGAAACTGCACTGGCCCGGTAAAATCGAGTTGGGTGACATTTTCGAACAAGACGAAGACGATATTCATATTGCCGGGCTTTGTAGACGTTTAGATAAGCTCAATTGCGAGCGCAGTTGCTTCGCCGCCACCAATGCAGAGCGAGGCAAGCCCGCGTGTCTTGCCATGGCGTTGCAGCGCTGCGACCAAGGTCGTGATGATCCGCGCACCCGATGCGCCAATGGGATGACCAAGCGCAGTGGCACCGCCGTGGACGTTGATCTTGTCATGCGGAATGCCAAGGTCGTGCATCGCAAACATCGCGACGCAGGCAAAGGCCTCGTTCACTTCGAATAGATCAACTTCGCCGATGGTCCAGCCTGCCTTTTCGAGGCATTTGTTTATCGCACCAACAGGGGCGGTGGTGAATGCCGAAGGTTCCTGCGCGTGCGCGGCGTGCGCCACGATACGGGCAATAGGGGACTGTCCGTTGGCAGCCGCCACCGATTGACGGGTCAGGACAAGCGCAGCAGCACCGTCGGAGATCGATGAACTGGTTGCCGCAGTAATCGTGCCGTCTTTGGCAAAGGCCGGCTTCAGCGTTGGAATCTTGTCGGGCATGCCCTTGCCGGGTTGCTCGTCCGTGTCGACAATGACATCGCCCTTGCGGGTAGTGACGGTCACGGCAACGATTTCCTTTTTAAACGCGCCATCGGCAATCGCGCTTTGTGCCCTGCGCAGCGATTCAATCGCATATGCGTCCTGCGCCTCGCGCGTCAGTTGATAATCGTTGGCGGTGTCCTGCGCGAACGTGCCCATAGCGCGGCCAGCTTCATACGCATCTTCAAGGCCATCGAGGAACATGTGGTCATAAGCCGTATCATGGCCGATGCGCGCGCCGCCGCGATGTTTTTTCAGCAAATAGGGCGCGTTCGTCATGCTTTCCATGCCACCGGCGATGACATAATCAACAGAACCAGCGGCCAACGCTTCGCTGCCCATGATGACGGTCTGCATGCCTGAACCGCACACCTTGTTCACGGTCGTTGCCTGCACGGACTTGGGCAAGCCAGCCTTAATCGCGGCCTGACGGGCTGGGGCTTGCCCCAAGCCTGCGGGTAGAACGCAGCCCATGTAAATCCGCTCAATCATTGCGCCATCAACGCCAGAGCGCTCAACCGCGGCCTTAACAGCAGTAGCGCCTAGGTCGGTCGCTGAAACGTCAGACAATGCCCCTTGCATCCCACCCATCGGTGTGCGGGCGTAGGACAGGATTACGACGGGATCGGCATGGCTCACGGGAGATTTCCTTTAATTCTGATTTAGCGCCCTATAGTGCCCCGCAGCATCAAAAACAAATTGGAAAAGTCCGCTGTGCCAAGTCAGAACAGCGCCTTTAATTCGCGTTTCAGGATTTTGCCGTTGGCGTTGCGTGGCAAAGTATCCTGCGTAAAAATGATCTTCACTGGTACCTTGAACTTCGCCAGCCGTGCGCTGACCCAGGCGCGAAGCTCGCCCTCTGTGGCGCTAGCACCCGGTGCCAAATGCACGACAGCGGCGGGTTCTTCGCCTAAAGTCTGGTGCGGAATACCCACCAAGGCAGCGTCCGTGACCGCCGGATGTTCATAGAGAATATTCTCGACTTCCGACGAATAAATATTCTCGCCGCCGCGGATGATCATGTCTTTGGCGCGGTCAACGATGAAGCAAAAACCTTCGTCGTCTACCCGCGCAAGATCGCCCGTGCGCACCCAGCCATCGACAAAAGTGTCTGCGGTGGCATCTGGCCGGTTCCAATAACCCTTGACGATTTGCGGGCCGCGCGCCCATAACTCGCCGACCTCGCCGATGGGTAGTTCGGTGGCACCGTCCTCCGACATGATTTTCAGGTCTGACACGGCGACAGCTGGGCCGCAGCTGTCGGGACGGTTTAGATAATCTTCGGCAACATGCGAGGTAACTGTCGCCATGGTCTCTGTCATTCCCCAGCCATTGCCCGGGAATGCACCAAAGATTTCGTAAATCTTGCTAACCAGTTCAGGCGCCGACGGCGCGCCGCCATAACTTATCGCATCGATCGAGCTGAGATCATATTTTGCGCGGTCGGGATGTTCGATCAACTGCCAAGCGATGAAGGGCACGCCGCCTGTGGCATTGATCTTCTCGCGCTCAATGATTTCGAACGCCTTCACGGTATCCCATTTGTGCAAGAGTACGATTTTGTGGCCGGCTTGAATTGTAGGCATCATCGATGCGGAGCAAGCCGTGACGTGGAACATGGGGATAACAAGCAATGAAGCCCGAATGCTTGGCTCCGGCAAAGCATCACCACGACGCAGCACTGTCGCGGCGCCTGAATAGGCGCTGGAAAGGCCATTGGTGAGCAAATTGCGATGTGACCCTAATGCGCCTTTGGGTTTGCCGGTTGTGCCGCTGGTATAAAAAATAGTGACTGCATCGTCGGGCGCAATTGCGACTTCGGGTAACGCCAGATCTGGCAAATCGACATAGCTTTTTGGTCCGCCAATCACACTTTCAAGAGTGATTGCGGGTGCGACCATCGAAGTGTCGTTTGCGCGGGCTACCAACACATGTTGAAGCGTAGGCATGTCTGCTTTGTGAGGCGCGATGCGGGCCCAGCGTTCGGTATCGCAGATTAGAACCGCCGCGCCCGAATCGGCTAAACCAAAGGCAAGCTCTTCGCCCGTCCACCATGCGTTTAATGGCACGACAATCGCGCCTATTACCGCGCCGGCAAAAAAGGCGACGGGCCATTCGGGTAAGTTGCGCATGGCAAGCGCAACGCGGTCGCCCTTTTTGACGCCGCGGTCCTGCAGCGCTTGTGCCAGCGTCGCAACCGCACGGTGCCAAGCCGCATATGTCACGCGTTCATCGTCATAGACCACGAATTCACGTTCACCGAAAGATGTCTTGGCATGTTCGGCAAGCACGGCAAGATTAGGCAAAGCGTTCTTCCAGACGCGCGTTGGCACGCCTTCGATCTCGGCAGTTTCCATCTCGAATGGCATACCCGGCGCGCACAAAGCCGCCTTTACCTGATCGCGCGTGATAACTGGCCAACCCGCAGGTGGCGTCCATTTTTTCCCTGCCTCGATCATGTTCTCTCCAATTAATTGTCACGCTTTTTGCGTGTTCGCGACATCGATACGCCAAAATGGTTTCAATGTGCAACGCTTCGCGCTAGCAATTCACCAACTGATTAAACGGAGAGAGAAAATGACAGCAAAAATGCAGACTGTATTAGAAAAGCAGCGTGCTGCGTTCACCGCCGCGATGCCAGAATCAATGGCGGTGCGCCGCGACCGAATCGACCGCGCCATTGCGATGTTGATTGACCATGCCGAGGATTTTGCAAAGGCCGTTTCCGCAGATTTCGGTCATCGCAGTCATGAACAAACACTGCTGACGGACATCATGCCATCGGTCAGCGCGATGAAGCATGCCAAGAAGCATTTTGAAAGCTGGGCTAAGGGTGAAAAGCGCAAACCTACCTTTCCGCTTGGCCTGCTCGGGTCAAAAGCTGAGATTGTATATCAACCAAAGGGCGTTGTCGGCGTTGTTGCGCCTTGGAACTTCCCTGTTGGTATGGTGATGGTGCCTATGGCTGGTATTCTTGCCGCTGGTAACCGGGCCATGATTAAGCCGTCGGAATTTACTGAGCGCGTATCGGCCTTGTTTGAAGAGGTCGTCCCGAAATATTTTGCTGAAGAGGAAATGGCGGTTTTTACCGGCGATGCTGAAGTGGGCATGGCGTTTTCGAAATTGGCCTTTGACCATATGATCTTTACCGGCGCGACGGGCGTTGGGCGGCATATCATGCGCGCAGCAGCGGATAATCTGGTGCCTGTAACGCTCGAACTTGGCGGCAAGTCGCCGACTATCGTTGGTCGCAGCGCAGACAAGAAAAAGGCAGGCGAACGAATCGCGTTGGGCAAGATGATGAACGCCGGACAGATTTGCCTCGCGCCGGATTACCTGCTGGTCGCTAGCGATCAGGAGGATGATATCATTGAAGCCGTGAAGGCTGGCGTCACCGCCCAATATCCGACATTGCTGCATAACGACGATTACACGTCGGTTGTGAATGGCCGCAATTATGAGCGGCTTCAGAGCTATCTTGATGATGCGCGGGCAAAGGGCGCGGAGTTGATTGAGGTCAATCCCGCTGGCGAAGATTTTGAATCGTCTAATGGTAATAAGATGCCACTGACCATTGTCCGCAAAGTCACCGACGATATGAAGGTGATGCAGGAGGAAATCTTCGGTCCAATCCTGCCCGTGATGACCTATTCATCGATGGACGAAGCGATTGATTATGTGAACGCCCATGACAGGCCACTTGGGCTATACTATTTCGGTTCTGACAAAGCCGAGGAAGAGCGCGTACTGACGCGCACGGTCTCCGGTGGCGTTACTATTAACGATGTTGTTTTCCATAATGCCATGGAAGACCTGCCCTTTGGCGGAGTCGGGCCATCCGGCATGGGCAATTATCATGGCGCCGACGGTTTCAAAACCTTTAGCCATATGCGCGCGGTATACCGCCAAACCGGGGTTGATGTCGCCGGCATTGGCGGGTTCAAGGCCCCTTATGGCAAAGCAACGCTCAAGACGTTAGCAAAAGAGCTGAAGAAATAGGGGAGCTGAGGAAATAAGGATGCACTTGCATCAAAGCGGAGGCTCGGTTAGAGGAGCCTCCGCTTAGTCGGGTTCGCCTGTCAAAGATGTGCCCCAGTGGTGGAATGGTAGACGCGCTGGATTCAAAATCCTGTTCTGAAAGGAGTGCCCGTTCGAGTCGGGCCTGGGGCACCACCACAATTTTCTGACATCAATGGCTGTCATGCCGCTGATGCCGCTGAATGCGCTCCCTTAAAATTTGATCATGATCCGCCGGGTCAGCGCTGGCGATATCGAATAAATCAACCGAAGCAGCTTCACCATGCCGATATTAGCCTCCTTGGAATTGGCCGCAATGGCGTCAACGATCTCCGCCGCGCAGCCTTGTGCAGACATTTTTTTACCGTTCACGCGGCCACGCGTCATTGCGGTGTCTACCACTGGTGGAAGCGCCTCAATCACATGGACATTCGTGTTCCGCAAATTGTGGCGGAGTGACTGGGTAAAGCTACGCAGGCCAGCTTTTGTGGCGCAATAGACCGGCCCACCGGAGCGCGGGGCAATGGCAAGGCCCGACGTGACGTTAACGACCACTGCTTCAGGGCGTTGCAACAAGCCCGGCAGGAAATGTCCGATCAGATGCAACGGCGCATTAAGATTAAGAAATATAGCCTGATCAGTCAGCGCCAGATCCAGCGGTTCACCGGGACCAAAGTTACCGCTCATTCCCGCATTGTTGATGAGCATATCGATCGGCCGGCCTGATAATGCAGCGGCGAGCGCAGAACAACCATCGGCGATCGATAGGTCGGCTTGTATCGCCTCGAGACCCTCCAGACGTGCAGACTCCAGCAGGTCTTCGCGGCGACTACAAACAATGACCTTGGCGCCTTTGGCCAGCAATTGGCGCGCGATTTCGAGACCAATGCCTTCTGTGCCGCCCGTGACCAATGCAGTCTTGCCGTTGATATTCATGAAATTCCCTTCTTATAAAGGCTAGATATCTAGTGGTTACGCAGCGACATACTAGACCGAATCGTCACTTTATACCGGATGGAATCAGCACCGATGAACCAATGGTCTTGCGTGCTTCCAAATCGCGGTGCGCCTGCGCAGCATCTTCGAGTGCATAACGTTGCCCGATGGTCATCTCAATGACCCCCTGCCGGAACATGTCGAACACATATTCGGCGCCTGCCGCGCGTTCGGCTGGGTTATGGTAATAATCAAATAAGGTGGGGCGCGAGACATAAAGCGATCCCTTTTGGGCAAGGGTGGCGAGATTAACACCGCTTACGGGACCGCTGGCATTGCCATAACTGACGATCAAGCCGCGTCGCGCTGTTGCGGTAAGCGACATTTCCCAAGTCTCCAGTCCAACACCGTCGAAGGAAACCTCAACGCCCTTGCCACCGGTCAATTCGCGCACCTGCCGTGCGACATCTTCCTTGCCGTAAAGGATCACATGGTCTGCGCCCGCCGCGCGCGCCAGTGCCGCTTTTTCGTCCGTGCTGACCGTACCAATTACGCGCGCGCCAACATGCTTAAGCCATTGGACAAGCAATAATCCGACACCGCCCGCGGCGGCATGGACCAAGACGTCCCATTGCGGTTGCACTTTGGCACAGCGTTCGACCAAAAATTCTGTAGTGCATCCCTTCAGCAAACCCGCCGCTGCCACCTCGTGGCTGATATCGTCGGGTACCCCGAACAGGCTATTGGCCGCGATGTTTCGCGCCGTACAATAAGCGCCAATCGTCGGTCCAAAAGTAGCGACTCGGTCGCCTACTTGCCAGTCGCTGACCCCGTCACCAACAGCTTCTATAATACCCGCAGCCTCCATGCCCAATCCGCACGGCTTCGCCATCGGATAAAGCCCGTTGCGATGATAGGTATCGATAAAGTTGAGGCCTACTGCAAGATTGCGCATCCGGACCTCGCCAGGTGCAGGTTCGGTAAGCGGCACATCGGCCCACTCAATAACCCCTGGTCCGCCGGTGCGTTGAATTTGAGCAAATCTTTCCATCATCCGGCAACTCCTGATTTAAACCACGCAACTTAACAGGCACATAACCTAACCGCCACCTTCAGTCAGTTTGGTGCGCACGGCGCCGCAATGGAAGTCTTTGCAGCAAAGGGAAAAACCTAACTATTCATGCTCAGCTTCAGGGCTTTTTTCTTAGCGATCAATAGCTTTATTGCGTGACCTGAAGCGCGGCGACGTCGCACGCTTTGTGAAGGCGCCAAGCAATCCATGCGGACACCAAACAGGCCGCGGCGATCATGAACAAAGTATCGGCGATGCTGACGCCGGCGCTTACCAGTAGGCCGTAAACAATCGCGCCGATCACCATCGCGCCCGAATTCACGATGTTATTGGCGGCAATCGTGCGCGCGGTCTGTGACTTTGCGACCGTGGTGGTCAAAAATGCATATAGTGGAACCACAAACATCCCGCCGGCGATAGAGATGCCCAAAAGGTCGACTATCAAACGTTCTCCAGCGCCGAGCTTCAGGAATGTCAGCCAATTCATCAGCTCTGCACCGACCGGTCCCCAATGGCTTACGGTCCACCATAGATCGAGGACAAACAACCCCATCACGATCACCGATGCCGGAGCATATTTTGCCGATACTGCACCCTTTAGAAGGCGGTTGACGGCGATTGAGCCAATCGCGATTCCGATAGAGAAAAACGCCGTGAACAAGGTTGCAACCGTGTTATCGCCACCAAGTGCGTTCTTGACCATGGGTGGAAAAATAGATCCGAATACTGCGCCGATACCCCAGAAAAAGCTGATCGCTATAATTGCTAGGAACAGATGTGGGACATGCATGGTGTCACGCACAAGCTGCCAGCTGCTGCGGACGATGTTCCAATCCATTTTGGCGGTCGGCGCGTCGTTTTCCGGCGGAGCGGCTGGAACGGATTGGGCCGTAACTCGCCCTATGACTGCGACAAGTACGATGCAGACGCCCGCAATCTTTCCCGGGATGATCCCGCCTGCAATCGAGCCGGCCAATATGGCAAGATAAGTCCCAGCCTCCACAAGACCGGTTCCGCCTAGCACTTCGTCTTTTCCCAGATGCTGCGGCAAGATTGCGTATTTGATAGGCCCAAAAAAGGTCGAGTGCACACCCATCGCAAACAAAGCGACAAGCATCAGCGGGATATTGTGCAGATAGATACCGGCGGCACCAAAAAGCATGATGAAAATCTCCGCCGTTTTCACCATGCGGATGACCTTTGTCTTTTCAATCGTATCCGCCAATTGCCCTGCTAACGCGGAAAAAAGGAAAAACGGCAGGATGAAGAGTGCCCCAGCAATCGCGTTAAAGCTAGCTTCTTGCGTTGGGTCCGAGTAGATCTCGTAGGTGACCAATATCACCATGGCCATTTTGTAAAAATTGTCGTTGAAGGCGTTTAGAAACTGGGTGACGAAAAGCGGCAAAAACCTGCGCTTATTCATCAAAGACATTACGGTGGCCATATCTGTATCAGATCCCTGTGCGAACGTTGCACGTGCCTTAGCCGTCCCACTGAAACATGGCAAAGCGCATTTAGGCAGATGGTTAAATAGCTGCGTGATTTTGTTATGATATGGCGCTATCACTTAAATCATGTTTAGCCTGCCCAACATCTTGACGATGTCACGTATCTTCGCCGTGCCGATATTGGTTTTCCTGTTGTGGCCAGGAACAAAGCCATTCGGCGCGCAGCCAGTCCCCCTCGATTATGCGTTCGCCTTCATCTTATACTGCCTGATGGGCATTACCGATTATTTCGACGGCTACCTCGCCCGTGCGCAGGGGACGGTATCCAAGCTGGGGGTCTTTCTTGATCCAATTGCCGACAAAATAATGGTGGCCGCTGTTATATTAATGCTTGTTTTCACCCGCGATGTTGATGGCTGGCATGTGATTGCGGCGTTAGTTATCCTGCTGCGTGAAATGATTGTATCGGGCCTACGCGAATTCCTTGCTGGATTGCAGATTTCGGTGCCAGTTTCGAAGCTCGCGAAATGGAAGACAACATTTCAACTCGTGTCGCTTGGTGGCATCATATTGGCCGGATCGCTGCCTGATTGGATATTGCTTAAGCAGGCGGCGTTGGGGTTATTGTGGATTGCAGCGGTGCTGACGATGATTACCGGTTGGGATTACTTGCGCGTCGGCATCAAGCATATGGATTGATCGCATGAAACTGGTTTACTTTGCCAGCGTACGCGAAGCCATCGGGCTATCTTCCGAAGACCGCGATATTCCCTGTGATGCGCGCACTATTGGCGATTTTGTGATTTGGTTGCGTGGGCAATCCCAAGAACACGCCGTTGCTTTGGATGACCTATCACGCCTGCGTTTTGCCTTGGACCAAAATATGGTCACCGCCGATGCGTTGCTGGGCGATGGGAAGGAGCTTGCGATTTTTCCACCGGTAACCGGCGGATGAAAAAGGTGCGCATCAGTAATACCCCGATTACGACTGAAGCGGAGCTCTCGACGCTTGCAGGGATAGGCGGCGGTGCGCTGTCCAGTTTTACGGGCATTGTGCGGGATGATGGCGGGGTAACTGCCATTGAGTTGGAGCATTATCCCGGCATGACCGAGGTGTGCCTCTCGCAGCTGATAGAAGCCGCTACAGCGCGATGGTCGCTGCTCGGCGCTGTCGTCACCCACCGCGTTGGTATCGTCCCTGTAGGGGATCCTGTGGTCGTCGTGGGGGCGGCGTCGTTGCACCGGGCAGAGGCACTTGAGGCCACGGCGTTTCTTATTGATCGCCTAAAGACTGATGCGCCATTTTGGAAGCGTGAACATTACGCCGATGGCACCGCCAAATGGGTGGAAGCCAAATTGAGTGATGACACACGTTCCGAACGCTGGGCCTAGCTTTTAGCTTGCGTGTAAGCCCCGAAGCGCGACCGCCAGCAACTCAAATTCTTCGCGGCGCGGGCTGTTGGTTCGCCACACCAAAGCAATCTCGCGTGACGCATGTTCGGCGTTCAGCGGGCGAGCTTGGACGTCCGTTCCATTGAGCAAGCCCGCTTTCACAGCCATTTCCGGGATAATCGTCAGGCCAAGGCCATTGTCGACCATTTGCACCAATGTGTGCAATGAAGTACCCAGCATCGTCGCAAAGGCCCGCATTTCGGGCCTGTTACAGGCGGCAAGCGCATGATCCTTAAGGCAATGTCCATCAACCAACAGCAGCATCCGGCTTTCATCGATCAATTCGGGCGTAATGCTCTCGGGCGGATCGCGTGGGTCGTCCTTGGGAAATGCAACATAAAGAAGGTCCTCAAAAAGCGTCGCCTTTTCAACATCGCCGGACGCAAAGGGAAGCGCTAAGAGGACGCAATCGACCTGCCCGTGATGGAGTGCCTCAATTGCGGCGGCGCTGGGTTCTTCGCGCAAGTATAGCTTGAGATCAGGATATTGCTTGCGCAGCGCGGGCAATAATTTTGGCAGTAAAAACGGCGCGATGGTTGGAATGACGCTCATGCGCAGGTCATCAGCCAGCGGCTTACCCGCCGAGCGCGCCATTTCGGCTAGCTCTTCTGCTTCACGCAATATGCGGTGCGCCTTTGCAGCCATTCTGTTACCAAGCGGCGTAAAGCGCACAACGCGGCGTGTGCGTTCGACCAACATTAAACCAAGCAGAGATTCAAGCTCGCGGATCCCTGCCGAAAGCGTAGACTGGGTTACGAAACACGCCTCTGCGGCTTTGCCGAAATGGCCATGCTCTTGCAGCGAGACCAAATATTGTAGCTGCTTCAACGTCGGCAAGTAGGTGCTCATAAATCGACCTTGTTAATTAATATCAGCCATATAATCGCTTTTGCCGATTTTTACATAGTTATTTATAGGAAAGATACATCCTTCGCTGGAAAAGCTCCTACGAAAGTCTTAACTTGGATCTGATAATCAGGTCCTTCAAAGGGCAGCAGGGTCATTTATGTTTATTTCTAATCTCATCGATTATCTGGACTCGATCAAAGAGCGAGACCCGGCGCCGCGCTCGCGGTTGGAAATATTGTTGTATCCCGGCGTCTGGGCGGTGGGCTATCATCGCCTGGCGCACTGGCTGTTTCTGGGCCAAATGTTTTTCCTGGCGCGACTGGTAAACCATTTCGCCCGTTTTATAACCGGAATTGATATTCACCCCGGCGCGAAAATCGGAAGCAATTTTTTCCTCGACCATGGTTTTAGCGTCATTGGCGAAACGGCGGAAATTGGTGATAATGTCACCATGTATCAAAATGTCACTCTTGGCGGCACGAACCCGACAACGGGGATGGGTGGCAAGCGGCATCCAACCATATTAGATAATGTCATTATTGGTTCGGGCGCGCAGATACTTGGGCCAATCACCGTTGGCGAACGGGCGCGGATCGGGGCTGCTGCGGTTGTAACCGACGACGTGCCCGCCGGCGCAACCATGATCGGGCAAAAAGCACGTTCGACATTGGTGCAGGCAGAAACCTATGCGCGTGACTTCATGCCTTATGGCACGCCCTGCCGCGAGATGTTTGACCCCGCGACCCAAAGCCTTGAGATCATGCAATGCGAGATTGAGACTTTACGCAAAAAGGTTGCGGAGATGATGGAAGAGCGCGATGCCAACGCCCTTGACGCACCAGCCAAGCCGCGCCGATCCAAAGGAAGTACGGCCAGTTGAGCGCGGTCATCACGCCCTTTCCCGGGGTCAGCCGACATAATCAGGTCGGCTTCGAAAAGGGCGAACTGACACAGATCCTGAACCTTTATGGACGGATGGTTGCGGCAGGAAACTGGCGGGATTACGCCATTGACCTAGGCCGCGACGCCGCTGTGTTCAGCATGTTCCGGCGCGCTACCGAACGGCCCGAATATCGCATCGAAAAACGACCTGCTTTGCGCAACCGTCAGGGCATATGGGCCTTGGTTGGCGAGGGTGGCGCAATACTCAAGCGTGGCCATGATCTTGGACCAGTGCTGGCGCCTGTCGAACGCAAGTTGATGAAATTGGTCGACGCATAAAAAAGCCCGGCCAATGACCGGGCTTTTTCGATTGGCTATTGGCGGTACTTAACCGAGCGCTTGCAGCGCCTTCATCACGGCGATCGATTGTTCGCCACCCGACTGGGGAACGGTCTCACCAGTGCGGTCGATGATTTTGTCCCATGCTGCAGCGAAACCTTCTACATTACGGTCTTCTTGACGCAGTGCGACGCCGGGGGTCATTGTGACATAGGCTGCGTGGTATCCGCCGCCCCCCGCACCAATGATCATATTTGTCGGTGCGTCTTCGCTCACCAAATAAAGCGCCGCTGGCACGACATTTTCAGGCGTAAACTGTTCGAAAAGACCTTCTGGGAAGATGTCTTCGGTCATCCGTGTGCCAGCAACCGGCGCCAGTGAATTGACGCGAACATTATACTTCGCACCTTCAAGATGCAGTGTCTTGGTAAAGCCAGCAAGGCCAAGCTTGGCAGCGCCATAATTGGCTTGTCCAAAGTTTCCGTAGAGCCCAGTCGACGATGTGGTCATCAAGATGCGGCCATAAGCCTGGTCACGCATGGTGTCCCAAACCGCCTTTGTGCAGTTGGCGGAACCCATGATATGCACCTGAAGCACGAGGTTGAAGTCCGGCATATCCATCTTGGCAAAGCTTTTGTCACGCAGAATACCAGCATTGTTGATCAGGATATGCACGCCGCCAAAGACCTCTTTCGCCTTTGCCACCATTTCGACCATCTGCTCATATTCGGTCACGCTACCGCCATTGGCCATAGCTTCGCCGCCAGCGGCCTTGATTTCCTCAACGACCTGTGCCGCGGCATCAGATGTGCCTGTACCATCGCGTGCGCCGCCCAGATCGTTCACGACCACTTTTGCGCCGCGCTTGGCGAGTTCAAGTGCGTAGGCCTTACCCAATCCACCGCCTGCACCCGTTACGATTGCAACTTTATCTTTAAAACTGACGGTCATACCCTATCTCCATAATGAACAACGAAAGAAGCCGCGAAATATGGCGGAGCCTTGGCATGACAGCCCACTTGACGCAAGCGTAAAGCAACGCATTCTTGTTGTTAGGAGATGGCTATCTACGGGTAAGGGCTGCGCCTAAGATTTTGGCGGGCAGCTTGATTTTAGTGCCACGTGTAACAGCGCGAGTGTGCCGCCAACAATAATGAACCGCCGGGGGTTTCGGTGGACGCGCCGTTGCTCAACGTAAATATTAAGACTTATTTCAGGTTTCCGCTAACCTTGTTGAAGTTATTTGAGAGTCTTGTACCCACGTTGGTCATCGCGGCGATCGAAGCGACAGCGATCAATGCTGCAATTAAACCATATTCTATGGCCGTTGCGCCTTTTTGGTCTTTGGAAAATGCCCACATCCATTTCATATGCTTGGTTCCCTGCCGTTTTCCATCTGGTCAGCGGACGAAACCATACGCTCCGTCTACTGATTTAAGCAGGATTACGCGTGGATTGCTTACGGGGTTCTGAACAATAATGGTAAACATGCATCGGTTTTTAGCAGCGCGTCTTTATACGGCGTCTTGATCCAGTGAATAGCCGGCTGACCGAACAGTGCGGATGATGTCGCTTTCGAAACCTTCATTCAAAGCCTTACGCAAGCGGCGGATATGAACGTCCACGGTGCGGATTTCGATATCGCTATCATGGCCCCAGACACTATCAAGCAAGCGTTCACGTGAAAACACATGGCCTGGATATTCCAGAAAATGCTTCAGCAAGCGATACTCGGTTGGGCCAAGTGGAACCTGCTTTCCACCCCGCTTTACCTTGTGCGCAACGGTGTCCATTTCGACATCGCCAAACCGCAAAGCTTCGCCCGCAAGTGCCGGCCGCACGCGCCGTAAAACCGCCTTTGCACGCGCAACGAGTTCACGCGGTGAAAACGGCTTAGTAACATAATCGTCAGCACCGATTTCAAGGCCACGGATACGGTCATCCTCTTCACCGCGCGCCGTTAACATGATGATTGGCACATTGGCCGTGTTGTCGGATTTCCGGAGCTGACGACAAACCTCTATGCCCGACAGATTCTCAAGCATCCAGTCGAGCAACACGAGGTCAGGCGTCCGCTCCTTCGCCATCAACAGCGCTTCTTCACCGTCTCCGGTGTGTTGAACGTCAAACTCCTCACGCTCGAAATGCCAGCGCACCAGCTCGGCAAGCGCACTGTCGTCTTCTACTAATAGCAACTGCGCCTTGGGCATATATCTCTCCGCTTTAAGCGTCGGGTAGGTTTTCACCTGTTTCGGTAAAATAAATCATCTGCGCCACATTGGTGGTGTGATCGCCAATCCGCTCCAGATTTTTGGCTGTGAACAGCAGGTGGGCTACCTCCGTTGCCTTTTCGGGATTTTTGACGACATAGGCGACGAAGTCGACGAACAAATCCTTGTTGAGTTGGTCGACAACTTCATCACGTACCGTCACTGCGCAGGCCAGATCCACGTCGCGCTTCGCATAGGCGTCCATCGCGGTCCGGATCATCTCAACGACGATTTCACCCATGCGGCCTAATTGCTCCAGCGCAGATGAGGGAATCTTGCCGCTCATTTGTGGAACACGCTTGGCGATATTCTTTGCATAATCGCCAATGCGTTCAATAACTGCTGACATTTTGAGCGCCGCGATCAGTTCGCGCAAATCATCGGCCATCGGCGCGCGCAGGGCGATTGTGCGCACCACGAGCCGTTCTACGTCGGTTTCTAGGCCATCGATAATTTTGTCTTCGGCGCGAATGGTGGCGGCGGCTTCTATGTCATGCTGGCGTAGAGCCTTCATGGCAGCAATGACCGCAGCTTCGGCGCGCGCACCCATTTCGGCAATGAGCCCACGGATTTCGTCCATGTCATCGTCAAACGCGCTGATTGTATGCTTTGTTCCTGTGCTCATGTCGCAATCTTTCTAACCGTAGCGGCCTGTAATATAGTCCTTTGTGCGGTCTTGGCGCGGATTGGTAAAAATTTCGGAAGTTTCGCCAAATTCAATCAAATGGCCCAGATGGAAGAATGCCGTTCGTTGCGACACGCGCGCCGCCTGCTGCATATTATGCGTAACTATGATGATAGCATATTTCCCGCGCAGGTCGTGAATGAGTTCCTCTATTCGAGCGGTCGCGATTGGATCAAGGGCAGAGCAAGGCTCGTCCATCAAGATAACTTCAGGATCAACGGCGATGGCACGCGCAATGCACAAGCGTTGTTGCTGACCGCCCGACAGCGCCGTCCCGCTTTCGCTTAAACGGTCCTTCACTTCAGTCCACAAACCCGCCCGTGTCAGAGACTTTTCGACAATGTGGTCCAACTCCGCCTTTCCGCTCGCCAGCCCATGAATGCGCGGGCCATATGCGACATTGTCGTAAATCGACTTTGGGAAGGGGTTCGGTTTTTGAAACACCATGCCAACGCGTGCGCGCAGCTGAACAACATCCATGGCCGAAGCATAAATGTCCTGCCCGTCGAGCAGGATTTGGCCCTCCACACGTGCGCCTGCGACCGTGTCATTCATGCGGTTCAAGGAACGTAGAAATGTTGACTTTCCACAGCCAGATGGGCCGATAAAGGCAGTCACATTCTCACGATCAACATCAATTGAGACGTCGTTAATTGCCTGTTTATCGCCATAAAAAACATTCACGTTGCGCGTGGATATTTTCGAGTTTCCAGGGGTTGCACCCACATTGACATCCTTCATGTTCATAGGTCACCAACGCGTTTCAAAACGGTTGCGAAGATAAATAGCCAGCGCATTCATACCCAATAAGAATATGAGCAACACAATGATTGCAGCACTTGTTTTTTCGACAAAGCCTTGGTTCACCTCATCCGACCACAAATAAATTTGGACCGGCAAGGCCGTCGCGGCGTCAGAAAAACCTTGAGGCGCGGCAGGAATAAACGCGCGCATCCCGATCATCAGCAAAGGCGCAGTTTCGCCCAAGGCACGGGCCATACCGATGATGGTTCCCGTCAAGATGCCCGGGAGCGCAAGTGGCAGGACATGGTGGAACACGACTTGCACGGGCGAGGCGCCGATACCCAAGGCAGCTTCCCGAATAGATGGCGGCACAGATTTTACTGCGTTGCGGCCGGCGATGACGATGACCGGCATTGTCATCAGCGCAAGAGTAAGGCCGCCAACCAAGGCAGAGGATCGGGGCATGCCGAACATGGTCAGGAACACGGCTAGACCGAGCAGCCCAAAAATGATTGATGGGACCGCTGCCAGGTTGTTGATCGATACTTCGATTATGTCGGTTAACCGGTTCTTCGATGCATATTCTTCCAAGTAGAGCGCCGAAAGCACGCCGATGGGAAATGCCAGCAATAGGGTGATCGCCATTGTCATCAGCGAGCCCTTAAATGCCGCCCAGATGCCGACAGATGATGGATCAGTCGCATCAGCACCGGTCAGGAACGTCCAGTTAAAGCCGGTGCGCAGCGCGTCTTTTTGTGAGAGCGCTGCGACAGTTTTCTCTGCTGCTGGTTCGCTGCTGCGCTTGAAGGCCACATCAAGCCGCGTATCTGCCGGAAGCCATAACGTCTGCTTCGACGTTATGAGATCTGGGTTATCGGCAAGCATTTGCCGAACATTGGCTGCTGCCGCCGATGTCAGCAGGCCGTCTTCAAGGCCTGCATATTGTTGCCCGACGGCAAGCTCAACCAGTCCTGGAATATCCATCGAGTTCAGCGCAGCATCTGCATTTGGACCCATGATCGAAGCTGCGGTAGTACCAGCGGTAAGCGTTGGGAAATCAAACTCCACCGCAACCTCGGTCCGCTGAAAACCGCGCAGACCCTGACCAAGCATCGTGAACAATAAAAAAGCGAGGAATAATGTGGACAAGGCAACGGAGAAGAAGCCCATCGCTTTGAAACGCCGCTCCGCAGCATAGCGCCTTGCGATGCGCCTTTGCATCACATCCCCGTTCCAGTCGGTCGGCGTAGGGGCGATAACCACGTTATTCATAAGCTTCCCGATATTTTTTCACGACCCGCAGCGCCACATAATTCAGGAAGAATGTGGTCACGAACAGAGCGAGCCCCAGTGCAAACGCAGCAAGGGTGTGCGGGCTAGCGAAATCCTGATCACCCGTTAAAAGTGCGACAATCTGAACGGTGACGGTAGAAATTGTATCAAAAGGATTAGCGGTAAGATTGGCGGTGTAGCCAGCCGCCATGACCACGATCATGGTCTCGCCAATGGCCCGGCTTACTGCCAACAATACCCCGCCTACCACCCCCGGCAATGCGGCTGGTAAAAGCACCTGCTTGATCGTCTCGCTTTTTGTCGCACCCATTGCGAGACTTCCGTCGCGCATTGCGTTGGGAACAGCGGCAATGCTGTCGTCGGACATAGAAGATACCAGGGGAATGATCATGACGCCCATGACAATGCCAGCCGCCAACGCATTATCCGATGCTGCGTTGCTGACGCCAAGCATCACCGCAAAGTCACGAATGGCAGGGGCCACGGTTAATGCTGCGAAATATCCGTAGACGACGGTGGGAACGCCGGCGAGGATTTCCAGAATGGGTTTCATCCATTTGCGGACGTTTGCAGATGCATATTGCGTGAGGAAAATGGCGCTCATCAACCCCAACGGAATGGCGACTATCATCGCGATAATCGCGCCGATAAAAATCGTGCCCCAGAATAAGGGGATGGCCCCATAGCCATTGTAGGCACCCGGCGTAACTGTCGATTTCGGATTCCAGTCGGTTCCAAACAGGAATTCAAACGGCGAAACCATCGCGAAGAAGCGCCAGGATTCAAAGATTAATGACGCGAAAATGCCAAGCGTCGTAAGGATTGCAATCAGTGATGCAACCAGCAAACCGAACATGACGACGCGTTCTACTTTGCCGCGTGCGCGGAAATCTGGCTTGATGCGTGTAAAGGCAAAAGCGCCACCTGCAAACAGCAGGGAGAGCGTCGCGGCAACGCCAATCCATTGGTAATAAGACAGTGCGTTTCTGTACAAGGAAACAAGCTTTTCGCTCCCTTCCTGAAACGCGGTGGTATGAAACCCTTGAGCGATAGCCCGCGCTTCCGACAGGATAGCGGCACGCGCGAAAGTTTCTTGCGGTAAGTCTGCAGCAGCAGGCGCTGACAGCACCATGTTGGTAACCAGTGACGGTGAAATTGCCTGCCAGACGAACATGAAGGCAAGAGCCGGAGCGATCGCGCAAATCGCGACAAACCAACCGTGATAATAAGGCAAGCTGTTTACGGTGCCGCGTGGGCCACCCTTTGCGATGCGCACAAATGCAGCAGCGCGCGCACGGCCAGACATCCAGCCGACAAGGCCGAGACCAAGGACGAGGAAGAGCAATGCCGTTCCAGTCATAAACTTAACCATGCCCCCCTGGAGTGAATAATCCAATAGCCGTCATAAACCCAAAAAACAGCGTGGGCCTGGATCCAACGGAGATTCGATCCGGGCCTATAGACGCCATCATTGTTGCAGATTTATTTCAAATCTGTGCCTGTCATGACGGTGAGGCTGTTTGCAGCTTCCGTCGCGGACCTATAGTCTGCATCGCTGGATGCAATCATTCCCAATTTTGTAAGATATCCGCCGACAGCACCGCCCTTGAGGAATTCAAGCACGAAATCCTTAATGCCCGGGATTTTGTCGATGTGCGCCTTTTTCACATAGATGAACATCTTGCGCGCGCCAGGGTAGCTACCATCCGAGATCGTTGCGGTCGTTGGGCTTACGCCATTCATCTGAATGCCGTGCACCTTGGATGCATTTTCTTCCATATAGCTATAGCCGAAAATACCGATCATATCAGGGTTGGAGGACAGCTTCTGTACGATCAGATTATCGTTTTCGCCCTGTTCCTTGAAAGCGCCATCGCTTCGCACTTCAGTACAGATTGCTGTATATTTGCTTTCGTTGGTTTCTTTCAAAGCCTTCATCGCTGCGTCGGTCTTGCAACCGACTTCCATGATCAATTCATGAAAGGAATCGCGCGTGCCCGATGTCGTGGGCGGGCCATAAACAGAAATTGGCAGTTTTGGGAGCGCAGGGTTGACGTCGGACCAAAGCTTTGCGGTCTGCGGCTTCCCAAACGGATTGGCGGCAAGCGCTTTATACACGTCGGCTGTTGTAAGCGCGAATTTGGCCCCCATGTTCGACTCTGCAAGCGCAAGGCCGTCAATGCCCACTTGAACTTCGATTATATCCTTAACGCCATTCTTCTGGCAATTTTCAAATTCGCTTTTTTTCATACGACGCGATGCGTTGGCGATGTCCGGGCTTTCTGCGCCGACACCTTTGCAGAATTGTTCAATACCGCCGCCAGTTCCGTTGGATTCAAGGACAGGCGATTTGCGCGACGCATCTGCCTTTGCAAATGCTTCGGACGCTGCCTTTGCGAAGGGAAATACCGTTGAGGAGCCGACTATGCGGATTTCCTGACGCGACCCGCCGGCGGCTCCACCAGTGCTGGCTTGGTCATTACATGCCGAAAGCGGGAGCGCGCTTATGGCCATGAGCGAAATTTTCTTCATCATATTGCAGTCCTCGTAATGGATTTTTGCGTTTTGAACTATATTTGAGGCAGCACATAGGCCTACCCCGTGGATGATACATGACTCTTGTATTACGATAATGTTACGATCAACTGTGCGCAACGGGTAACAAAATCGACACTGTAGTTCCCTTGCTCAATATGCTGCGAATTTCCAGATGCCCGCGGTGGCGGTCAACAATATGTTTGACCAGACTTAGGCCAAGTCCGGTTCCGCCTACCAAGCGGCTCCGTCCTGAATCGACGCGATAGAAACGTTCCGTCAGACGCGGCAAATGTTCCGGCGCGATACCGTCGCCGACATCCGTTACAGCGAAGTTAATCATCGCACCTGATTTAGAAGGCGTTAGGGAGACCGAGACCGGCGTTCCCGCGTGGCCGTACTTCATCGAATTGTTCAATATGTTACTCGCTAATTGGCGCAACTGCCCCACATCCCCCATGACTGGAGGCAAATCAGAGGTGACATCGACTGCGATATCCGCGCCGCGATCCTTTTGGCTGTTACGCAGATGGTCAACAGTTTCCATGATGATGCTTGCGAAGTCGACGGGCGTTTGGGGTGGATCATATTTCTCGGCCTCAATCCGGCTAAGCGACATTAGGTCGCGCACCAGCGCCTGCATCCGGTTGGTTTCCGTGGCCATGATACCCAAAAATCGACTGCGCGTTGCCGCATCTTCACCTGCGGCCGGGTCATCCAGCGTTTCGATAAAGCCCTTGATCGCAGCCAATGGGGTCAGCAGTTCGTGGCTGGCATTGGCCACAAAATCGACGCGCATTTTTTCAGCCGCCTGCGTCCCGCTGCGATCAGCGAGGAACACGATTTTTTGAGCGGGCCCCATCGTCTGAATGCGCATATCCCATAGCTGGTTCTTCTGGCCAATTCCGGTCAACCGGATCGGGTGTCCGCTATGATTTGCATCAGGATCCGATAACCGTTCAATGGCCCCAGCATGGCGAAAGGCCATACGCACATTCTGACCAACGATATTGCCGCCCAAGAGACGCAGTGCAACTTGGTTGGCGGCCGTGACCCGGGCGTTTTCGACCATCAATATGGCATCAGCGGAGGCATCAATGAACGATTGCAACTGCGGGTGCGAACTAAGCGCTGGCATCTGCTGCGTATTGTCAGTAGAGGCATTCAGGACGTCTGAGGGCGCATCATCGTGATCATCGGGGTTCGCCGCAACAAACAATGCGATGAGCATCGAGACAAAAACAACGAGGATGCGTTCTGCCGCGCCAGCCATTTGGCCTGCAAAGACAGCTCCGACAAATGCAAAAGCAAAAGCAATAAGAATGCGGGGAGATAACCAACTGATCACTGTGTCTGCCTGCTTCAATTCCGCCCGTGATGCCAAAACCCGTTTTAGGCATTCCTAGCTAGGTTGTCCCGCATATAGACCCAGCTTTGACATGCAAGCAACGCCAATGGAATAATGCGGTCTTCCACGTCGGATATGCGCGGGTGCTAGGAACATAAACGCCGCCCCCTCTAGGCCACTGCGCGCACTAATTCGATCCCAATTGTCTAAGACACCCCAAAAGCTCGTCAAAATGGTCAATGATTGCGTCTGCCCCCATGTCCTCTACCGGACCATGTAAAAAACCAAAGCTGACCGCCACGCTTGGAACGCTGGCATTCTTCGCCGCCATGACATCATAGATTGAGTCACCGACATAAGCCGCCCGGCCTCCGCCACAGCGCTTAATCATTTCAAAGATTGGTGCGCCGGACGGCTTGGCATTTTCTTTACCCAAAGTATCTGCGCCCAAGATGCATCCCATACGGTCCGCTAGATTCAAGTCAGTCAGCAATTTGACAGCAAGGCTCTCAAATTTGTTGGTCACGACGGCATAACGCACACCCATATTGTCGAGCGCATCCAACAACGCCAGCGCGCCATCAAACGGACGGCTGTGTTCCGAGACGTTCGCTTCGTAGTAAGCAAGCATCTGGCGATACAGTGGTTTGAAATCATTATCGGGGATGCCGCCTGTTGCCTCAAGCCCCTGTTGCAGCATGAGTTTCGCCCCGCCGCCAATATGCTGCTTCACGGTATCGGAGGAAAGCATTGGTCTACCAACGCTTTCCAGCACATGGTTCACCGCAGCCGTTAAATCGCCGCTGGTGTCGATCAAGGTGCCATCAAGGTCAAAGCCGATGATGTCGAAAGGAAAATCCAAACTCAAAACTCCTTCATAATCCATTAGTGCCGAGTGAAAGCAGGACACTAAAATTGCATATGCTTTCCATCCTGTATCGACCGGGATCGACACGAACGGGAATAATTACAATGCTCTTGGCTGCAAGTTCTGGAAACCGCAACAATTTGCTGGCATGGAGATGCTCATGACCGAATTAGCCGCCATAATCCTCGCCGCGGGCAAAGGCACGCGCATGAAATCCGACCTGCACAAGGTGCTGCACCCCATCGCGGACCGGCCAATGCTGATGCACCTGATGGCTTCGGTCGATGCCTTGAGCCCGACCAAAAAGGTTGTGGTTGTTGGTAGCGGCAAAGAGCAACTGGAAGCCGCTCTGGCAGGCTCAGCAGAGCTTGCGGTGCAAGAACCGCAATTTGGTACTGGGCATGCGGTACAGCAGGCACATGAGGCTTTGGAGGGCTTTGCAGGCGATATCCTCATTCTCTATGGCGACGTGCCCTTCGTGCCGACGGCGACGATGCTGGCATTGGTAGAGAGGTTAAACGCGCCTGATGCGCCGGCGGTGGTCGTGTTGGCGTTCGAGCCAGAAGATCCAACGGGCTATGGCCGCGTAATCGTCGAAGATGGCCGCATCATCAAAATGGTCGAACAGAAGGACGCCACCGAAGCGGAAAAAGCGGTGAAACTGTCCAATTCCGGCCTGATGGCGGTCAAAGCGTGCGACCTGTTCCCGCTTCTCAATCGCGTTACGAACGACAATGCGCAGAAAGAATATTATCTCACCGATATCGTCAACATAGCTAGCGAAGACGGGCGGATTTGCGTAGCCGTCACCACCGAACCCTACAACGTGGCGGGCATCAACAGCCGCGCGCAATTGGCGGAGATGGAACAGGCTTGGCAACGCCGCCGCAGGACGCAGGCCATGGATGATGGCGCAACTTTAATTGCCCCCGAAACCGTCTGGTTTGCGTGGGATACGCAGCTTGGCCGCGATGTCCTGATCGAGCCCAATGTCTTTTTTGGCCCTGGCGTCAGCATAGCCGACAATGTAAAAATCCGGGCAAACAGCCATATTGAAGGCGCGAATATCGGTGAGGGTTGCGAAGTCGGCCCCTTTGCGCGATTGCGGCCCGGAACGGTGCTGGAGGAAAAGGCAAAGATCGGCAATTTCGTCGAAACCAAAAAAGCCCATCTGGGCAAGGGCGCTAAGGCCAACCATCTGACCTATCTGGGCGATGCAACCATAGGTGCCGGCGCGAACATTGGCGCTGGCACCATCACCTGCAATTATGACGGCTATTTCAAATATCAGACGGTGATTGGCGCAGGCGCGTTCATCGGCAGCAACAGCGCGCTCATCGCTCCGGTGAAAATCGGCCGTGACGCGATTGTGGCCGCAGGCAGCGCCGTATCCCGCGACGTAGCCGACGGCGAACTCCGCATGGTCCGCGCCGAACAATTGGTTAAGCCCGGCTGGGCGGACCGCTTCCGTGACGCGATGCGGAAGAAGAAAGAGGGGAAGTGAAAGGTGCTTGATGTCAAAGGACTAACATCCTCCTTCATTGAGCCTTGGCGCACCTTCAGCTTTGCAGATAACGATCAGGCGCCGTGGCACTTCATCGGCAACATTGAGGAATTGCTTAGGCAGCAAATTGCTGGTCTCGACTCTTCATATCAGCGCGTCGACGGGGTAGCAGTCCATCACTCCGCGAGGATTGTTGCGGGCGCTGTTGTCAAAGGACCCGCAATCATTGGGCCCAATTGCTTCATCGCTGCTGGCGCTTATTTGCGAGGCGGGGCGTATCTCGAACGGGATTGTATAATCGGGCCGGCGTCTGAACTTAAAACCACGGTCATGTTCGCAGGGTCGAAGCTCGCGCATATGAACTTCGTAGGGGATTCAATTATTGGCGCTGATGTTAACATCGAAGCCGGGGCAATTATTGCAAATTACCGAAACGAGTTGGAAGGTCGCAATATTAGGATTGCCTACCGTGGACAGGTGATTGACACTGGCGTAAGCAAATTTGGCGCGTTGGTTGGCGATGGAAGCCGGATTGGAGCTAACGCCGTTGTTGCGCCTAGCGCATTATTGGAGTCTGCATCCTTCAACGAACAATTTCATCTTTCGAAGTGGTAGAAATAGATGCCCGGATTGCCGCTGCTGCGGCAGACATAAGGTATCGGTCACCGATGAAGCTGATGGATGCCTACATCCTTGTTACAGCGCAGGTGAACGGTGCAATCCTTATTACCCGAAACACCAAGGATTTCCGTGCAGAGATGCCGGGTATTAGGGTCCCTTACAAAGCAGATTGGGAAACAAAATAAATGTGCGGCATTATTGGAATTGTTGGCAAATCACCTGTGTCGGATCGGCTGGTCGATGGGCTGAAGCGAATGGAATATCGCGGCTATGACAGTGCCGGTGTCTGCACCGTATTTGACGGCCAACTCGTCCGCCGCCGCGCGGAGGGCAAGTTGGCCAACCTCGTCAACGTGCTCAAGACCGATCATGCGGCGGGTAATATAGGTATCGCACATACCCGTTGGGCTACACATGGCGCGCCAACCACAAGCAACGCGCATCCGCATGCAACCGGCGAAGTGGCTTTGGTCCACAACGGCATCATCGAAAATTTCAAACAGTTGCGCAATGAACTCACCGCGCGCGGGCGGACGTTTGAAAGCGATACCGATACCGAGGTTGTGGCGCATCTGGTTTCTGAACAGGTTGAAGCTGGCCATGCCCCCGCTGATGCCGTCAAGGCCGTGCTTCCCCGCCTGCGTGGTGCATTTGCGCTGGCGATTGCGTTTCGGCAGTTCCCGGATTTCCTGATCGGCGCACGGCTGGGCAGTCCATTGGTTGTGGGCTATGGCGATGGCGAAACTTTTTTGGGTTCCGACGCACTTGCCCTTGCGCCACTGACACAAAAAATCGCTTATCTGGAGGAAGGCGACTGGGTGATTGTCGCACGCGACGGCGCACAAATTTTTGACAAGGACAACCATCCGGTAGAACGCGAAGTCACCACCTCGGGTGTGTCCGCCGCGCAAATCGAAAAGGGCAATTACCGCCATTATATGCAGAAAGAGATTTTTGAGCAGCCCATTGTGGTCGCGCAAACACTTTCCAGCTACATTCGCCCGCTTGAGCAAACCGTTGCCTTGCCGCAGATGGATTTTGACTTGGCGGGGGTGAAGCGTATCACCATAGTTGCCTGCGGAACCAGCTATTATGCCGGCATGGTCGCAAAATACTGGTTCGAAACCTTTGCCCGTGTGCCCGTCGATATCGATGTGGCATCGGAGTTTCGGTACCGCGACCCCGTGTTGGAGGAAGGCGGCCTTGCGCTGTTCATATCCCAATCGGGCGAGACCGCAGATACGCTGGCGGCCTTGCGCCACTGCAAGGAAAATGGCCAGACTATCGCGGTTGTCGTCAACGTGCCGACGTCCAGCATGGCGCGCGAAGCGGACCTTTTGCTGCCCACGCATGCTGGCCCCGAAATCGGTGTTGCGTCGACCAAAGCGTTCACCTGCCAACTTGCGGTTCTCGCCGCGCTGGCAGCACATCTGGCGCTCGTTAAAGGCAAGTTGAGCGCGGAGGAAGAGCGCGCAATCGTCCGGCATCTTATTGAGGCGCCAGCCGCGCTCAACGCCGCTCTGGCACATGATGATGACATTGCCGCTATGGCGCATTTGATCGCGCCCGCGCGCGACGTGCTCTATCTTGGCCGTGGCCCGGACTATCCGTTGGCGATGGAAGGCGCGTTGAAGCTGAAGGAAATCAGCTACATTCACGCCGAGGGCTATGCCTCAGGCGAAATGAAGCATGGACCAATCGCTTTAATCGACGAAGCGGTGCCCGTCATCGTTCTCGCGCCAAGTGGACCGTTGTTCGAAAAAACCGTTAGCAACATGCAAGAAGTCATGGCGCGGGGCGGCAAGGTTGTGTTGATTTCCGATGCCGAAGGGATTGCCGAAGCCGGCGAAGGCTGCCTCGCCACTATAGAAATGCCGACCGTCCATCCGCTTATTGTGCCCTTGGTCTATGCCGTGCCCGTCCAGTTGCTTGCTTATCATGTGGCGTGCGCCAAGGGCACGGATGTTGACCAACCCCGCAATTTGGCCAAGTCCGTTACAGTGGAGTGATTTTGTACGAAAGACGTTGAAATATTTGGGGTAAATCGTCGTCCGTTGGGTCGCCTTGAGGTCAGATAAGATTCGACAAAAGTATCTGCCATCGCTGCCGCCGCGTCAGGCGCAGCGAGACAGGTCCACACCGGGTCAAAAAATGGATTTTATGAAACGCACGGCTCTTGTGATGGGGTTGCCCCGGTTCGCGGGGGTGGTGTCTGTCTCCAGCGAGGCACCGATACCGACGTACATCTCGGATTTGATCACCTGAAGCAACTCTTCTGGGTCTAAGTCTAACTCCCGACAGATTGATCGCGTGAAACCCAGTACATATGTTCGGCCCGGAATCCTGCCGAACTCGCCTGCTTCGATGTACTCAATAAATCGTACCGAAATAGCAGTCCTCGCGGACAACTTAGCAACCGACATTTTATGTCTTTTTCGGGCAGTCTGAAGGCGTTGCCCGACGGCCAGCAAGGCAACGGTTGCTTCCTTTAGTTCTACATCTGCCACTAGGCTCGCTCCCACATCCCCGAGTCGTGGCGGGTGAATATAAAGCAGGGTGTTTTACAACAATCCGATTTGCCCAATTTGGGCATCGATATTCAGTTGCTCCGGATCCACCAATAGCGCAATTAGACTGGTATTTTTTCCATATAAGTTCGGAGATTGCAGATTTTTGATACCAGAAAGTCCCTCAACTCCAGTGTATAATCAGCAGCGTCCGTTTGGGCTGGTAGCGCATATCCGCCCTTAACTTTATTTAGAAAACCTCTCCTTGCTAGGTCTTCGAGTTTTCGGCGCGTCGTTTCTCGTCGCATGCCCAGCCTTCGACAAACGAACTGAACGCTGACCGGGAATCGGAACTCATCTGGGATTGCCTGAACTTCAGTCCCATAGGTTTTGAGCAGATAACCATCATGTCGGATTTCCCGAGTGCTTTCCGTTGCAACTACGCAAATAATACTAATTTCTTCAGTCGAAAATCCATATTTTTCAACGCAGAAGTGCATGAAATCACTTATAAACTCGACTACAAATGATGATATAAATCTCGTTGGTAAATCGTCCACCAAACCTCCATCCCCCCCGGCATTGCAATTTTGTATAATCTGAATTTACTTTCCAGCAAACACGCTGGAAATCTGGCGACCCTTACTGTCGTAAACGTAAATTTGACTGCCTCTACGCACACTGACCGTGCTTGAGGTATATCCCTTCAGTCCGTCATTCGGTCCAGTTCCGGCATACACTGAGCATAACTGACGCTGTCCGGCGCCATAGACATAGACCTGACTACCTCGTTGGACTGCTGTGACGATATCGCTCACTGGGTACTCCCACTTTTCTGCACTTGAATTAGAATGCGTCGAACCAAGAGGTTAGGCAAGTAGCGATGTTGGTCTCATTGAAGTGACGAAGGAACTAAGATGAGACCAAAACCCTCAGCAACTGAAGGCTTCTGTCCAGCGTGTCTTGAAGCACAGTAAGCGCGCAACCCGGAGGCTACGATTGCGGCGCAGACTAAACTTCGGGTCCAGCAATTCCCCCAAGCGCCAAAATGCGATAGACCGAAGCCCGCATGAGGATGCTATACCACTGACAAGGCGCAAGTTGCAAAAATGTAAACCGAATATATTTGTTTTCGTGTTGCCCGACACGGCTTGGTGCGCGTTAAGTCGCTAACCAATCAATGGAACAAGCTCATGCATAATTGCAGCGATATTCAATCCAGCCATCATAAGTCGCTCGGTTTTTCCGACTGGTTTGCCTTGCGCATAACCAAAACATTGCGCTGGGGGGCGGATACGTTTTTCGCAAAGCGTTACGGCAATCGCGCGATCGTGTTGGAGACTGTCGCCGGGGTGCCCGGCATGGTCGGCGCGACCTTGTCCCATTTGCGGGCGCTTCGCCTGATGCAGGATGATCGCGGCTGGATTAGGACGTTGATGGACGAAGCAGAAAATGAACGTATGCATTTGATGACGTTCATCGAAATCGCGCAGCCATCGTGGTTCGAACGGGTTGTTATTCTGACCGTGCAGTGGATTTTTTATATCTTCTTTTTCTTCCTCTATCTGTTTTCGGCCAAGACGGCGCACCGTCTCGTCGGCTATTTCGAAGAGGAAGCCGTGCTCAGCTATACTTTGTACCTGGCCGAGATTGACGAGGGACGGCACCCGAACCCGCCTGCGCCGGCAGTGGCGCTGCGCTATTGGAATTTGCCAGAGGGAACGACGCTTCGCGATGTTATCCTAATCATCCGCGCGGACGAGGCGCACCACCGGGATACCAACCATTATATGGCCAACACTTTATCGGGCCGTGATGCCGACCATAAGGCCATTATGGCTTGCCCGCCCCATGTGTCGCTTGATACCGGCTTGCTATAACAATTCGGGGTTGTTCGCGGTCGGGCCGGCGTTATGGAGGCAGTTATGAGCCCTGCTGCCAAAATGATTATCATATTCATCCTGCTATGGTTGGGGGTGCATCTGCTGTTATACGGATATGTGAAGCGCCGGATCGCAACTGCCAAGCGCAACAAGGACGCTGAGGCATAACTTGATTTGCCATTTTCGCATGCCTATAGCGATAGGGCAGAAACAAGCGGTCCCGTGGGGCCGCTTTTTGGCTTTTGGAATATGCCAACTATTCAGTCGGAAGGAAGAAAACCATGTCGATTACGCCCCTGATGCCAGTCTATCCGCGCTGCGGTTTTCGGCCGGTCCGTGGTGAAGGCGCTTGGTTGATTTCCGAAGACGGCAGCCGCGCGCTGGACTTCGCAGCGGGCATCGCTGTGAACCTGCTTGGCCATAGTCATCCGCATCTGACCAAAGCGATACAAGACCAAGCGGCAACGCTGATCCATGTGTCGAACCTTTATGGCAGCCCGCAGGGGGAAGCCTTTGCCCAGCGGCTTGTGGATACCACCTTTGCCGATACGGTATTCTTTACCAATTCCGGCGCTGAGGCGGTAGAGTGCGCTATTAAAACCGCCCGTGCCTATCACCAAAGCCAAGGCAGTGACCGCTTTGAGATCATCACCTTTAAGAACGCCTTTCACGGCCGGACGATGGCGACGATTTCGGCTAGCAATCAGGAGAAGATGCACAAAAGCTTCTTGCCGTTGCTGGAAGGCTTCAAATATGTTGATTTTGACGATCTTGAGGGCGCCAAGGCGGCCATGGGGCCAAAGACCGCTGCGTTTTTGGTCGAGCCTATTCAGGGGGAGGGTGGAGTGCGCCCTGCATCAGATGCCTTTATGCAAGGCCTTCGGGCTTTGGCCGATGAACACGGCATCATGCTGATCCTCGATGAGGTTCAATGCGGTGTAGCACGTTCTGGCACGCTATATGCCTATGAACAATATGGCATTATTCCGGACATCATGGCGACCGCAAAGGGCCTTGGTGGCGGATTCCCGGTGGGCGCATGCCTTGCCACTGAAGAAGCTGCACGCGGCATGGTCGTTGGTACGCATGGATCGACCTATGGCGGCAACCCATTTGCGATGGCAGCATGTCAGGCGGTTTGGGATGTCGTGGCGAATGAGGAATTTCTGACGCAAGTGCGTGCCACTGGTGAAAAGCTGCGTTCAACGCTTGAACAATTTATCGGCAATTATCCCGACCTGTTTACCGGCGTGCGCGGCAAGGGGCTTATGCTCGGCGTGATGATGACGCATGAAACGCGGGCCTTTGTGGCGCATTTGCGCGACAATCACGGGTTGTTGCTGGTGGCAGCGGGGGACAATACGTTCCGCGTGCTGCCGCCGTTGAATATTGGCGACGCGGAAATCCAGACATTTATGGAAAAGCTGTCGGCCGGTGCCGCTAGCTACCAAATGCCGCAAGCTGCATGACGCGCCATTTTCTTAATTTGAGCGACGCCGGCGGTGATGCAATTGCAGCAATGCTGAACGACGCCATCGACAGGAAAAATGAGCGGCAAGGTTGGCCCAAGGGTCAGGCAGATGCCGACGCGCCGCTTGCGGGGCACACGCTGGCGATGGTGTTTGAGAAAAACTCGACCCGTACCCGCACGTCTTTTGAAATGGCGATGAAGCAATTGGGTGGTGACAGCATATTCATGGCGTCTGGACAGATGCAGCTTGGTCGCGGCGAGACTATTGCCGACACAGCCCGCGTGCTGTCACGCTATGTCGATGCCATCATGATCCGCACCGATAACCATGACAAGGTTTCGGAACTGGCACATTACGCCAGCGTGCCCGTCATCAACGGCCTGACTGATCTGTCGCATCCCTGCCAGATCGTTGCCGACCTTCTGACCGTGGTGGAGCATGGAAAAGCTCTGCCCGGTCTTGAGCTTGCGTGGCTTGGTGATGGCAATAATGTGTTGAATTCTGTGGTTGAGGCAGCAGGATTGTTTAAGTTCAACCTTCGCATAGCCGTCCCAGAAGGCTATGAAAGTGACAGCAGCTTTATTGAGATTGCAAAGGCCGCTGGCGGGAACATAACCCTGGCTCGCGATGCACGCGAAGCAGTGGCGGGCGCAGATGTTGTTGTGACTGACACCTGGGTGTCGATGGGGCAGGAGCATGCCCATAACAAGATGGCGGCAATGATGCCCTATCAGGTGAACGAACGCCTTATGGCCATGGCAAAATCAGACGCAGTATTCCTGCACTGTTTGCCTGCGCATCGTGGTGAAGAAGTAACCGACGGGGTGATTGACGGGCCGCAGTCGCTTATCTGGGACGAAGCAGAAAACCGTCTTCATGCGCAAAAATCGATTTTATTATGGTGCCTTGGGAAGTTGTAATGGCGGAACAATCCGAAACATTGTCCAATCAGCCATTGCGCTTTTCTATACCCACGCGCGATGCACGCGGCCGTCTGGTTCGGCTTGATGACGTTCTTGCCGAAATTTTGGCGGCCCACGCCTACCCACCCGTGATTGAACGCATCTTGGCAGAGGCATTGGTTTTGACAGCCTTGTTGGGATCATCGTTGAAGGAAAAGGGCAGCCAGCTTACGCTGCAAACACAAACTGAAAAGGGTGCGATCCGCCTTCTGGCGTGCGACTATAAAGACGGCGCGTTGCGCGGTTATGCACAATTTGATGCCGCGACCGCGGCTGCTTTGCCGCGGGATGCGACGCTGTTTGGTGTATTCGGGCAAGGCTATCTTGCGATTACCTTTGATCGAATGAAGCCGGCCAGCGAAGGCGGTGGCCGCTATCAGGGCATTGTTCCGCTTGAGGGCGAAACGCTGGCCGATGCGGCGCAAAACTACTTCATGCAGTCCGAACAAATTCCGACCTTTATTCGCGTGGCGGTGGACCGTGTCGATGGCCGCTGCGTTGCTGGTGGTCTGTTGGTTCAGCATTTGCCAGAGGGCGAAGAAGGGCGTGAACGGCTCCATGTGCGGCTCGACCATCCGGAGTGGGCGCATATTGAGGTAATGTCCTCGACTATTGCTGCTGCTGAGTTAGCTGACCCTGCGCTTCCGCTTGAGGAAATTGTCTGGCGGCTTTTTCACGAAGAACAAGAAGTACGCATTGAACAAGGCGATCGGTTGTCGAAGGGTTGCCGGTGCGACCCGGTGCACATCCGCGATGTAATCGCGAAGTTTCCCGCAGAAGACCGCACCGAAATGGCCGATGAGGATGGTGATATTGTCGTCGATTGCGAATTTTGCTCGCGCCGGTTTCCGATCAGCCTTGCCAGTTTCAACAATTAACCGGCGCACCGCAGAACAGTGAGCGCCAACTATAGTTCGAAGAACATAATCTGCCGTGCAAAATGCAAAAATTTATGTTAATGAAACTGCAGAATATAGGTTGTTTCGTTGAAACTGACTGGTTTACGGACGTAAGATTATGCAGCTTCGATATTATCTTATTAGCCTGTTTTTACTGTCGGCGGCAGGTACTGCTTTTGCGGTAGTGCCAAATAATGGTTTGGCTTTACTCGACACGTTAGAGCGTGGGAACTGGCAACTACGGGCAACTGGCAGCGATGAGTCACTTACCAAAATTTGCCTTGGAAATCCCAATGCCTTAATTCAAATCCGGCATAGTGGTCTCGCTTGCGAGCAATATATTGTGCGCACAAGCGCGAACTCGGTTACCGTCAGTTACACCTGCAAGGGACAAGGACAAGGTCTGACGACCATCCGCAAGGAATCGAACCGGATTATCCATATTCAATCCCAAGGTATCCGGGATAACGCACCTTTTTCCTTTGCCGTGGAAGGCCGAAGAACTGGACCTTGCTGAGCAGGGAAAGGCGAGCGCAGGCTTCACCAGATATTGCCTAAAAGGCTGAAAAGCCAAGACTGGGCCGCCGTTGACAAGCTGGGCGGCCTATTTTGTCTCAGAAAGCTGCAATGCCCGTAATCGCGCGGCCCAATATGAGGGCGTGGACATCATGCGCGCCTTCATAAGTGTTCACCGTTTCCAGATTCACCATATGACGCATCACCTGATATTCTTCGCTAATGCCGTTACCGCCATGCATGTCACGCGCGGTACGCGCGATATCGAGCGCCTTGCCGACATTGTTGCGCTTGACGATTGAAATCATATCTGGCGCCAACTGGCCTTCGTCCATCAGGCGGCCAACGCGCAATGAAGCCTGAAGACCCATCGCGATATCGGTCATCATGTCCGCCAATTTCTTTTGATATAACTGATTAGCGGCCAGCGGTTTGCCAAACTGGTGGCGATCAAGGCCATATTGCCGTGCGGCATGCATGCAAAATTCCGCCGCACCTAATGCGCCCCAGCTTATGCCATAACGTGCACGGTTGAGGCATCCGAACGGACCTTTCAAGCCTTGCACATCAGGCAGCAAAGCATCTTCGCCGACTTCGACATTTTCCATGACGATCATGCCAGTGGTCGATGCACGCAGCGATAACTTACCTTGAATTTTAGGGGAAGTGAGGCCCTTCATGCCCTTTTCCAAAACAAAGCCGCGAATACCGCCGCCATGCGCCTCGGACTTAGCCCAAACGACAAAAACATCGGCAAACGGGGCATTGGAAATCCAAGTCTTTGACCCGTTGATAACATAACCGCCATCCACCTTTTTGGCGAAGGTGCGCATCCCTGCAGGGTCCGACCCGGCATCAGGCTCGGTCAGGCCAAAGCAGCCAATCAGCGTGCCAGCGGCAAGACCGGGTAAATATTTGCGACGCTGTTCCTCTGAACCGAATGCGTAGATAGGGTGCATTACCAGCGATGACTGCACCGACGCCATCGAACGATAGCCAGAATCGACGCGTTCAATTTCACGCGCAATAAGGCCATAAGCGACATAAGACGCGCCAGCGCCGCCATATTCTTCAGGGATAGTGGCGCCAAGCAGACCAGTTTGGCCCATCAAGGGGAACAGTTCAGGCGCGTCGCATTCGGTCCGGTAAGCATCGATCACACGCGGTTGCAGCTCGCTTTGCGCAAAGGCGCGGGCGGAGTCGCGGATCATGCGTTCGTCTTCGGTCAGCTGGTCCTCAAGACGGAAAGGGTCAGACCAATCGAATGCTGCCAGTTCGGCCATTTTTATCTCCATTGGGAAGGCCAACTGAATAGCCGCCTGCGTTGTTTTTGCCTTTATAAGCGCGCGGGCAAGACAGCAACCCTTGCTAACAACCTTAGGCCTTGCCATGCGCAAAAGGAATACAGAGCAAAGACTGGGGATAGTGGTGGATTTAGCGCAAAATATAGCAGTTCTTCTCGAAAAGCTGGGCTGCTCCCTCGGAACGGGCGACCTTCAAGTGCACAGCCCGATTGACGGCAGTCGCATTGGGGCAGTGGCAACGGCAAATGCGGGCGACATCAATGCTGCTGCCGCACAATCGCAGATCGCCTTTCTCCAATGGCGCAGCGTTCCGGCACCGCGCCGAGGCGAACTGGTCCGGTTGTTCGGCAACGCCTTGCGCGCGCACAAGCATGATCTTGCGCGGCTTGTTACCATTGATTGTGGAAAGCCGCTTTCGGAAGGGCTTGGCGAAGTTCAGGAGATGATCGACATTTGCGATTTCGCTGTTGGCCTATCCCGGCAACTGCATGGCCTGACAATCGCTAGCGAGCGGCCCGGCCACAGGATGATGGAACAGTGGCATCCTTTGGGCCCGGTGCTCATCATCTCCGCGTTCAACTTTCCGGTTGCGGTATGGGCATGGAATGCGGCGCTGGCATTGGTCTGCGGCAACAGCGTCATTTGGAAGCCATCCGAAAAAACGCCATTAACCGCCATTGCGGTACAGGCGATTTTCGAACAGGCCGTTGCTGCATTTGGTGATGCGCCCTTAAATCTGTCGCAAGTCCTCCATGGTGGCTGTGACACCGGGGCAGCCTTGGTTGCCGACCCGCGCATTGCACTAATCTCCGCCACGGGCAGCACGGACATGGGAAGAAAGGTCGGGCAAGTGGCCGCCGCACGCTTTGCCAAGACTATCCTTGAGCTTGGTGGAAACAACGCAGCGATTATCAGTGAAAAGGCGGACCTTGCGCTGGCGCTGCGTGGAGTGCTGTTTTCGGCGTTTGGAACGAGCGGTCAAAGATGCACCAGCCTACGCCGCCTTTTCGTGCAAGACGCGATTTACGATAGCTTCGTTGCTGCACTGAAATCGGCGAGTGGTTCGATGGCGGTGGGCGACCCGCTCGACAGCAGCAATTTGGCGGGGCCGCTGATTGATGAACAGGCGTATATGGGCATGCAGCTCGCACTCAGCGAGGCAAAGGCATTGGGCGGAACCGTAACTGGCGGCGAACGCATTGCGTTGGATGGTGTATATGTGCGTCCGGCAATTGCCGAAATGCCAGCCCATATTGGCCCTGTCTTAAGGGAGACCTTTGCCCCCATATTGTATATTGTCCGCTATCATGATTTGGCCGACGCCATCGCCCTTCAAAACAGCGTTGGGGCAGGTTTGTCGTCATCGATTTTCTCCACCGACATCCGCGAGTGCGAGCAGTTTTTGTCGGCCGAAGGCAGCGATTGCGGCATTGCCAATGTGAATATAGGGACCTCAGGCGCAGAAATTGGCGGTGCATTTGGTGGGGAGAAGGAAACTGGCGGTGGCCGCGAGTCTGGTTCCGACGCTTGGAAGGCCTATATGCGCCGCGCGACGAATACGATAAATTACTCGAATAATCTGCCACTTGCACAAGGGGTGATTTTCGACATAGGCTGAGCGCTTAGAGGAGAGCGAAATGCAGATCGAAAAATTGCCGCCGGTAAAGGCAACGCTGCAGCCGAGCAACCACCCCTATCTCAATGGCGCATGGACGCCCCAGCATGAGGAAGTCACCGCGACTGACCTTGATGTGATTGAGGGCCGCATTCCGAACGATATTGACGGCATTTATCTGCGCAACACCGAAAACCAGCTGCATCAACCACTTGGCCGTTACCACCCTTTTGACGGTGACGGCATGATCCACCAGATCGATTTTAAGGGTGGCAAGGCCAGCTATCGCAACCGCTTCGTCCGCACTCGTTGTTTTCAGGCGGAGCAGGAGGCGGAAGGATCTCTATGGGGTGGCCTCATGGATAAAGCGTCTATGTCGCTGCGCCCTGGCTTTGGCGCGCATGGCAGTCTTAAGGATTCATCCAGCACCGACATCATTGTCCACGGCGGTAAAGCTGTGTCGACATTCTACCAATGCGGCGAAGGCTATGTCCTTGACCCCGAAACCTTGGCGCAAGAGGGCGTTGCGTCGTGGGTGCCACTCGACGGCATTTCCGCCCATCCGAAGGTCGATCAACGTACTGGGGAATTATTGTTCTTCAACTATTCAAAGCATGCGCCCTATATGCATTATGGGGTGGTAGATCGCAGCGGAAAGCTTGTGCATTATGTCCCAATCCCGTTTCCGGGACCACGCCTGCCGCATGACATGATGTTTACGCAGAATTGGTCCATCTTATGCGATTTTCCGCTTTTTTGGGATGCGGAACTGCTGAAGCGAAACGTCCACGTCACGCGGTTGCATGAAGGGCTGCCATCGCGTTTTGCGCTTATTCCGCGGTTTGGCCAACCAGAAGACATCCGCTGGTTTGAAGCTGACCCAACTTTTGTCCTCCACTTCATCAACGCCTATGAAGAGGGTGATGAGGTCGTACTCGACGGCTATTTCGAAGAAGACCCCTATCCACCGCCACTCGATAACGCCGATGGCTATGGCCATATGATGGCCTATGTCGACGAACATAGCTTCAAGCCCAAGCTGCACCGCTGGCGGTTTAACCTTGCCGATGGAACGACGCGCGAAGAGCGGTTGGATGACCGCATCCTTGAATTCGGGATGATGAACCAACGCTATCTGGGGCAGCCTTATCGGTATGCCTATAGCACGACGTCTAAGCCCGGCTGGTTCCTGTTCAACGGCTTTGTGAAGCACGACATGCTGACAGGGGATTCATGGTCTCTACAGCTTCCTGAGGGCGTTTATGGCAGTGAGGCACCCTTTGCTTCACGTGTTGGCGCGGTGGACGAAGATGACGGCTATCTCGTCAGCTTTGTCACCGACGAAAATCGTGGGACATCCGAATGCATATTGATTGATTGCAAGCGGTTTGAGGAAGGCCCTGTTTGCCGGATTGCCCTCCCGCATAAAATCAGCAGCGGTACACATGCGCACTGGGCGGACCGATCCGTCCTTTAAATTGGGGCATTTTTGGAAAACGACTTTCGTTAGCGACTGTGTTCGCAATTGGCGCGCCCTACAGGAGTCGAACCTGTGGCCTCAAGATTAGAAGTCTCGCGCTCTATCCAGCTGAGCTAAGGGCGCGCGCTGCGAGGAGCAATAACGGCTTTGCGCTGGAACGCAAAGCTGCTTATGTCGATTTATGCACGATGCCCCTATTCTCTCCGAACGCGCAAGTGCGGTTACTGGCCGTCAGTTTCGCTATTATGATTTCGTTATGGCGGCTTTTGTCGCCATATTGTTGCTGTCCAACATCATCGGTGCCGCTAAACCCGCAGCGCTCGCAATCAACGGCCAACAATGGATATTTGGCGCCGGAATACTATTTTTTCCCTTGGGCTATGTCATTGGTGACGTCTTAACTGAAGTATATGGCTTCGCCCGTGCGCGTAGGGTTATTTGGGCTGGTTTTGCCGCGTTGCTGTTCATGGCATTCATGAGCTGGGTTGTGGTTGCCCTCCCGCCAGCACCCGGTTGGCCGGGGCAGGCCGCTTATGAAAGCGTGTTTGGTCAAGTTTGGCGGATCGTCTTTGCGTCGATCACCGCGTTTTGGGCAGGCGAGTTCATCAACAGCTATGTCATGGCGCGTATGAAGATATGGACCGGCGGAAAGCATTTGTGGTCGCGTACCATTGGGTCGACTGTCGCAGGGCAAGGCATTGATAGCATCATTTTTTACCCGCTCGCCTTTGGGGGTATATGGAGCAACGAACAGGTCATCAGCGTTATGCTCACAAACTGGCTGTTGAAAGTGGGCTGGGAAGTGGTTTTAACGCCCGTTACTTATGGTGTTGTCGGCTGGCTTAAGCGTAAAGAAGGCGTCGACATATTCGACGAGGGAACCAATTTTTCGCCTTTTAAAACTAAAGTTTAGGATCGCATGCAAGACATATTGTTGCAGCTGGCCGAACGATGGATCGGCTATAAAACAGGGCTTATTGCAGCAGTCGGCCTGACGAACGACGCGATGCGTGTGCATGGTTCGCTGTTGATATTATTCCTATCCGCAGTCGTGCTTCGGCGCCGTCCAGACAGTGTCTGGTGTTGGTTGATTTTTTATGGCCGAACTGTTTAACGAATATGCAGCCTTGCGCGGCCGAGCAAAAGGCGAGGCGACATTAAATGCGTCGTTACATGACCTGTCCAATACCATGTTCTGGCCGACGGTCATATTAGTATTGGGTCGCTTTTTATTCCCGCGCAAGAAATCGGAAAAAGTGCTGGATTCTGCACAATCAAGCGATCTGGTGGATCAGCCCCTCGAACAAGCGGCGACCGTCTGACCCGCCTTGCACGGCTTCGGTCATGCGTTCGGGATGGGGCATCATACCCAAGACATTACCAGCTGCGCTAAGCACGCCAGCGATGTTCCGCGCGGAACCATTGACGTCTTCGGCATAGCGGAAGGCGACGCGACCATCCCCCTCAAGTCTGTCGAGCGTATCGCTATCCGCGAAATAATTGCCATCATGATGTGCTACGGGAATGCGGACCTTTTCACCATTGGCGTAGCCGCGGGTAAACGCAGATTGGCTATTCTCGACCGTCAAGGCGACAGTGCGGCAGACGAACCGTATTCCGGCATTGCGCATTAAAGCGCCGGGCAGCAGGCCTGCCTCAGTCAATATTTGGAACCCATTGCAAACACCCAGAACAGGCACGCCGCGTCCAGCTGCTGCTATGACCGCTTGCATGACAGGTGATCTGGCCGCCATCGCACCGGAGCGCAGATAATCGCCATAGGAAAAACCCCCCGGAATGGCGATGAGGTCAAGTCCGTCAGGCAATTCGGCAGTACGATGCCATACAAGTTTCGTTTCCGCACCTGTGATGTTGCGAATCGCCACCGCCATGTCGCGGTCGCAATTGGAACCGGGGAACTGAATAACTGCGGCCCGCATCAAGCCTGCTCGATCTCAAAATTCTCGATCACCATATTGGCGAGCAACTTGGTGCACATCGACTCAAGGTCTGACTTCGAAAGCCCCGGCTCATGTTCGATTTCGATAAGACGACCGGCGCGCACGTCATGTACGCCGGAAAAACCTAACCCTTCAATGGCGTGATGGATGGCCTTGCCTTGTGGATCAAGCACACCGTTTTTTAGCGTTACAAAAATGCGCGTTTTCATTTTGGATCCATCCGCTTGATTGTTTCACCTGCCTATAGAAGCCAGGTTGAGCGATTCAAGCCTAAGCTAACGGCAGCGAAATTTTAACTATCTTTGGAAAGCCCATTTTTAATGCTCTGAATATATCGTAAAATTTTGGATTTTGCAATATCTTCTTGTGTAAATTATTGATTTACTTACCTTTACGTAACCTGTGACTGACCATGTCAAGCACTGCGCCTTCGCTTTCATCGGGCATTAGGCCAAGGCGGCGGGCGACTTCTTGATAGGCTTCTGCTTCGCCACCCAGGTCACGGCGGAACCGATCCTTGTCAAGCTTCTCGCCTGTTTCAATGTCCCAAAGGCGGCAGCCATCCGGGCTGATTTCGTCGGCAAGAATTATACGTGAGAAATCGCCATCAAATAGGCGGCCAAACTCCAGTTTAAAGTCGACGAGCCGAATGCCGATGGCCGCAAACATGCCGCACAGAAAATCGTTGATTCGAATTGCCATGGACGAAATGTCCTGCATTTCCTCCTGCGTTGCCCAACCAAAGCAAGCGATATGCTCTTCGGCAACCAGCGGATCACCCAGGCTGTCGTCCTTATAGCAATATTCGAGCAATGTGTGTGGAAGCGGAGTGCCCTCTTCAATGCCCAGACGCTTGGATAAGGTTCCTGCGGCTACATTGCGCACAATAACTTCAATCGGCACAATCTCCACCTGACGGATCAATTGTTCGCGCATGTTGAGGCGGCGGATGAAGTGCGTCGGAATGCCAATGTGGCTCAACCGGGTGAATACATGCTCCGACACGCGATTGTTGATGACGCCCTTACCGGAAATTGTACCCTTTTTCTGGGCATTAAAGGCGGTGGCATCATCCTTGAAATATTGGATCAACGTACCGGGCTCGGGACCTTCGTAAAGAATCTTAGCCTTGCCTTCGTATATTTTGCGGCGGCGGGTCATATGCGGTCCCTGACTTTGCTTGAAATGACGCGCCCCGGCGGGGCTGGCTCTAACTGAGCCTAACTCTGCCGGGGCATTTTTCCTACTATAATCCATTGCATGCGTCGGCGCAATTCGAGATAGGTAATTAGCTCGGACGCGAAAGGACATGTTTTGCCCATCGATCTGGATTTGCTGCTTCAGGCGTACGCCAATGGCATATTTCCGATGTCCGACGCGCGGGATGACCCCGACACCTTTTGGATTGAGCCCGAATTCCGCGCTGTCATGCCGCTTGATGGCTTTCGCTTGTCAAAGTCTCTTGCCAAAACAATCCGGCAAGACCGGTTTGTTGTAACTTCCGACACTGCCTTTGCGCAGATCATTGACACATGTGCTGCGCCGCAGGCCGATCGGCAGGACACCTGGATCAACCCGGACATCCAGGAGGCCTTCTGCCGGCTGCACAGCCTTGGCCAGGCGCACAGCGTTGAATGTTGGTCGGAAGGCCGCCTTGTGGGTGGGCTTTATGGACTTGCTTTAGGACGCGCATTTTTTGGGGAAAGCATGTTCTCGCGGGCGACCGATGCTTCCAAGGTTGCTCTGGCATGGCTGGTTGCGCGGCTTAACATTGGCGGTTTTAAATTGTTGGATTGCCAGTTTATGACTGACCATTTGGAGAGCTTAGGGGCGATTGAGATGACTCAAGGCGCATATCTAAAGCTGCTCGAAGCCGCGCTTACAAAGTCAGTTCAGAGCGCGTCCGGGGTTGCTGCGTCAGGTGCCTTAGCCCCGGGTTCGGACGGCAATTGGGGCGCACTTGATGGGGCTTTTGGTTCTGCGGTCGCGGCATCTGACGATTTCTCCTCTACAGGCGTTTCTTCGCCGGGGAAATTCATTTTGCAAGCCTTGACCCATACATCGTAAATCGCATGTTCGACAACATTGGCGGCGGGATTTTCTTTAAATAACCAGCCGGAGAAAACATTACGCCATCTCTCTGCCTCGGTAGTGCCAGGAGGGCGTTCGTTGACGAGGAGCTGCACAAATGCACCTTCGTCGGGATAGGTTTCCCATGGCGCTGTTTTTTCGCAGGCGCGAAGTCTGACAACAACTTTGTCAAATCGAATAGCTTCACCGGGCTTTAGTTCAATATCGCGGGTCTGACCGTTCCGCTTGTTCAAAAGGCCGAGGACTGCAACGCGTTCAGCCATCGGCGTCCCAATGGATCCGCTAGCTATGGTAGCAATTTTATCATTTGTAGGCTGTGCCTTTCCCGACTGCGCGGGCGCCTCCAACGCGTCCGTAGAAGATCCACACGCGGCCAGCGTCGCCAGCAACGGCAGAACCAATAGACCGCGTGTGCGGATCATAATGCGTCGGGACTCCACGCCTCATAATCGCCAGTTGCGCGCGCACGGTGGCCGCCGCGCTCAATCGATCCTGCGGGGCGATATGCCCCTCCAGTCCCTGTCAGATTGGGAACAGCCGCAGTTTCATAACCGCGATGCGGCGGGAGGTAACTCTCCGGATCACCATCATGTGTGCCATGGAGCCAACCATGCCAATCAGGCGAAACGCGGCTGGCGTCATTGGGACCATTATAAATTACCCAGCGGCGCTTGCCGTCGGATGATTGATAATATTTGTTGCCTTCGGTGTCGGTACCCACAGCCTTGCCTTTACGCCAGCTATAGATTGCCGTGCCGATCGTAGCGCCGTCCCACCACGTGAAGATTTTACCCAGTATACCCATGGCTTCGCGATTAGGAGCAAGCACGTTGCCGCGCAATCCTTATTTGTCCCTATTTGGTGGCCCATTTCACGGTGTCGCCCGCGGCTATGCCCAATTCAGCGGCAAGACCACCACGCAATTCCAGCACGGCAACTACGGGTTCACCGGCTTCTACAGGTATCGTTGAATATGGGGTGGTGTTATCTGCGATACTCTCAATCGTGCCGTTCGCGCGGATGAAGATAATGTCCAAGGGGATGACGGTGTTTTTCATCCAGAAACTCGCGATGCGCGGTTCGGGGAAAGGAAAGATCATCCCTGCATTATCGGCAAGCTCGGTTCGGAACATCAACCCTTTGGCTTGCTGCGCTGAGGTTTCGGCGACCTCAACATTGAAGGCCCGAGTCGTTTTCGCGCTGGAAATGCACAAAGTTACCTGTTGTATTCCGGCGGCTGACTGACCGGCAGCTGCGCCTGGGGTGCAGCCAGCAACCTGACTGTCGCCATTGGCGGGCATTGTGCATGCGGTAAGCGACAACGCAATCGCATAGACACTGCGGCGGCTGAACTGGCTTAACTTCATTTACGTGATCCTTTTTCGACTCGGGTACAATTGATCGCGGCGTTTCCTGCTTGCTTAATAAAACAGCTTCCACTTCCGCCAACCGTAATGTTGCCTGACCCGCGATTAAATATATTAGCCTCTTCCATGGCTTGGACGTTGGATATGGCATTTCCGTTATGCTCAAGACGAAGAGTACGCATTTTGACGTTCGGCGCATCAAACCGACCCGCGCCATCAAGCAACACTCTCCCATTCCGAACATTGCCGCTTTTGATGTCTATGCGCCCATTGCCGGCAATACTCGCCGAAAGTTTATCGGTAATCAGTTTTTCAACAGCGATTGAGCCGTTGCCTGCAACAAGCATGCGAACCGCATCTGATTGAGCGACATTTGAGATCTTCAATATGCCATTTCCGGCTATGGCTATGCTTTTGATGCCTTGTGTTGTTAGCTGCACAGTGATGGGTCCTGTCATCGAGGCTCCTTTGGCGTCGTTTAAGGCGCCTTGAAGCCGCACCCGGAGCGTCATGCCGGCGCGTTCCAGTTTTAACCCATCAATCACGTGCTTGTCACCTGTCGCCCGAGCGGTGGGTGACTTCCCCGTTAAAATCTCGACGTTAATGTCACCAAATACCTGAATATCTTCAAAGCTGCCTACGAGCATTTTGCGTTCTTCAGCAGACGCGGGGCCTGCTGCGGCCAAAGCCGTGGTCACACATAAAACACTGCTTAGTCCGCCAATCTTGCCTCGCCCCATTCCACCCAGCCAAGCCATTTCGGTGTCCTTTTCATATAATGTCCCTGCGGTGCATTACACACAAAGCCAGCGTCAGATATGGCCCGCGTTACGGGCCGGATCAAATGGCAACCGCCGGCAATCCGCTTCCAAACCGGTTCAATCCGCCTCTGCCAGGCAGCGGCATCAGTATCGGGTGCACGACCATGTTCAACGAACAGCAATCGACCACCCGGCTTAAGCACACGCTTCGCCTCCGACAGCGCGGCTTGCGGGTCCTGCACCGAACACAGCGTGAAGGTTGTGACAACGCAGTCGAAGCTGTTGTTTGCGAAAGGAAGCGCTTCTGCGATGCCGGGAATGAAGTTTGCTGTCATCCCTTTGCTTTCCAACGCCAGTTTTGCGCGGGCAAGCAATTCAGCAGATGGGTCTATGCCGGACAGCGAACGCACATTGTTACGGTTATAATAATCGAGATTAGGCGCGCCGCAGCCCAACTCCAGAACATCGCCGGAAGCGAACGGCACCACCTTGGCTCGGTCATGCATCACCGCAGGTTGCGTACATGCGCAACCGATTAAGCGAGGAACGACGTTCCGGTCCCACCAATTGCTCATGCGTTAGGGTTGCCTTGGTTTAGAAGCTTTTGACATTGTCCGAACAATACGCCCGCTCTTTTTTCACGCAACAGATATCTGCAGCCTATCGCGAAAGGCCCATGTCTTTAAGAATTTTTGGAATATGTTCTTTGAAAGGGAAGAAGCCTTTCGTTGCAAGTGGCCAGAAATTTCCGTCCCAAGCGCGTCGGATTTGACCTAACGGAACGCCTTCGGCGGCCAATATTGGAGCGATGCGGGTCAGCGCATCGGCCACTGGGCCGATTGGGGCGTAGGGTGTGATTATTTGCTCTGCCCCTGCCGCGCGTGCTTGTGCAATCAGGGCCGCCGTATCGAAGTTACAGAGCACGGTTGTTGGGCATTTGAACGCTTGGCCAACGCGTTCAACAGCGTCTTCGGTCGCGGCCTCGACAAAGGCTCTGGCATTATTGCCCCACAGGGTTTCAGGGTCTCGTAAAACGCCGGTGCTTATGATTTTGGTAGATGCGCCAAAGACAGACTCAGGGTGCAAATCCTCCGGCGTCATTAGCAGATATGCAGGCTTATTTGCGTCGAAAAATGTGGCTTGCGGCAAGGGCCGAAGCTCCGGTGAAGCCATGTCCGTGGGCATCGTTGCTGTGGTCGCCAAGCCCTTTGGTGCAAATCGGCCATTCGTAAAGCGGGCGATGTTTTCCGAAGTCGCAAGGTACGTCTTGCCAGCCGTTTGCAAGCCAGCCACCCAGCGCCATGATAAGGTGTTGCTTGCCGCGTCTGCATCCACCAAATGCCGCAGGAAGAAATCCGCGCCCAAGGCCCATGGCAGGCGCAGGGTGAAGATCCAGATTGATGCAAACCACATTCTTGCGTGGTTATGCAAATAGCCGGTCTCGACCAATTCGCGCGCCCAATCGTCAAAGCCTTCGATACCTGTTTCGCCAGCTTCTGCGCTGCGGATAGCGCGGGCGTTGGGAAAGCTGTCGCGTTGGTGGTCGCGCTCTTGTTGGAATTGCGTCCACACCGACGGACGCATCTCAAGCCAGCCCTTCCAATATGTGCGCCACAATACTTCCTGCACATATTTCTCGGCAGCCGGAAGGCTGTGTCGTCCCAATGTCGCGCCAATGACGTCTTGCTCAGTTATCAGGCGATAGCGCAAATACGGTGACAGCTTCGAAACGGCGCCCACTTGGTCTGGTCCGGGGTCAGTATTGCGGCCGGACGCATAAGCCTGACCTGCGCGCGGCGCGAAGTGCGTGAGGCGAGCCAGCGCAGCAGCGCGCGTCGCGGGGAAGCTTTCGGGGATCATGTTCAATCCAGTAATTTTTGCAGGCGCGGCCTGATGATGAGGAAGCGGTTATAGAGCCGTTCGAGAAGTCCAAGAACGAAGGCATTGCGTGCAATTAAGCCAAGCGGTTTTAGCAATGGTATGGCCCGCCACATGGCGGCGAAGGCGGCGGCACCCGACAGCATTATGCCATCTTCGCTGGCATGAAAGCGGGCGAGCATCAACTGACGGTCAAGCGGGCAAACCGCATCGGTGGGTGCTATATCCAGAAAGTCGATGGCACCGCGCCGATCAAGCCGACGCATCAATGCAACCTCGCGAATGCACAGGGGACATACCCCGTCATACCAGATGATTACTTTAGCCATAAATTTCCTTACTACCGACGATAGCCGTATGTCAGGATGGGCGTTTCGCGGTATGGCTGTTCCGAAAAAAAGGGCGCCGTTGCCAGCGCCCTTCTGATTTTTCTTTAAGGAAGCCTTATTCCGCTTTTTCGTAATATTGCGGTGCCGCCTCATTCAAGATGACGAGAATTTTCTGGAGCGCCGCTTTTTCATCTGTCTTTTCCATGGCGGCAAGCTCGCGAGCCAAACGGCTTGATGCGGCTTCGAAAATCTGCCGCTCGGAATAGCTTTGCTCTGGCTGATCGTCAGGACGGAATAGATCGCGCGTTACTTCGGCAATGGATACCAAATCGCCAGAGTTGATCTTTGCTTCATATTCCTGCGCACGGCGCGACCACATAGTGCGCTTAACCTTGGGCTTGCCCGTCAATGTGTGCATAGCTTCCTTGAGCGTCTTATCGCTCGAAAGTTTACGCATACCAACGCCTTCGGCCTTGTTAAACGGCACACGAAGCGTCATTTTTTCTTTTTCAAAACGCAGGACATAAAGCTGAAGCTGCATCCCTGCTATTTCGGAATCCTGAAGTTCGATCACGCGTCCGACCCCATGCTTGGGATACACCACATAATCGCCTACATCAAACATCGCCGCGTTGGACGTCATATTACGACCTTTCTGAGTATTCGGGAGAAGAGCTTTTTGGACAACCAAATGTTGTCCCTAAGACTTTCGTGTTCGCCCCTTGCGTCATGAACCTGCATCAACCCGGTTTAGGTACGCAGTCATCGGCCATTCTTGGCCTGTCGACGAGCAGTGTAACAGATTCGCAACAAAAATTCAACGGCTGCTTTACTATGTGTCAGTAGCGCACATTAAATTGCGCTCAGTTTCCTGACACGGTCACTGATATCGTCGAGTGCATCTACCCTGACAGGAGTTATATCTGATGAATTCATCCAGGACAGATCCATATAACCAAGCACCCTTTCATCATGGCTGCGGATGGTAACTGGCAATATTGGCTGGCGATCCCGGTCGTCGACCAAAACGGGATTGGACAAAACGCCCGTACCCCATTTTTCGCCCCATTGGCGCAAAGCAATCATCGTGGGCAGCAGGTCCAAGCCCTTCTCCGTTAGGCGATATTCAACCTTGCGCCGGTCATCGGGGCAAGGCGTGCGGTGCAATATGCCGCTTTCGGTTAGACGTGTTAGTCGGTTCGCCAATATATTGCGCGCGATGCTAATCTCGGAGAGGAACTCCTCAAAATGGCGTACACCGTTAAAGGCCGCGCGCAGGATCATGAACGACCAACGTTCCCCCATCGCCTCCAGCGCAGTCGGAAGACCGCATTCTGCGAGCTGCTGTAACGGTTCGCGCAATTCACCCATGTCATATCCTCTTTGCCGCAGATTGGGACCGTCACCAGAAATAATCAACCTAATACGTATTTTAAGTTGCAAATAAAAACTTAAAATAATAAGTAGTGATTCGCAACTGAATTTCAGAAGCGCAAATCGCAGGCGAAAGATCAAAAATTCCCGTCTGCCTTTTGGAATGTTAGCAAAGCTTAAGGAAAACATGATGACCCTCTCCCATTTCTCCGCTCGTTTGGGCGCCCTTGCTGCTGCCTCTGCTTTGAGCGCAACCCTTGTTTTCGTTGCCCCACAGGCACATGCCGCGAGCAACGGCAGCTATTATAAAATTGAACTGGCCCAGCCTACCGCTGCAAAGCCTGAATTACTGCGTAGCGTTTTTGTAACGTGCGAAGGCACCAACTGCCGTGCGCCGATGGCGTCGACCGCACCTAAGAACATGTGCGTCAGCATTGCCCGCAAGTTTGGCGCGATTGCCGCTTTTACCGCTGGTGAGCGCGTGTTCACAGCCGATGAAGTTGCGGCATGCAATGCCGATAACGCGAAGGCTATTGCAAAAAACTAAAGCAGTAGCCGATTTTTTAGGCTCTGCTCTCTCCCTTATCCCATGGCTGCACGTTTCGTGCAGTTTGTAGAGCCGAAAACAGACTGCGCCGGAGGGACGATCCTTCCGGCGCGTTTTTGTTGCGTGCCTGCTTCGCGTTGGTATCCTGGGGCTCTGCCTTTATCAGGCCCATTGTCGCTTTTGCCGCTCCTTTTTCTGCGCCTAACCGAGCACGAATGCGTGTGGATTAACTTTACGGTTGCATCGCAGCGTAAAAGACCCAACTTGGACTTATGATGCGGCAATATGAACTGGTTGAACGGGTGCGGGCTTATACGCCTGACGTCGATGAAGATCGGCTGAACCGGGCGTATGTCTTCACGGTTCAGATGCATGGGGCGCAAAAACGTGCGTCAGGTGATCCCTATTTCAGCCATCCCGTAGAGGTTGCTGGCCTGATGACTGACCTCAAAATGGATGAGGACACGATAATCACCGCGTTGCTGCATGACACGGTTGAAGATACGCTGACCTCGATCGAAGATATCGAAAGCCGCTTTGGCCCTGAAGTGGCGCGCTTGGTTGATGGCGTCACTAAGCTGTCGAAAATTGAAGCCCAGACCGAGGACGAGCGTGCGGCAGAAAATCTGCGCAAGTTTTTGCTCGCGATTTCCGATGATATCCGCGTGCTTTTGGTCAAGCTTGCTGACCGTCTGCATAATATGCGGACGCTGCACTTCATCAAAAGCCCGGAAAAGCGCAGTCGTATCGCCAAAGAAACTATGGATATCTATGCGCCGCTCGCTGAGCGAATTGGCATGTATGAATATATGCGCGAGATGCAGTTGCTCGCGTTTGAACAGTTGGAACCCGAGGCGTATCAAACGATAACAGGGCGCCTCAAGCAAATTCGCGATAAGGCCGATGTCGAAATTGACCAGATCAACCAGACCATCGCTTGGGAAATGGAGCAAGCTGGACTGAAAATCAAAATTTCGGGGCGTGAGAAACATCCCTATTCCATCTGGAAAAAAATGCAGGAACGCCATGTCGCGTTTGAACAACTGACCGATATCAATGCTTTTAGGGTGATAACGGAAACGACCGAAGATTGTTACCGTGCTTTGGGTGTGCTTCATCGCCGGTGGCAAATGGTGCCCGGGCGTTTCAAAGACTTTATCTCTACACCCAAGCGCAACGGCTATAAATCGGTTCATACCACCATCATGTTCGCCAAAAACATGCGCGTTGAGGTGCAGATCAGAAGCGCTGAGATGCACCGCGCCTCCGAGCATGGCTTTGCCGCGCATTGGGCTTACAAACAAGCCGACAAGCCCGATGGGCAGGCAGGGTGGTTGCGCGACCTGATCGAGATTCTGGATACCAGTCAAGACGCAGAGGATATGCTCGAAAACACGCGCATGGCGATGTATCAGGACCGCATTTTTGCGTTCACACCCAAAGGCGCTCTGCATCAGTTGCCCAAGGGTTCTACCGTCGTCGATTTTGCTTATGCTGTGCACACTGACCTAGGCGACAAGGCCGTTGGCGGGAAAGTGAACGGCCGGCATGTCCCGTTGCGAACGCAATTGCACAATGGCGACATGGTCGAAATACTAAAGTCAAAGGCGCAGGAACCACAACAAGCGTGGATGAATTTTGTGACCACGGGCAAGGCGCGCGCCGCCATCCGGCGCCATGTGCGGCATCGCGAACGGCACGAGTTGGTCGCGATTGGCCGCAAATTATATGAAGAAGTGGCGGCGCGCATGCCGGGCAAAATTGGTAAAAAGGCGCTGACGGCGGCAGTCACCCGGTTGAAGTTGGAGGACGAGGATGAGTTGATGCGTCGCATTGGCCTAGGCAAAATCAACGACCGCGCGTTGATGGAGGCACTGGTGCCTGGGTTCGACGTAAATGGCATTGCCTTGGATTTTCCGGGGCAGGAGCATGCGATTTCGATCCGCGGACTGACCCCCGGAGTGGGTTATCATCTGGGCGAATGCTGCCACCCTATCCCGGGCGACCGGATTGTTGGATTACGTTTGCTGGACCAGCCAGTTGAGGTCCACACGATCGAATGCGACCGGCTGGCAAGCGGAATGGATGCCGACTGGGTCGATTTAAGTTGGGGGCAGGGTAGCGATGGAGCGTCCGCACGGCTGCGTGTCATTATCCACAACAGGCCGGGGACATTGGGCGAAATTGCAGGGATATTTGGCTATCACAAGGCCAATATCATCAACTTGCGGATGACCGCGCGCGATGAGGAATTCCACACGTTTGAGGTAGATCTTGAGGTGCATGATCTCCAGCACCTCATGCGTATAATCTCCGCGTTGCGCGCCTCCGAGGCAGTGGCGACCGCGGACCGTGTTTATGACTAAGCTTAATCTTCGCTGATCTCGTCGCCGGGTTCTGCGTAGACAAACCGTTTCGCTAGATCGAAACCATGTCCAGCGCGCAAGAAGGCGTTTAGCTGCTTTTGCCGCTTTTCCGGCGGTGCCGCGTCTTGCGCAAAAGGCCCAAGCCGCTTGCGCCGCGCAAAGTTTTCGGCTGCGCTGAAAATACTTTCTTCCATATGCACTTTGGCCGCAATGGCATCCACGTTGCCGATGCCGCTGGCACGCAAATCCTCGTTCAGGCGTCGTTCGCCAAAGCCCCTGCGGACGAAGGACCGGCTGCGCGCCTCGGCAAATTGGGCGTCGTTTATATAACCAAGTGCAGCGAATTGTTCGGTCAAAGCTGCGATATCCGCTGGGCGTTCATCATCCCACCCCCGCTCGCGGGTCTTACGCGCCAGATAGCCGGATAATTTCGCCTGTGTGGTCGCATATTTCCCAACATAAAACAGCGCCAACTGGCGCATCCGTTCCTCATTTAACGGTGGAGCGGGCTTTTTTGCAGGGCGCGGACGGTTCACGCCCTATTCTTGCCACAGTCGGGTCGAAATTTGAACTGCTATCCTTAGCTATTAAGACACGTTAATAGAGACATCTCGGGTGGTCACCCGAACATGCTATGGGAAAATTTATGAGCGAACTCGCACCCACGCCAACGCAGGACAGCTTGCCGCGCCGGTTTTCCGACTTTGCCACCTTGGGTGCGGCGCTTGATTACGCCGCTTTAGGTAAGCGCGGGCTGAACTTCCACGACATGCGTGGTCAGCTATCGCGGCCTTATGCCTACAGCGAAATGCGTGAAGACGCCCTCAAAATGGCCTATCGCCTTATCAGCCATGGCATTCGCAAGGATGACCGTATCGCCTTGGTTGCCGAAACCGGCCCAAATTTCGCTGCGCTGTTCTTTGGCTGCGTGTATGCTGGCGCATGGCCAGTGCCGCTTCCGCTTCCGACTTCCTTTGGCGGCAAGGAAAGCTATGTCGACCAATTGTCGGTGCAGTTGAAAAGCTGCGATCCCAAGATACTGTTCTTCCCTGCGGAACTTGCCGACATGGCAAATGACGCCGCGCGCGCTTGCGATGTGGAGGGCATTGATTGGGAAAGTTTCGGCGACCTGATTGCCTTGAAAAGCGAATTGCCCGAGTCGCACACCGACGAAGTTTGCTACTTGCAATATTCCAGCGGGTCGACCCGTTTCCCGCACGGCGTCGCGGTGACGCACAAGGCTTTGTTGAATAATCTGTCGGCGCACTCGCACGGTATGGAAGTGACCGAGAATGATCGCTGCGTATCGTGGCTGCCATGGTATCATGACATGGGTCTTGTTGGTTGTTTCCTGTCACCCGTGGCAAATCAGGTTTCGACCGATTATATGAAGACAGAAGATTTTGCGCGGCGTCCACTGGCCTGGCTCGACGTGATTAGCGCGGCCGACGGGACGGTCATCAGCTACTCGCCGACATTCGGCTACGACATTTGTGCGCGGCGGATTTCAAGCCAGAGCAATGTGAGCGACCGCTTTGACCTGTCAAAATGGCGGCTTGCGGGTAATGGCGCGGATATGATCCGCCCCGACGTGATGCAGGCATTTGTCGACGCCTTTGGCGATGCCGGCTTCAAGGCGTCATCATTCTTGCCCAGCTATGGCCTTGCCGAAACGACGCTGGCGGTATCGATTATGCCGCCGGGCGAAGGTATTCAGGTTGAGCTGGTCGAAGAGACCGAACTGACTGGCCATCCGGGCGCGCCTGACCGCCCCATCCGGTACCGCGCAATCGTCAATTGTGGACGTGCCGTGAAAGACATGACCATCGAAATCCGCGATGAGAACCACAAGCCACTTGCCGATAAGACCATTGGCAAAGTGTGGTGTACTGGTCCGTCGTTGATGAAAGAATATTTCCGCGACAAGGAATCGACCGATGCGTGTTTGGTCGATGGCTGGCTGGATACCGGCGACATGGGATATTTGTCGAACGGCTATATTTACATCGTTGGCCGCGCCAAGGACATGATCATCATCAACGGCAAAAACCATTGGCCGCAGGACATTGAATGGGCGGTGGAGCAATTGCCGGGCTTCAAGGCTGGTGACATCGCGGCCTTTTCTGTCACAACGCCTGGCGGCGAAGAAACGCCAGCAGTATTGGTGCAGTGCCGCACCACCGACGAAGTTGAGCGCGTAAAGCTGCGCGAACAGATCCGTGACAAGGTGCGATCTGTCACGGGTATGAACTGCGTTGTGGAACTGGTGCCGCCACGCACCTTGCCCCGCACAAGCTCAGGTAAGATGAGCCGTGCGAAGGCGCGCAACCAGTATCTTTCGGGTGAGATACAACCTTATGCAATAGCGGCCTGATTTATTCAGGGTGGAAACCGAAGCTGAGCTTGCCATGGCCCAGCAATTGGGCTGCACGAACATCCAGGGCTATTATTTTGGGCAGCCAACAGGTTTTGCTGATAGCCTTGGGCTATTCCAAATGCCGCGGCGCGTCGTCGCGTGACCGCTTTATAATATTTCGCGCACTTTGTCCTGAGGGCGGCAAAGACGAACACCTTTATCGGTTCGTACAAAGGGGCGCTCGACCAAAATGGGATGCTCTACCATCGCGTCGAGAATATGGTCTGCCGAAGCGCCATCAATAAGACCCAGTTCCTCGGCGGGTGAGCCGCGTGTCCGAAGTGCTTCACGCGGCGTTAGTCCGGCGTCGGCGCACAACTTGACCAGCGTTGCGCGGTCAAATGGCTGTTTGCGGTATTCAATGACGTCAATTGTGACGCCGTCTGTTTCCTGAAGGATGGCAAGCGTCTTGCGCGATGTTCCGCAATCGGGATTGTGCCAGATTGTTGCGTGCATTTTTCGAGTTCTTCCTGAGAGGGCACAATCGGTTCTGCATCTAAGAGTCCCTGTACCAAAAACAAACCAAAATTCGCAAATTTTTAGTTGCACATAATAACGATTCTCAATAGGTGCCGGAAATCGATTTTGCGAACTATTCTCAATAAAAGGTTTTTTATGTTCCGGCTGTCTTCGTCGCTTATCGCTGTGTTGTCAGCATCCTTATGCGCGCAACCAGTCTTTGCCGAAGAAGCTGCTTATGATGCCGATGCAAGCGATGATAGTCGAACAATCATCGTTACCGGCATGGGCGATGGCTATCTTGCATCAAACTCGGTCACGGCAACGAAAACTGATACGCCGCTGATCGACATTCCCCAGACAATCAATGTTGTCACGCGTGAACAATTGGATGATCAGGCGCACCATTCTTTGGCCGACATATTGCGCTACATACCGGGCACTACTGTGGGGCAGGGTGAGGGCAATCGCGACCAGATCACCTTGCGTGGTCAAAACACCACCGCAGATTTCTTCCTGGATGGCGTACGTGACGATGTGCAATATTATCGCGGCCTATATAATATTGAGCGCGTCGAGATACTCAAAGGGCCCTATGCGTTGATCTTTGGTCGCGGCGGTGGCGGCGGTATCATCAATCGTGTTCAGAAATCTCCGGTGATTGATGATTTCATTTATGCCGGGCCAGCCAGCATCAACAGCTTTGGGGCATATGATGCGTCGGTAGATTTGAACACGCCGTTAAGTGGGGCCGCAGCAGTGCGGGTCAATGCGGTCTACGAAAATCTCGACAGCCACCGCGATTATGTTGGCGGAGAACGCTATGCATGGAATCCCTATATCGCTTTTAACCTCAACGATGCTTGGAAGCTTGGGTTCTCGTATGAATATGTGAATGACGACCGCACAACAGACCGAGGCATCCCGTCCATCGCAACCGGAGCAGGCCAACCAAACCGCCCCATTTCTGGCTATCGTGACCAGTTTTTTGGCACGCCCGGCGTTAACCGCACCCGATTTGAGGCGCAGATTGCGAAGCTTCGGCTTGATGGCCAATTGGCAACCAACCTCAGCTTTAGCGGGACGATGTTGTATGGCGATTATGACAAGACTTATGTCAACGTCTATGCAAATGGCGCCGCCAGTGCCCAGAACGGTACCGTCGCCTTGGCCGCGTACAGCGATCCGACACAACGGGAAAATTTCATCGCGCAGGCCAATCTGATCTGGGACGTCGAAACCGGTCCATTGGCACATAAAATCCTCATCGGCGCCGAATATGGCGACCAGCAATCTGCAAACCGCCGTTTCAACGGGGCGCTTTCCAGCAGCACGCTGAACCTTGCCAATCCGGTATTCCCGACCGTAGCTTTCAACATGCTGACACGTGACACTGTGTCAGATGTCACCTTCTCCTCAGTCTATGTTCAGGACCAGATGAGCCTTGGCGACCATATCGATGTTGTTGCTGGCCTTCGCTATGATAGTTTCGACATCAGCGGTACGGATTTGCTTCCCGCAATCGACCGGCCCTTTGCGCGTAAGGATGAAAAGATAAGCCCACGGCTTGGTGTCATCTTTAAGCCGCAGGAAAATATCTCGCTTTACAGCAGCTATAGCCAGTCTTTCCTGCCACGTTCAGGCGACCAGTTTTTGGCGCTCACGGTTTCGCAGGAAAACCTCGCGCCGGAGAAATTCACTAACTATGAAGTGGGCGCAAAATGGGATGTGCAGCCCAATTTGAACCTTACGCTTGCGGTCTTTCAGCTGGAACGCAGCAACGCCACTACGCCTGACCCACTCAATCCGTTGGCGAGCATCAATATCGGCAAAACCCGGACGCAAGGCGTTGAACTGGCAGCGACGGGTAAGATTACGTCCCATTGGCAAGTACATGGCGGCTACAGCTATCAAGACGCCAAATTGGTGGGCAATGACAGCGTGCGGTTGGGGCAGGTGCCCAAACATCAGGCGAGCCTATGGAACCGCTATGACCTCCATTCCAACTTTGCGGTCGGTCTTGGAATCATCCATCAATCGAGCCAGTTTGCCGCCATAAGGACGACCGCGAACACGACTAAGCTACCTGCATTCACGCGGATTGATGCCGCATTTTACTATGACGTAAGCGACACGGTGAAGTTACAGATGAACATCGAAAACCTGTTTGACACCAATTATTATTCGGACGCGCACAACAATAACAATATCTCAACGGGCGCGCCGATCAATGGCCGCTTCACAATTCGCGCGCAGTTTTAAGCTTCGGAGATGGCCGCGCCGTGGGCCTTGGCGTTGAGCACATAATGCGCAACGCCAACCCGCATCCCCATGATGGCCGCGTCGTCGAGTTCGCGGACAAAGCGTGCAGGCGACCCCGCCCATAATTGGCGCGCCTCGATCCTCTTGCCTTGTGTTAGCATTGCACCAGCGGCCAGCATCGCATCGCCTTCAATGACTGCGCCGTTCATCACGGTCGCAGATAAGCCGACAAAGGCACGGTCATGCAAAATACAACCATGCAGCATAACATTATGCCCAACGAGCACATCATCACCGATGATGGTTGGAAAGCCGTCCTCCACCCCCGGCATGGGGCCGTCGCAGTGGATGATACTGCCGTCCTGAATATTTGTCCGCGCGCCAATAACTACACGGTTTACCTCTGCACGGATGACGCAATTGTACCAAATGCTGGCCTCTGCGCCGATGGTAACATCACCGATAATTCGGCAACCCGGTGCGATGAAGGCACTATCGTGAATTTGCGGACTTTTGCCATTCAACGTGATGACGCTGACATCTGCGCGGGGATTGGTCATTTGTTTTTCCATAACTTAAAGTGCGAAGGGCGGTTGCGTTTAGGCGTTACCCTTTAAGCAAACGCGCCGCCAATGCCGCGTGATAGGTTAGTATCCCTGAACATCCAGCGCGCTTGAACGCCATAAGCGTTTCGAGCACAAGTGCATCGCGGTCGCCAGCACCCACTGCGGCGGCGGCCTCAATCATCGCATATTCGCCGGACACTTGATATGCGAACACAGGCACATCAAAGCGTTCACGCACGCGGCGAACGATATCGAGATAGGGTAGACCCGGCTTTACCATGACACTGTCTGCGCCTTCGGCAATGTCCATTGCCACTTCACGCATGGCTTCATCGGTGTTTGCCGGATCCATTTGGTAACATTTCTTGTTACCCTTTAGCAGGCCGCGTGATCCCACGGCATCGCGGAACGGGCCGTAAAAGGCGCTGGCATATTTGGCGGCGTAGGACATGATCTGGACATTATGGTGCCCGTTCATTTCAAGCGCCTTGCGAATGGCGCCCACACGGCCATCCATCATATCGCTTGGCGCGATGATATCAGCGCCTGCATTGGCCTGATTGATCGCTTGGTCCACGAGTGCCGCGACGGTTTCGTCGTTCACGACATAGCCGTCATCATCGATCAAACCGTCTTGTCCATGGGTGGTATACGGGTCAAGCGCGACATCGGTGAGGACGCCAATCTGGTCGCCATGCGCTTCCTTGATCGCACGAATGGCGCGGCACATGAGGTTATCGGGATTAGACGCCTCGGCACCATCCTCGCTGCGCCGGTCGGCCTGCGTATTTGGGAACAATGCGATGCAGGGTATGCTCAATTCAATAGCTTCGGCAGCGCGCATGACAATCTGGTCGACTGACCAGCGCGAAACGCCCGGAAGCGTCGCAATCGGATCTTCAACGGATTGCCCTTCGGTCACAAATAATGGCCAGATGAGATCGGCAGGAGAAAGCATGGTCTCGCGGACCATCGCTCGGCTCCAGCCAGTTTTACGGGTGCGGCGCAGACGGCTATTTGGAAAAGAAGATATATTGCTCATCCACTCCACTTAGCGTCGATGGCCCATATCCTCAACGCCTTATCCGCTGGTCGGTAAGTGGCCATCCCGAAGCGTTAGCCGATCGATTTCCCGCTTGGGCGCGTCCTCATTCTTGGGTGTAGTTCGCAATGGTGTTAGCGCTGCGCCTGCCTTCACCGACTTCAGGCGCTGGAGGCTGCCCTTAAACCGCGCGAGGTCGCTGCCCGAAAGCTGCGCGCGTTGTGTGAATTTGACTGACATCGGGTTTATAGCCCGCCCGTTGCGATACAGTTCATAATGCAAATGCGGACCAGTCGACAGGCCAGTTGATCCCACATAGCCAATGATTTGCCCGCGACGGACTCTGCTGCCAGGACGCGCGGCAATCCGGCTCATATGGCCATAGCCGCTGGCAAGGCCGCCGGCATGATTGAGCTGGACAAAATTGCCATATCCCCCTTTTCGACCTGCATAAGCAACAACGCCGTCGGTTACGGCAAAGATTGGTTGGCCATAGCTAGCCTTGAAATCAAGACCACTGTGCATGCGCATATAACCCAAGATCGGGTGCCGCCTGCTACCAAATCCTGATGTTACTCCGCCGTTAACGGGGCTACTGAACGCGCCTTTGGATTCGCCAACACCAGATGCCTCAAACCACTGGCTGCTGTCGCCTACTGCCCATTTCAACATCTGGATCGCAGGTTTCCCATTACGGTCAACGCCGGCATACACCAGATTGCCAACTTTGACCTCGCCGGTTTCGGCGCGTTTGTAGTCCAATATGATGTCGAATTCATCGGTGGGGCGAATAGATGTTAATGGTGCCCGCGCGGCAATAACCTTCAGATAATCCTGAATAGCCGCGGTTGGTGCACCCGCCGCTCGTGCCGAACGGTAAATGCCCTGACTGCCTACCGTTCCACGAATACGCAACGGTGTGTTGTCGACGTTAATTGGCTTCCTGTTCAGTCTTAAGCTGCCGCCTTCACGGTTTATTTCAAGATTGAGGTCAAAGCGTGCGCGAAACGCAACCGATTCAAGCGGTCGTGCCTGGTCTTTGGACTGCCGCTGGCCGAGAACGATATCAATGGGCGTGCCAGGTTCAATGTCGGATAAAGTGGTAACCGCTGACACCATATTGACGATGCTCGCCGCTTCGTCGCCGCCAACGCCAGATCGTTGCAGCATGCGGGCGAAGCTGTCACCGCGGCCTAATGATGCCGTGAGTTCAATGCGCGGGCGCTCCGGGCTTCCAGCCAGCGCGATGACAGCGTCAGTAGGGGCCATACGTTTGCCGCTGTCGCTGCCATACGCGATGGGCATGATCATCTGCGCGCGGGCTTCTTCAAACTCGGCGTCTGTCGGCATTGATGGTTGTACGCCATAGATTGGACCATAATCGGGAGCCAGTGCAAGCGCGGCAACGCTTAACAAAGTCACGGTAGCCAGACCGCGGAACCACCGGACTGAGCCGATATCTACGCCAAGGTCCGGCACAAGATCGAGATTGGCCAGACGCTCTCGCCAGCTTGGTCCCGAGGCGCGGGTTTCGGGGCTATGCCGCATGGATGTGATGATTGCGTCGGGCAGCGGCAAAGCGGCATCCCAAACGGACGTAGATAGCCGTGTTTCTCTGCCTTCAAACATAAGGAGTATAATCCACGACCCTGTCCCCATCCACCCGGGCGTCTTAACGCCATTACTCCTGTGACGCCTTATGGTTAAAGTCAAATTAAGACAGGCTATGGTCAAGCATAAGTAAGGCAAATGGTGTAAATTCAGGGACAAGCGCGGGAACCTATGGCCAAGCGCCGCAGACTGAAATATTCGGCTTCAATTAATGAACGGCAATGCTATTGCACATCACGTGAACGGAGAGTGATATGGGCGGCAACCGCATCGAGTTTTTCTATGATCTTTCAAGCCCGTGGACCTATATCGCTTTCCATAATCTTGCAGGCGTAATGGAACGCACTGACGCGTCAGTGCGTTTGCGGCCGATATTGGTTGGCGGTGTGTTTAATGCGGTCAATCCGTCGGTATATGCTGCGCGAGAAGCGGCGGATAACCCCAAATTCAAACATAGTTGGCGCGTAATGAAGGATTGGGCGGCGCTGGCAGGCATCGAAATCAACTTCCCAAGTGCGTTTCATCCGGCGAAAAGCATCAATGCCATGCGGATGGCGTGCACGTTGCAGGGTGATCAGCAAGCGCTAGCAATGTTCACGCGGGCCGCGTTTGAAAGCTATTTTGGCGCGCAGGAAAATCTGGATGACGCGGATGTGCTGGTTGCCGTAGCGAACAGCGTCGGCCTCGACGGCGAAGCGATGCGCGCTGAATCACAGACTGACGCGGTTAAGGCCCGTCTGCGCGCCAACACCGATGAGGTTATCGCGCGCGGCGGCTATGGATCGCCGACGATATTTGTCGACACCACGAAAATGTATTTTGGCAATGACCAATTGCCACTGGTAGAATTTGCACTGAACAGGAGCCCTGCATGAACGACCGCGTTTCCATTGCTATCGACAATCACGTCGCTGACGTCCGGCTTACCCGCGCGGACAAGATGAACGCGCTTGATCCCGCTATGTTTCAGGGGATCATTGCGGCCGGCGAAGAGCTGGCAGCCATGAAGGGCGTACGCGCGGTAGTTCTATCGGGCGAGGGGCGCAGCTTCTGTGCCGGGCTTGATATGGCGAGCATGGCAAGTGGCGGGGCGAGTGCGAACAGCGGCATGGGCAGCCTGACCGACCGGACGCACGGCAACGCCAACACATTCCAGCAAGTCGCTATGCTTTGGCGCAAGCTTCCAATGCCAGTTATCGCGGCTGTCCATGGCGTGTGTTTTGGTGGCGGATTACAAATTGCCAGTGGCGCCGACATCCGCGTGGTCGCGCCAGATGCGCGGATGGCCGTGATGGAAATGAAATGGGGCCTTATCCCCGATATGGGAGGCTATGCTTTGTGGCGCGGGATGGTACGCGAAGATATGCTCCGCGAGCTGACATACACCAATCGGGAATTTTCGGGTGCCGAGGCGTTCAGCTTGGGTTTTGCGACCTTCGTGGATGAAAACCCCCACAGCCGTGCCTTGGCGATTGCCCGCGATATTGCTGACCGCAACCCAGAGGCGATGCGCGAGGCAAAGGCATTGTTCAATGAATATGCCGATATGGACGAAGACGCGATATTAATGGCCGAAAGCGTCCGCCAAGCCCGCGTAATTCGCAAGCCCAATCAAATTGAAGCGGTCATGGCTGGAATGCAGAAACGGGCAGGGATTTTTGCTGATTAAGCCGACTTAACGTGCAACCGTTCAAATTCGCCGCGCAGATCCTGTGGGATTGCAGTTGGGCCATTGGCGTCGGTTAGCACGATGGTGGTGATGCAAGTCGCCTTGCATTCCCCGCCTTGAAATGCGGCGGACGCGATGTCCCAACTGCTGTTGCCGATCCGCAATATGCCGCTGGCAATCTCGACATGTTCGGGGAAATGTGCCTCGGCAATATACTCTAGCGCAACGCTGACGATCAGCCAGCGTTGACCCGGCGCGCGACGTTCAACCTCAATAGCGTGGTTGAACATGCCGCGGCCATGTTCGAACAATCCGGCCATGGAGACATTGTTGATGTGGCCCAACAAATCCAGATCCGCAAAGCGTGTTTCCGCGCGGTGGTTGAAGGGATAGCTTGCAGGGTTAAGCTGCCAGCTTTGTGGTTTGGGCATGTGGAACCTTTATCAACAGTCGTTACCCTGAACTTGGTTCATGGTCAATTTATAAGCCTCAACCGCCGGTTGTGTGGCACGATGGACCCTGAAACGAGTTCAGGGTGACGGAGTAGTCCGGGGATATAGATCGTTCTAAAGACCCCGACCGATCAGTTCTTTCATAATCTCGTTTGTGCCACCAAAGATCCGCGTTACGCGGGCAGCGCGCCACATGCGGGCGATGGGATATTCGTTCATATACCCGGCGCCGCCATGCAGTTGCAGGCAGGCATCAACGACCTCCCACTGCAGGTCGGTGTGCCATAATTTTGCGGCCGCGCCTTCTTCGGCAGTAAGTTCTTTCTTGTAATGGCGGTTCAATGCCCAATCGAGATGCGCCCAGCCGACCTGAAGTTTCGTCTTGATATCGGCCAGCACGAAACGGGTGTTTTGGAAGTCGAGCAACGGCTTGCCAAAGACAATCCGGTCGCGGCAAAAGGCAACGGTTTCGTCAAATGCCTTTTGTGTGCTCGCCATCGACGAAACCGCGATGGAAAGGCGTTCCTGCGGCAGTTCGCTCATCAGATAGATGAAGCCCTTGCCCTCTTCGCCCAAGCAATTGGTCATGGGGACGCGGACATCTTCGAAGAACAATTCCGATGTGTCGGCTTCGTCCATGCCGATTTTGTCAAGGTTGCGACCGCGTTTGAAACCTTCACGCTCGGCTTCGACAAGGACAATCGACATGCCCTTATAGGCGGGCTGAATTTCGGTGTCGGTTTTGACGCAGACCAGGATCAGGTCCGCATTCTGGCCATTGGTGATATAGGTTTTGCTGCCGTTGATGACGTAATGGTTGCCATCCTTCTTGGCAGTGGTCTTCATAGCTTGAAGATCGCTACCAGTGCCGGGCTCAGTCATCGCGATGGCCGTGATGACCTCGCCTGAGATCATCTTGGGCAGCCAATGTTTCTTCTGCTCTTCGCTGCCATAGCTGGTGATGTAATTTACTACGATATCGGACTGTAGCGAGAAACCAGTCGCTACGCCGCCATAATAAGCCGATTCTTCGTCAACGATGGCGTTGTAGCCAAAGTCGAGGCCAAGGCCGCCATATTCAACGGGCGCAGTGGGGCACAGCATGCCAACTTCGCCAGCCTTGGGCCAGATGGACTTGGGAACAATACCGTCTTCCTGCCATTGCTTTGCGTGGGGGGCGACTTCCTTTTGCAGGAACAGGCGCACTGACTGGCGGAACGCCTCATGATCTTCATTATAAGCGGTACGTGGAATGGTATCGAGTGACATGTGAAAATCCCCTGCAAAATGGGCCTGCGGTTATGCATACTTCAATGGCAGTAAGTTGACGTGGGCGTCAAGCCGAATTTAATCGTTTGATTAAACCAGCTCTCCTGCGTCACGGGCACGCGCAACTATTGTCCGTTCCGCGGTGGGCACCGTCCGATATGCGGCGATTAGCAAAGCCAAGGCGACAGGCGTGACCGCGATCAGCGACAAAATGCCGACGCGCAAGTCACCCACCAGCTTTCCATCGACCATTGTTCCAGCGAGATCGGAAATCTGGCCGACAATATAAGGCCCAAAGGACAAGCCAACGAGCGTTGTACCCAAGAAGAACGCCGCGGTCGCCGTGCCGCGCATCCGTGGCAACACCAGGTCCTGCGTGGTGGCTGCTGCTGCGCCAAGTGCCGTCGCACCGAGCATGACGGCGACGAAGTTCATTGCATAAAATAAGATCACGTTATCGGTGGTATACCCAATGCCGATGGGAATGATGGGGCCCACGACCCCCATGATGACGACGAGGATGCGACCCGCTGGATTCTTCGTACGCAACGCATCTGCGACCCGTCCGCCTATGATAACTCCCAAAAATCCGCTGAGGGCTCCATTTGCGCCAAGGATGAAGGCCAATTCTTTCTTGGGTAGGCCCAAAACCGTTTCCGCATAAGGTGCTGACCAAAAGGTAAGTGCGTAGGCAGCCAAAGCCACCAGGCCATAACCAATGGTGGTGCAGATGAATGCTGGCGTGCCCCAAATCAAACGGAAGGTCGCTGGGTCTTTTGCGCGCAGCGATGATGCCCATGAGAACACAGCGTAGAAGCCGAAGCCAACAGCCGACCATTGCGGGAAATTGCCTGTGAGTTGGATCATCATATAAGCAAAAGCAGCAATCGCACCTCCGGTTGCAAGGTTGATGACAAGTGCTGCAGGACCGCGCTGATAGGCACCCCAAAGGGTGAACGGCGGCACGATCATCGAAAGGTCTTGCGCGAATGTTCTGAATGGGGTGGGATGCGCTGGGGTAACAAGGCCATCCATCGCGCCGCGCACGGGTTCACGCAATGAAGCGACCCATAAGCCGACCAGCACGCCCGGAATACCAACTGCGACGAACGCCGCATGCCAACCAGATAGTCCAAGCGGGCCACCTTGCGGGTAAGCAGCGTTCCAACTCTGGACAATGAGTGCGCCAAGAAAAAGTGAAACACCTCCGCCAATGTATAGTCCCGACGAGTAAATCGCGAGCGCGGTTGCGCGCTGCCTTTTCGGGAAATAATCAGAAATCAGCGAATATGCCGTCGGACTTGCGGTTGCTTCCCCAACGCCTACGCCCATGCGCGCCATGGTCAACTCAGCTTGGTTGCGCGTAAAGCCAGATAGGGCGGTCATAATTGACCATAAGGCAAGGCCAATCGAAAGCAGCTTCACGCGGCTCCAGTTATCTGCGAGCCGCCCAAGCGGAATGCCGAATAAGGCGTAAAAAACCGCAAAGGCAGCACCTCCCAAAAACCCCATGTCGGCGTCTGTCAGGCCAAGGTCAGCCTTAATATCAACAGCCAAAATACTTAGAATTTGCCGGTCGATGAAATTTAGAATGTAGACTACAACCAGCACCATCAGTACATACCAGCTATAGCTGCTGGCTTCTGGGGAAGGTGCGTCGCGCTCTAGGGGAACCGCCTTGTTCCGTTCGCCTTCGATCGTCCCGCTCACTGGCCTCTCCCTCATGCGCCGTTGTCGACTTGTTACGGCAGGGCTAGCACAACGGGCAATGGGCGCAACATGAATTACAATTCAACTTGCGGTGGCTGGATTGGTTTAAAAAAATTCATTTTTTGTATATCGTGTTTTACTTGAAATTAGGACGATTTCCTCCAATATCATGTTCATGCGGCTATAGTGCCGTGGTTTGAGGAGAAATAAGTCATGGCACAGTGGTCCGATCCACGGGTAACCGGGGCCCAGTCAAGTCTTGCAGGTGTCGGCTCACGCGCCGGTGACGTCGCTTTTGACGCCGGTCTGCGTTCGCACATGCTCAAGGTTTATAATTATATGGCGTCGGGCGTACTGCTCACCGGCGTCGTCGCGATGCTGTTTGCGCAAACCGAGTTGGCGCAAAACCTAATGACTAACCCAAGCATGATGAGCTGGGTGATTATCTTGTCGCCACTGGTGGTTGTACTGGCGATGAGTTTTGGCCAGGGCAAATTCTCGGCGTCAACGCTTCAGGCAATGTTCTGGGGTTTTGCAGTCCTGATGGGCCTTTCGATGGCGCGCATCTTCATGATGTTCACAGGCGAATCCATTGCACAGACATTCTTTGCCACCTCCGCGGCTTTTGCTGGGCTTAGCCTTTGGGCTTACACCACAAAGAAGGACATCAGCGGTTGGGGAAGCTTCCTCGTGATGGGTATGGTCGGCTTGATCGTGGCATCTATCGTAAACATCTTCCTTGGTTCTGATACGCTTCATTGGGTGATCAGTGCTGCGGGTGTGCTCATCTTTGCAGGTCTGACGGCTTACGATACACAGCGTATCAAGAGCGAGTATTTCTACCTGCAAGGTCCAGAAATGATTGGTAAAGCAGCGGTCATGGCCGCGCTAACGCTGTATCTCGACTTCATCAACATGTTCCAGTTTTTGCTTAGCTTCCTTGGTAACCGCGAATAATCATCAGCGGTTAAGCTTGGACAAAAAACAATGGCCCAGTGGGAGACCACTGGGCCATTTTCTTTGGGATCTTGTCGAACAGGGCTTTTCTTTCCGTGTAAAATCTTGTTGGAATCAGCTTCACCAAACCGGAGACTAAATAATGCGCTGGGGCGTTAAAAATCTAGCAGCCGTCATCCTCGTTGGTGCAGCCGCTGCTTGCGCGCCTGCACCAGTTAAGGTGGTGCCACTGCCTATTCCTCTACCTTTGTCTCCCGCTTCGCCTGCGATGCCTGTGCCGCCCGGTGGTGCTGCTGTATCAATGACTATTCCGCCAATCGGTTTGGATGGCGTTCGCGTTACGCCCAATCGCGGTCTTAGTCGTGACGAACAGATCTGGCATTTCCGGTCGGCCCTGAATGTTGCTGCACTTAATTGCCAAGGGCCAGTTTGGGGTCAAATTGCGAAGGAATATAACAAGTTCATCGTTATCCATAAGGTGCTGTTGTCAAAGACCAGCAAGGCAGTCGATCGCGAATATGTGAAGCGCTACCCCAAGCAAAACGGCTTGCGCATTCGCGACACGAAATTGACCGATTTGTACAATTACTTCGCTCTGCCGCCAGTACGGGCTCAATATTGCGACATGTCACTGCGCAAGCTGACGGAGGCTAATCAGGTGCCGAAGGAAGCCTTGGCCGAATATGCCATTGGCGGCCTCATCGACATCGATACTCTCTTTGTGAATTTTCATGATGCCTATGTGAAGTACCAAGGCGACTTGGCGGACTGGAACATGAAATATGCGCCCAAGCCGGTATATGCGCCGTCTGATAACATTATGGCCCCGCCGGTGACGGCGTTGCCTGCTGGCGCCGCTACGCCCTTACAACCTGGTTAGTCGTCAATGGCGTTGGTAACGCCCAGTTCATGCCATGTTTATATAATCGCGCATCGCCGCTGCTTCGGCTTCAATTTTTTCGATCCGGTGCTTTACTAAGTCACCGATGGATACAAAGCCAACAAGGGCACCGTCTTTGATAACTGGCAAGTGGCGGATGCGGCGTTTGGTCATGAGTGATAACGCGTACAGTATTGCCGTATCAGGCGTAACGGATATGGCAGGTGCGGTCATTGTATCCGCAACCGTCTTGGTTAGGAAGGATGCGCCGTGCTTGGCGACCCCGTAGACAATGTCGCGCTCGGAGAAAATGCCGATAACGGACTTGCCGTCTATTACAGGAAGCGCGCCGATCCGGTTCTCCGCCAAACGAACCACGAGATCTCCCACGCTTTCATCCGGCGATGCCGTAAGCACGTCCGGACGGTGATTGGCCAGTATTGCAGAAATCGTCATCGACTCTCTCCCTATGTTCTTGCCCCTTATGGAACTTATAGCATAAGGCGGTCTTATCAAGTCATGACTCGTCCCTCCCGCCTCGATGATCCCCTATATGCTAGCTTTGCTTGGCAGAGATATTGGCGCCTCATGCGTTGGATGTTCGGCGTGACATTGATTGTTACTGTCGCGGCGTTGGGTACCTTCTGGTGGCAGAACGGTATGGTTTCCATCCACTTTTTCATTGCGACCGCAGGCGCGATTTTTGGCGCCATCATGCTCACGGCTGCACTTATGGGGCTCGTATTTTTATCGAGCGGCTCAGGGCATGATGAGGCTATTGACGACCCATTTGCGGACGAAGCAGACCGTTAACCGAAAGTATTCAAAATCTTCCAAGTGGCCCGGGCGCACCTCAATGGGGGTTCGGGTCGAGGTGATTGCAACGCGTGCGCGTAGCCAGCAAGGGGTGAAAGTCACAGAAGGTATGTTCACCTTCGTCGCACTTGACGATGAGCATAAGCCACGGACATTGCCTGAGGGCTGACCGCAACGGTGTTCCTCAAGCTATCTGCTCGCCTTTATTAGCCGCCAGATTATAGTTGAGGCGCCCTCGCGGGAGCCTCCACAAAATCATTCTGCTGCGGCTGAAACCTCTTCATCACCAGTTGCTTTTGCCCGGCGCACACGCGGCTTGCGGGCTGGCTTTTCACCCGCGCTGTCATCCTCGCTTGACGATATTGCAATCGAAGGCGGCAAGACTGCAAGGTCGAGGCCGGCAGGGGCGTCATCATGGTCTTCGCTGTGATGACGGCGTGGGCCACGATTTGCGCTCCGGCTATTTGCGGGGCGTTCGCTGCGCTCAGGACGTTCGCTGCGTTCCGGGCGACCTGCGCGCGTTTCCCGTTGGTCCCGTTGGTCGCTGTCGCTTGAGTCCTCATCGGATGCGGCTTCTGCGTTTCCTGACGATGGATGATCGTCATAATTTGGCGAGCGATCATAATTGGGCGAACGATCGTCATTCTGCCAATCGTCGCGGTTGTCATCGCGCGCGTCGTCACGTGGCCGGCGTTCGCCTTGCTGCTCCTGACGTGCTTCCTGGCGGCTGCGGAAATCTGCGAGCACACGGAAATAGTGGTCGGCAAATTGCAGGTGATATTCGGCATTGACGCGGTCGCCATTAAACTGCGCGTCTTGTGCCAGTTTCTTGTATTTTTCGAGCATCTGCGCTGCGTTTCCGCGCGCACGATTATCAATCAGATTTTGATAGTCAAAACCGCTGCGGTTGTTGTTCTGTTGCCGGTTGTTGTTGCTGTTGTTATTGCGACCGCGGCGACGATTGTTGTTATTCTGCTGCTGCCTGTTGTTGGTATTCATCAGGGCTGACCCGTCCTCTGTTTTGGCACTTAATGTTACATGGAACCCCTGAACCCGGTTTGAGTTGCGCTAGGGCCAGCATTGACCCTGTCAATTTGTCCATCTGCGCGGGGGGCGGCTTCGCGCTAAAAGACCGTTAAGCCGGAGTTTTTGCTGCGATGCCATTACGTCCTAGTCGTACTATTCTTTGATTCCAAGCGAAAAGCGAATGACGCGCGAATTGCCCGCAAGATCATGGCGCAGTTCTGTTAGAAAACCGGCGTCTGAGGCAAGTCGTTGAACTGATTCTGCCTGATTATAGCCAATTTCAAAGAACGCGACCCCACGCGGGTCAAGTAACGCGCCCAATCGCGGGATCAAAAGTCGGTAATCATCCAGTCCGTCTGCGCCCGCAAACAGGGCATGATGCGGTTCATGCGCAGACACCATTGGGGCAAGCTGTTCGCCGTCTTCAATATACGGTGGATTGCACAGGATGAGGTCAAACACACCTAATCCAACCTGCCAACCTGTCTTTGTCCAATCGCGGTGCGCAAGCTCCGCGCGGTCGGCAAAGCCCAAGCGTTCGGCATTATCGCGCGCTACGGCAAGTGCCGCTTGGCTGGCGTCCATGCCATAGCCTTGCGCATTTGGAAATATTGACAGCGCCGCCAGCAACAACGCGCCGGAACCTGTTCCAAGGTCTGCGATGCGTGACGGCGCTTGATTAGGCGTAAACCAGTCTATTGCCGCCTCAAGCAAGGTTTCGCTGTCCGCGCGGGGAATAAGGACATCGGGCGTGACGTGCAATTCAAGGTCCCAGAACGCTTGCGTGCCAGTAATATAGGCTATTGGTTCATCCGCAGCCCGCCGGGCGAGAAGCGCGCCGAAACTGTCCGGTACACAAAGATCATGCTGTCGCAGCAGCATCGCTGACCGATCGATACCAAGCGCGTGGGCCAACAAAAGCTCCGCATCAAGGCGCGGCGTTGGGCTAATGCTACCAAGGGCAGTTGTCGCAGTGCGCAGGACAGGGGCAAGGCCAGTCATCATGCGCTCGTATATCGACCCGGACAGAAATCCCAATTATATATTTTCTTGCCATGCACCCTTTCGCCTTCGTCGCGCGTTCTTTTGCGTTGAGGGGATCACACGGAAGGATTTAGATGATGCAGAAATTAACACTTACCTGGGCAGCCGGTCTGTCCGCGCTTGCCTTAGTGGCCTGCAGCGGCAGCGAAAAAGCGCCAGCAGCAACGGATATCGAAGTTGTCCAAAACGATGCAATGGCAACGGACACTCTGGTTGCCAGCGAACCAGTGGGCAACAAGACCATCGTAGAATTGGCGCAAGGAAACCCGCAGTTATCGACACTTGTCACCGCAGTAACCGCAGCTGGCCTTGGCGAAACATTGTCGGGTACTGGTCCATTCACCGTTTTTGCGCCGTCAAACGACGCATTTGCGAAGGTGGATAAGGCAACGCTTGATGGCTTGTTACAGCCGGCAAGCAAGGGCGTTTTGCTGACATATCACGTCGTCGCTGGCAATGTGAAGTCGGGTGATCTTGCCAAGATGATCGTAGACGGCAAGGGCACTGCAACCATCAAGACGTTGAATGGCGGCAACCTTAAAGCCAGCATGGCTGGTGACAAGATTGTCCTGACCGATGCTAAGGGCGGGAAGTCAACCGTAACCGAAGCCGACGTGGTTGCGTCGAACGGTACGGTCCACGTCGTCGATACCGTCTTAATGCCATAAGCTTTCGGGTCGCTTCGGCGATTTGAATGAACGTCCTCAATTTCCCCCTAGCAGGCGACTGAGGGCTAAACTGACCCCGTCCGGAACCCTCCCCCGGACGGGGTTTTGTTTGCGCTTCATCCTGCGGCTGGATTGACCGTCACGGGCCCAAGCTCTTTCAAACAGGCCTGTAATTTGGCAATACCCTCGGATGGGCTGGGCGGATTGGCGACAAGGTCGGATACGCTTTTGCCGTCCATCACCTTGCCGGCTGCACAGCCACAGACCTGATTGACGTCGACCTGAATGCCCTCGGGGATTTGTTCGCTGGCGGCGGTGGTGCAGGTGGCGATGATGGACTCGCGCACGCTGACCTTCACTGTATCGTTCAATGCCCCGCCTTCGCCGCATGCGGCCAGCGCGAGGGGCAACAACGCGACTGTGATTATTCGTTTCATGGCTTTTCCTCTGTCCAGAAGCCCCCGAACAGGAAATGTGGGCAGCGTGGCGGGCTTTTCAAGCCCGCCTTATCTAAAACCCGCCTTATTTGAACCCCGCCCCTATTTAAAACCGAGGGCCGCGCGCATGATCTGGAAGATGGTGTTCTGCTCAATCGTACCTTTGAACAGATGCGCCTTTGGCCCAGCGGCGCGGGCGACGACATCTTCGCCGCTGTGCGTTTCGGAACCGGTGGGGATCAACGCCTGCTGCCGGTAATTCAGCGCCTGCGTATCTTCTTTCAACGGGTCGGGGCGTGGCATAGTCGTGACCGCGCCGGGGCCATTGATATAGCCCAAGGTTGTGTATCCCTTGCCATCAAAGGCCAAGGTTGATTTGCCTTTCTGGTCGACCACAGGGCCAAGGATCGGGTTACCGCGCTCGGGATATCCCGCCATGGTGAACACGTGGCTATGGTCCGATGTTACGACGATGAGCGTATCGCGCAGGTCGACAGTGTCCATCGCCGCTTTCAACGCATCATTCAGCGCCACGGTGTCCTGCAACGCGCGATAGGCATTGCCGCCATGGTGGCCATGGTCAATCTTGCCCGCTT
>CAIJLW010000083.1 GCA_903821685.1 uncultured Sphingomonadales bacterium | reverse complement strand
TTCTTTGCGCGCCGCCTCGAGTGCCTTGGTTATACGGCTGCGTTCGGCGTCGAGGTCGATGACATCATCAAGGGCAAAGACCACCGTGTCTCCACCTACCACGATCTGTGCAACATTATTTGTGGTAACGGGTGCATAGACAAAGCTGTCAATACGGCCAAGCCGTGACAAGGCTGCTGCCTGTCGCGCGATGACGGACATTGTGGATGCCTGTGGGTCTGCAATATTCGCGGTCAGGCGCGTTCCGGGCGGGATATTCAATTCGGCTTTGAACGAACGGGTTTTGCTGATCGTATCGATGACCCAGTTGATTTCTGCCACGGCATCGGCGTCAATCGTTGCGTTGGGTTCGGGCCACTGCGCGTGAATGATGTCATGCGCGCGTGGCTGCGCTGGGTCGGACATCGCATGCCATAATTCTTCGGTAATGAAGGGCATGAACGGATGTAGCATGACCAAAATTTGGTCGAGTGCCCATCCGGCAACTTCCCGTGCTTCGTCGGCGTCCGCGGTTGCCAGCGAAGGCTGGGGCTCAGCCCCGTCGTCGCCAGATTGCACCTGAAGGATCGGTTTGAGCAGTTCCAGATACCAATCGCAAAATTGGTCGAAGACGAAATGATAAATGACATCCGCCATGCCGTCGAAACGGAACTCGGCAAAGGCCTTGTTCAATTTCTCCACTGTGCTGACAACTTCGCCAATGATCCAACGGTTGACGGCAAGCTCGGCCTTTGGCGCGCTAACGCTGCGTGATCCGCCGATGCCATTGGATTGCGCAAAGCGGGCGGCGTTCCAAAGCTTTGTCGCAAAATTGCGGTACCCTGCAACGCGGCTTTCATCCATTTTGATGTCACGGCCCTGGCTCTCCATTGCCGCCATGAAGAAGCGCAATGCGTCCGCGCCATATTGGTCAATCAGGCCCAACGGATCGACCGTATTGCCCTTCGACTTGGACATCTTGCTGCCATCGGCCGCGCGGACAAGGCCATGAAGGTACAGCGTCTTCCAAGGCACTTCTTCCATGAAGTGGATACCCTGCATCGCCATCCGCGCATCCCAGAAAAACAATATGTCAAAGCCGGAAATGAGGACGTCGTTCGGGTAATGGCGTTCGAGCATCGTATTCTGATCGGGCCAACCCAAGGTGCCAAAAGGCCAAAGCGCAGATGAAAACCATGTGTCGAGAACGTCAGGATCACGCGTCAATGCGACGCCCGCGCCCGCGAGTAGCTGCGCAGCCTCTTCAGTTTCCGCCACATAGCATGTGCCATCGGCGGCAAACCATGCAGGTATCTGGTGGCCCCACCATAATTGGCGCGAAACGCACCATGGCTGGATATTCTCCATCCAGTTGAAGTAGGTTTTCTCCCACGACTTCGGCACGATATCGAAACCGCCATTCGCCTTGCCCTTACGGGCGGCCTCGATGGCTGGCTTGGCAAGCGTTTCGGCGTCGACATACCATTGGTCGGTCAACCACGGCTCAATCACTTGGCCCGAACGGTCGCCAAAGGGTGTCTGGATGACGCGGTCTTCTACCTTTTCAAGCAGACCCAAGGCGTCCAGTGCCGCAACCACCATCTTGCGTGCGTTGGTCGGTTCGCCCTCGATGCCAAAGCGGTATTGCCCGATATACTCTGCCGGAATGAGGCCATCGGCGGTCTGCACAACGCGACCTTCGCCATCAAGCATGTTGAACATGTCGCTGGCCTTGAACCCTACGCGCTTGCCGACTTCGAAGTCGTTGAAGTCATGCCCCGGTGTGATTTTCACGGCGCCTGAACCCAATTCTGGATCGGCATGTTCGTCCGTGACAATCGGGATCAAACGGCCCGTGATCGGCAAGCGGACATTTTTGCCGACCATATGCGCATAACGTTCATCCGACGGGTTCACCGCGACCGCCATATCGGCAAGCATCGTTTCAGGCCGTGTGGTGGCAACGCTAATAAAGCCACTGCCGTCTTCTAACGGATATTTGAAGTGCCAGAATTTGCCGTTGATCTCCCGCGTTTCCACCTCAAGGTCGGAAATCGCGGTTTTAAGGCCCGGGTCCCAGTTGACGAGGCGTTTGTCGCGATACAGCAATTTTTGATTATAAAGATCGACAAACACTTTGATGACGGCCTTTGAAAAGCCCTCATCCATGGTGAAGCGTTCATTCTCCCAATCCATGGAGCAGCCCAGCCGGCGCAACTGGCCCGTGATTTCGCCGCCGCTTTCTGTTTTCCATTCCCACACTTTGGCGATGAATTCTTCGCGCGTGAAATCGGTGCGCTTCTGCTGGCGGGCATTGAGTTGCCGTTCAACGACCATCTGTGTCGCAATGCCGGCGTGGTCGGTACCGACCACCCACAAGGCGTCCTTGCCTTGCAAACGGGCATGGCGGATCAGGATATCCTGCAAGGTGTTGTCGAGCGCATGGCCGATGTGCAAGCTTCCCGTCACATTGGGCGGCGGGTTCACAATTGTATATGGCTCTGCATCAGGGCGCTCAGGACGAAATGCACCAGTGGATTCCCAATGTGTATACCATTTCGCCTCAATCGCGGCGGGGTCAAAAGTCTTGTCGATAGTCATGGGAAGTGGCTTTGCCAGCGCATGCGCGATTGGGCAAGGTTTTCGCAGGAAATCGTTGGCTTATCCTATAACATTACGCCGCGCGGCGCCGAAAGATAAAGAATGCGGCTGCAAATCCGCCTGCGACGAGCAGGCTCAACCACAATTCCTTCGACGCCGATGGGTCAAGACCTTTTGCAACCAATATCACCAGCATCGCCGCCATCGCGACGTAGGTTCCATAGGGATGGAACCACATTTTAATCTGCAACCGCGCCGGGTCTTCGGCTTCATATTTGCGACGCAGTTTAAGCTGTGCGGCAGATGTCATGAGGTAGAGCAGAAGCATGGTCACGCCGCAGCTGTTGATCAGGAAGCTGAACACCACATCGCGGGACACCGCGTCGGCGGCGAGGGCGACATAGCTGAAAAGGCTGGCGATCAGAATCGCGCGGGCTGGCACCTTGCGCTCATTGACCTGAACCAGCCACTGTGGCGCGTCCTTATGCTTGGCCAGACCGAATAAGGCACGCGAGGTAACATATAGGCCGGAGTTGAGGCATGACAGCACCGCGACAAGCACCACAGCTTCCATAATTAACTGACCTGCTGGCAAGCCCATATAGGCAAGCGTGGTGGCAAAGGGCGATACCTTGGGCACGATCTCCGTCCACGGCACAACTGACACGATCAGGAAGATGGAGAGCACGTAAAAGATGAGGATGCGCAACGTGACCGAGACGGTCATGCGGCTGATGACCTTTGCCGGTTCTTCGGATTCGGCAGCGGCGATGGTTGCTATTTCTGCGCCAACCAGACTGAATATGGTTGAGGTTGCTGCCGCCAGCACCACTCCCCAGCCATTGGGCACAAAGCCATTATGCGCAGTCAAGTTGCTAAAGCTTGGACCACTGCCGGACGTCATGCCAAAGGCCCATGCCGCGCAGACCAGAATGAAGACGATAATCGCGGCGACTTTGATTGACGAGAACCAGAATTCGAATTCGCCATAAGCGCGTGCAGACAGCAGGTTTACCGACGTCAGCAGCGCCATCAGACCAATGCCGATGGCAAGCTCGGGGACGGCGGGGAACCAATTATGCAGAATTTGTGCGCCAGCAATCGCTTCAATCGCGACAACGACCACCCAGAAATACCAATAGAGCCAGCCCGATAGGAAGCCTGCCAAATGGCCAAGGCCGACGCGGGCGAAGTCTGGAAAAGTTTGCACGCCATCAACGGCGATCGCCATTTCGGAGATCATCCGCATCACTAACAAAATGATGAAGCCAGCAATGGCAAAGGAAAAGACAGCGGCTGGTCCGGCCTGACTGATGGTGGTCGACGACCCAACGAACAGCCCGGCACCAATGATGCCGCCAATGGCGATCATCGAGACATGGCGCGACTTCAAACTGCGTGACAGTTCCGCCCCGCCGCCGGTTTCTGTTGCGACATTATGCGCAATGTCCGTCATACTTCCCCCTAAATACTAACGCACCCCAGCCTGCACTGGAACGACGCCAATTTACCCCTAGCTTATTTGGCCTTTAAATGTTTCCCGACCCAATCGAATACGGTCTGGTGCCATTGAATCGAGTTTTTGGGTTTCAGCACCCAGTGATTTTCGTCCGGGAACACGAGCAATTTGGATTCAACACCCTGCTGCTGCAACGCTGTGAAGGCCGCAAGCGACTGCGAATAAGGGATCCGGTAATCCCTTTCGCCATGGATCACCAAAGTCGGCGTTTTCCATTTGGCGACATGATTGACGGGGTTCCATTTTTCCGCGTCGCTGCGCGTGGTCCATGGACCTCCATTGTCCCATTGGTCGAACCATAATTCTTCGGTTTCATAGGCCATCGCGCGCAGGTCAAATATACCCGCATGGTTGACGAGGCATTTGAACCGGTCGGGCCAATTGCCCGAAATCCAGTTCATCATATAGCCGCCATAAGATCCGCCCAAGGCGCAGGCATTATTGGTATCCAGCTGCGCGTCAATCTTGCCGACCGCCTCCATGCCTTTTTGCAAATCTTCGAGCGGCCAGCCGCCCCAATTTTTGTGGATGCTATCGGTGAATTTCTGACCATAACCCGTTGACCCATGGAAATCGATGCTGACCACGGCGTAGCCCTGCGATGCCATAACCGCAGGGTTCCAGCGATAAGACCAGCTGTTGTTAAACGTGCCCTGCGGCCCGCCATGGACCAGCAGAAGCACAGGAAGCTTGCCCGTCGCGCCTTGCGGCTTAACGATTTGACCGTAAACTTGGTCACCATTGGCCCCGGTGAAATCGAACTTTTGGTAATTCACAGGATCAAGCATCGCCATCGTATCCGCGTTAACGTTGGTTAGCTGGGTCGTTTTGCCCTTTGTGTCCATATGGAAGAGGTCTGATGGCCCGTTGATGCTGTTAATGGCGTATACGACACCGCCATTTTTAAGCGGCACGGCTTCGGCAATGCTGCCGCGTTCCGTCAGGCGCGTGATCTTACCCTTTAGGTCAATGCGGTACAGCGGGGTTTCCAAAACATCTTGAGCAGTCACGAGAAGGCTTTTGCTATTTGCTGCCCATGCAAGCGAGGCAATTGAACGGTCCCATGTGTCGGTGAGCGCAGTTGTCTTGCCGCTTTTCAGATCCATCAGCTTGATGACGAGCCTTTCAGCTTCGTATGTTGCGCGCGCCATAGATGTCCACGCCAGCCATTTGCCGTCGGGCGATGCCGCCGGCGTTGTATCCATACCCGCATTGTCGGCGGAAAGGTTGACAGGCGTTGGGTTTTGCAGAGCTGAACGGTAAATATCGAGGTTGGTCGATTTGGCTTCATTTGCGTCAGCATGGCGTAATGCGAAAAGCACTGCGCTGCTGTCTGCGCTCCAGCTAATTTCGTCCCCGCCGCCAAAGGGCTTTGATGGCGCATCGCCTACCAGATCGCCATCCATAGCAGTGCCTAGCGTGCCAAGCTTCCCATCGGGGCGTAGCACAACCGTGAAGACCCGGCTGTAGTTACCTGGCGTTTCCCACTGGTCCCAGTGACGGGTCATCAACTGGTCATATTCGCGGCCAGTGCCAGGACCAGGCTTCGATGTGTCGCCATCCTTGGCGCAACCAAATTCCATGCAATTGCGGGCGATGTCGCCCCAGATAGCGAATTTCAGGCCATCGGGCGAAATTTCAAACCCGCTCACATCGGTTTTGAAATTGCTGGCCTGTGTGGTTGTCGCCGAAGAAATGTCGTAGCGCCAGATCTGATCCGAACCGCTTTCGTTGCTGATGTAGAATATGCTTTTGCCATCTGGCGCAAAGGCGGGGTCATGCTCGTTCTTATCTGGCTTCGATGCAAACATCACTGGCTGCGCGCGGGTCGTGCCGAGTTTTAGTATATAGAGGTCAGTCTTGCCCTTATTCGCTTCCAAGTCTGTCTCACGCAATTGGTACGCGACCATCATTCCATCTGGAGATGCTGCCACAGCCGATAGCCGCTTCATCATCACAAGGTCGGTTTCGGTCATGGGACGCGCAACGGCGTCAGTGGAAAGCGCGCCAAGCGAGATGGCAGAAGTGCCCAGCAGGGCGGCAAGCAGGAAAGTCTTTTTCATACGGCGCACGCTAGTCAGCGAAAAGGCGGCAAGCAAGGGAATTGCAAAGGATCTGGAAGGGCCGCCGATGGCGCGCCATCAACGCACTATTTTGCCGTCCTTCATAACCAGCGCAATATGCTCCAACGCCGTAATGTTGGTCAAAGGGTTTTCTTTTACGGCGACAAGGTCAGCGAAACGCCCTGCAGCAATTGCACCCAACATTTTCTCTTTCCCCAACAATTCGGCAGCACGGATCGTCGCGCTTTGGATGGCTTGCATCGGGGTCATGCCATAGCGCACCATATACGCAAATTGCTTCGCGTTTTGCCCATGAGGATAAACGCCGCTGTCGGTGCCGTAAGCAAGCTTCACGCCTCTCTTCACAGCCTTCATAAATCCGGCACGCTGGACATCGGTGGTCTCTCGATTTTTACGCAGATATTCTTCGGGCCAGCCCTCTTTGGTGCCAATGTCGTCTATATAGTCGCCATTATAGATATCCATGACAAGCCATGTGCCGCTTGCCTTCGCCATCGCCAGCGCGTCATCATCAATAAGGCTGGCGTGTTCAATCGAACGGACGCCCGCCCGGATCGCGTTTTTTATGCCGACGGCGCCATGGGCGTGGGCGGTTACGAACACCCCCTTTGCCCGTGCGGTTTCCACAACGGCGCGCAGCTGGTCTTCGGTCATTTCTGGTTCACCGGGCTCAGTGCCAATGGCGAGCACGGCGCCGGTAGCGATCGTTTTGATGAAGTCCGCACCTTGTTCGATCAAAAAGGCAGTTTTCGCTGCGGCTTCTTCAGGCGTGCTGGCCACGCCAAGGCGCATATCGGACGGAAGCTGATCATTGGGGATGACGCCGTTCAATTCCCCGCCGCCTTTTGGAATAGTGATATACGCGCCAGCGACAAACATGCGCGGGCCAGGGACATGCCCCGCATTTATGGCGTCCCGCAACGCAATGTCGGTCAGGCCACGATAGGTGCCGACGTCACGCACAGTTGTGAAGCCAGCTTCTAACGTCAGCCGCGCGTTATGCGCGCCAATTAATGCAGTCGCAGCGGGCGATGTCTTTAACGGTAGGCCAAGGTCTGCGCTTTGCCCTGCGTCGGCCAGATGGGTGTGCAGGTCAATCAATCCGGGAAGGACCGTGAAGCCGGACCAATCGATGCGTTCGGCGCCTTTTGGTGTTGGGCCACAGGAGGCGATGGCCGTGATCTTGTCATCTGTGATGCTGATGCATTGACCCGTAAGTAAGTTACCAGCCTGAACGTCAACGAGGCGGCCAGCCTCTAGATAGATGTCGTTGGCAAGGAGCGCGCTTGGGGCGAGGGACAGGGCGGCGGCCAATACAAGAAAAATTGGCTGGGTCACAGATTGAAGACCAGCGCCATTCATTAGCCTTTTTTAGTGATGCGCATGATTTCGCGCTCAACCATCGCCTCGACAATTGGCGGCAAATGGGCGTCGAGCCAGTCTTTCAGCATTGGACGAAGCAAATCGCGCGTTAGTCCTTCAAGAGAAGTTTCCCCCGACCGGACGATTTGCGGGGCAGCGCCGGGCTCGGACAAGGTCTGCAACGCTGAAAAGCTATGTCGAAGACTTTGGGCTTTAGTATCATCCAGTAGAACATCCTCACGGGTCGCGTTTTCGGCTGCTTCAGTCAGTTCAAGGATCTCGCCCTCATCCTTGTCGCCCGTCGCCGCTTTAGCGAGGCGTTTAGCCGCTGGGGGGTTTTGGTCGTCATCAGTGATGATGCGTTTAATAGACGACAAGATCTCGTCCATCGAAGGTTCGTTCCGGCCATCAGCCATATGTTGTGCCTCTTGGCGTCGTTTAACGCTCTTTACCGTTGTTAAGAATAGGTTCTATGTCCGCTTTTTGTGCCGCAGTGTCAACGGTGCGGGTCGACTTCGCGACAGGATCGGGTTGAGATGACCAATCATTCCAAGCGCCATCGACTTTATCATAATCGGCAACAGGGTCGTATAACGCGCCCCCTTCAAGGCCAAGGTCTCGCGCTTCGGCTTTGCCCATTGCAGCGAGCAAAGTGAACCCAGCAACATAGGCATTGCGGCGTGCAGCAACGAGTTGAACCTTGCTGTTCAGCAATTCCTGCTCAGCGTTCAAAATGTCCAAAATTGTGCGATTACCAACCCCGTTTTCGGCGCGGGTGCCTTCAAGTGAGAGTTCGTTCGCTGACACAGCGCGTTCGGACGCTGCGATCACCTCAAGCGCCGCGCGCCAGCTTGCGAAAGAAGCGCGGGTTTGCGCAATTGCTTCGCGCTCCGCAGCGATCTCCAGCTCTTGGGCTTGACCAAGGCGGGCTTGTGCCTGACGGATTTGCGCAGCTGGTTGGCCACCTTGATAAAGCGGCAGAGTAGCGCGGACGCCAGCCTGCGCACTCAGTGCGCTATTGTCGGCTCTAAACCCCGGAATATTTGATGAGATTGAGCCCAAGGCGTTACTGTAGGTCGGCGAGGTAAAAACACTTATTGACGGAAGTCGAGAAGCGTTTGCAGCGCGACGATCAAAGCCCGCAGCTTGCCGCGACTCGCGTGCAGCGATGAGGTCGGGGTTACTGTCCAGCGCGACTGTCACCGCAGCGTCGGGTGTCGACGGCAAATTGGGTAATGGCGGCGGTGCTTGAAGTTGCCCAGGCTCGCGGCCTACCAGTTGGATATAGACTTCTTTCGAACGGATGAGGTTAGCGCGTGCCGTTTCCATGTTGCTCGTGGCAAGCGCCAGTCGCGCTTCGGACTGGGCAACGTCAGTGCGGGTCAGGTCGCCGATTTCGAAACGGTCGCGGGTGGCATCAAGATTGACTGATAGCACGCTAACTTGGGCGCGGTTTAGGTCTACGATAGATTCATCGCGTATGACATCCATGTAAGCGCCGACGACTGCTGAGAAGATTGCGCTTTCGGTGCCACGCAAATTTGCAAACCCTGCATCGACCCGATTTTCTGCTGCACGGGCGGCGTTTTTGATGCCACCTCCGGCGTATAACGGTGCGGAAATCGTGCCGTTAATGCTTACGCCGCGCGCTTGAACAACCGATGCGCCGCTATCCTGAAGAACATTTTCAACATATGTCGGCTGCACTGTAATGCGCGGTCGGCCATTGGCTTTTGCCAATGGTACACCTTCATTTGTGGCGCGCTGTCCTTCGCGGGCCGCTGTAAGGTTAGGGTTGGTTTCATACGCCGAAACCAACGCATCACGAAGGCTGTCCGCTGCCGCAGGTGCGGCCAAGCCGGTCGACGCAAGCAGCGCTATCATAATGAAGCTCCGCCCGCTCAAAACACGAACTCCGGCTTGCGGGCAAAGCCCGGGATGGCAGCTATTTCACTGTCGGCAAATGACTTCAATGCGACTTTTCCTTTATGGACATAACCTTTGGCTAATCGGGTCACAGCGCCTTCGATAACGCCAGTGACCATGCGCGCGCCTTCGGCTGCCAAGCCCAGCAGAACGGGTGGCAGTTCTTCTGCCGCACCATCTATAATGATGAGTGAAAATGGTCCACCAGTCTGCGCTTGGCTTAATTTGTTCGAGGCGACAGCCGTAATGTTTTGTACCCGCGACTTTAAAATGTCAGCGACGTAGCCATTATCTTTCCCGACGAGCAACACGACATCGTCCGCGCGCACTTCGGCTGCCTGAAGCAGCATTGCTGTCGATACGGCGGGGTTCAGTATCGAACCGTCATCCAACAAGATCGAACGGTCCATATAAGCAGTTGTCCTGTGGGCTGCAGGCACATAATCCTCGCGCGGCACGCTGCTCATCGCAGCGATCACCCATGCGTCATTTACGCCGCTGGTGCGCAATTGGCTATCCACCATTGCGCGACGCATTTCTTCGAAATTTACTGATTCCATCGGATATTTCCATTAATCTTTTGGCCATGTGGCACGGCTGTGTTGCAAACACAATACAGCCTTTGATATGTTCTCTACCGAGCCTTGTGCCTCGCGCCAAGCAGGATTCAGACGAACGCCCTATTTATGGTTGCAAATGACAACTTTTTCCATGGCTTGTGGCGCACATAGCACAATGGCGCAATTTGCTTACCAGATTGCCGGTTGCATTGAATTGGGCAAATCGCTAAATGCCCGCCTTCACCACATGATGGCATGCTGATCTGGCAAGTTGTTGTTTAGGGGCCCGATGGCGGAGTGGTGACGCAGAGGACTGCAAATCCTTGCACGCCGGTTCGATTCCGGCTCGGGCCTCCACTTTTTCGCAGGAAATGTTGAA
>CAIJLW010000082.1 GCA_903821685.1 uncultured Sphingomonadales bacterium | reverse complement strand
TCTCGAATTTCGACCGATTGGCGACATTGTGCTTAAAGGCAAGGTGGAGGCAACGCGCCTATATACGCCTGTCGCCGCTACCGATGCGCCCGAGCTAATAGCGGGTTATCGCCGGGCCTATGCCTTACTTGAAGCCAGCGATCCAAATGCTGTCGATTGTCTGGCGAGCCTTTCCAAGGATTTTCCGGAAGATCCCATCATCCGTTTCCATCAGGATCGGATTGCACTCGGGCTTCTGTCCTCGCGTGTGGTGATGGATGACAAATAAACTCCGAGCTTTGGCATATGTTATGCCTATATTTTACGTTGCACCGACCGTGATGGCGATGCACGCTGCGCCTGTCATCGCCCAAATCGTCCGGCCACCGCCACAGGCCGATATTTCGCGTCAGCGGATCCAACCGCTGCCCCTTCCAGAGACGCCATTACAATTGCGCATTCAGAACCCTGAAAAGGCAAGCGTTCCAAAAGCGGTGGATGAAATCGAGTTTTCGATCACCCGCATCAAGGTAACTGGCGCAACACATTATCCGGAAGCGCGTTGGCGCGCAATTTTTGCCTCGCTTGAGGGCAAGAAAATCGTTTTGAGCGACTTGCGTGAGGCCGCCAATAAGCTTGAAAACCTCTATCGCGCCGACGGCTTTTTTCTGACCCGGGTTTTCATCGCTCCGCAAGAGGTGCGCGACGGCACTCTTGAAGTACAGGTAGTAGAAGGGTTCTTAGCCAACGCTTTTGTCCAAGCACCGAACCAAGCAAGCCGGAAGCTGACCCAGGCAATGATCACCCCGGTGCTCGGCCAGCGCCCGGTGCGCTTCCTTGATCTTGAACAAAGGCTGCTCCTGCTAAATGATACACCAGGTATGGCCGTGACCAGCGTACTGCGTCCAGGGGGCACGCTGGGCAGTAGCGATATCTTGCTGACGACCGTCAAGCCACCAAGGACTGCCTTTGCCGCGGTGGATAATTCGGGTTCCGACGTCGTGGGACCAATAAATTATTCGCTTGGTACAACGATCTTTCAGCCCTTTGGCAGACCTGGCGCGCTTGACCTGTCGCTGGCTTCGTCCGGTGAAGGCTTTGGCGAGCTTCAAGCAGTGAGTGCCCGGTATGCAACACCGCTTGGTAATAATGGTATGGTGGGCAGTATCGGCGCGCTAGTCGCACACGCCGCGCCGGGCGGTCTAATTCGCGACCTTGATGTACAAAGTCTATCGGGCTCGCTGAGCGCAAGTCTGCGCGTGCCATTGCTACGGTCACGGGCTAATTCTATCTATCTTGATGCTGGGATGACGTTGAACCGCAGCTTCGTCAAGGCGTTGGGCACAGAGATTAACGACGACCGGAGCACAGTTGCCAGCCTTGGCCTGCAGTGGCGACAGGTCGGTTGGCTTGCGGGCGACATGACATTTGGCGTTAACGTGCTCCACGGCCTTGGCCTATTGGGTGCGAACGGTGCCGATGCGCCCTTGCCGTCGGTCCAGGGGTTCAATCCAAATTTTCTGCGGCTGACCTATCAATTCCAGCGCAATCAGCCGATCCTTGGCCCGATCGGCGCGAGTATGACATTGCAAGGCCAATATACCACCAACCGCCTGCTCTCGGGGGAGCAAATCTCCTTCGGCGGGCGCGGCATCGGGCGCGCCTATGATCCATCAACGGTGGCTGGCGAGCGCGGCGTTGGGGTAGTTGGTGAACTGTTTGCATCACTTGCGGGTGTGCAGGTGCCCAACTTCATTGAGGGCACCC
>CAIJLW010000081.1 GCA_903821685.1 uncultured Sphingomonadales bacterium | reverse complement strand
GGGCCTCGTGGGCGCAGGCGGCGGTTTTATTTCTGTGCCGTTTATGCTGTGGTGCAACGTCCCGTTACATCAGGCCGTTGGAACATCCGCAGCGCTTGGTTTCCCCATCGCGCTGGCCAACACAATCGGATATGTTTGGTCTGGCTGGGGTAAAGAGGGCTTGCCACCAGAGATGATTGGTTATATCTACTGGCCTGCTCTATTGGTACTGGGATCCGTCAGTATCTTGTTGGCACCCGTCGGCGCCAAAGCTGCGCACAAACTGCCAGTCAAAACGCTTAAGCGTATTTTTGCCTTCCTACTGTTCGGGTTGACAGCCTATATGGCCGTTAAAGCCTACCAGTCATTCTTTGGCTGATTTCCGTCCTATTGCGCTCACGCTGATGCGAGTTTCTCCGCTGGGCGTGCGGCGCAGGGCGCTACGCCAAGCATGTCCGTAAGCCACCTCGATCGTCAAGTGAAGGCGTCCGTCTGGCTGGCGTTGCGCCTCGAGCGCCTGCATGAGTCGATCGCGCCAAGCTTTGCCAACCAAACCAGCGACGCGCCCGACGGCGGCATTTCCGCCTAGAGCTTTAACGTCTGCGAGTAGCTTTTCTGGCGTCTCGTAAGTCAGGGTCAACACCTCTTGGTCCATGACAGGGTCTGAAAACCCTTTTTCAACCAACAAATCCCCGAAGTCATGCATATCGACAAAGTCCGGCGTGCGTGTGCGCAACGTCGCGGCGTGCAGCGCGGAGCGCAGCTCTTTTAATGTCGCAGGCCCAAAGCAGGAGAAAAACACCAAGCCGTTCGGGCGTAACACTCTGCCCCATTCCTGGAGCACGTCGTGGGGGGCGGGATGCCAGTGCAAGCTCAAGTTAGACCACACGAGGTCAAGCGATTCAGGGGCCAGATTAGTGGTGGCTAGATCTGCCTGGATCCATCTGGCGGGCGCGGTACGCCCCATCAGTTTTAGCAACCAACCCGGCATGCGGCGGGGCCATAGTTCTTGTGCGCGACGTTGCGCGTGGTTGAGCAAGGCGGGACAGTGATCCAGGCCGTAGTAGTGGGCGCTTGGGTAGCGCGTATGTAACAGACCTAATTGTTGCCCACCACCACAGCCGGCATCCAGAATGACAGCGGGCTGCAAACGGATCAACTTTAGTCGTTGATCCATGCGCTGAGCGATCTCCGCATACAAAAACTGTGCGTCCGCTAGATCGCCGCGCCGCGCGAATTGCAGGGCAACGTGATTTGGATCAATGGGCAGGCGCGTCGGCGTGGATGGTGAAGTCATAGTTTGCACACAAGCTACCAGTCGGCTCGGACAATGGTCGCTGGAGGTATCAAAATGTACTCTATTCGAGAGCTGTTTCGGCGCTGTTTAGGGGGCGCGTGTCCCTTATGCGACTGGCCCGCCCTGGCAGGCGACCTATGTAGTCATTGCGAAAGTACTGTGCGATGCGACAAGAGCCTGAGCCAAACAAGTGGCGGACTTGCGGTGATTGCCGCAACGGTTTACGCGCGACCGGGTGATCAATTGATGCGCGCGCTCAAGGAGGGTGGGCAGTTGCACCATGCAGGCTTATACGCACGCCTGCTTTGGTGCGCGATGCGTGCAACCCAACCTCCCCTGCCAAGTTTGGCGGCACTGGTCCCGATCCCAGCCGATCTGCGCGCCGCGCAGCGTCGCGGCTTTAACCCTGCGTGCGAAATCGCTGTAGAGCTTTCAAGGCTATCGCGCTTGCCGGTGAAGCGTCTGTGGCTATCGCGCACGCGCAGTGCTGAGAGTCAAAAGTCGTTGGATCGCGCGGC
>CAIJLW010000080.1 GCA_903821685.1 uncultured Sphingomonadales bacterium | reverse complement strand
CGACTTCGCCAAAGATTGAGCCGGAGTTTATAGGAACAATTTTGGTCGGATCATTTGCGTCGATCAATACCTCGACCGAACCGCTAGCGATGGAAAACAACGATGACCCGGGATCGTTACGTTCAAAAATCGTTTCTCCGCTTCGGTAAAACCGCGCCTCGGAATCGAGCATAAACTCGCGCATTTGCAATGGCGTAAGGCCGTTCAATATCGTGATATTGGACCGCAGAAATTCCAGCCATTCCTCGACACTTTTGCGACCCGGCAAATCTTTGAACTTGGCTTCAAGGATTGGTTCATCTGCCGGCTTCAATGCATTGTTGCCATTGATGAATTCAACAACATCATAGCCTTGGTTCATGCAATGCTTAATCAGCGGATAACCTGCCAGCGCGCCGATGACATAGATGCCCTGCTTTGTTGATTCAAAGGAAGGCGACAATTTTGGAAATGCAACGCGGTCTTCGCTGGTAAACTCTACGCCGCAACTCTCGATAAATTTACGCGGCGGCGCCGACCCCATACGCGCGATAATCCTATCGCATTTGACCTTCGCTTCGCCGTCTGGCGTATCATAGGTGATGAATCCAGGCTCAACCAGCGTGGGCGTTGTGCCCGTCCGCACAATCACCCGACCGATATCGCGCGCAGCGATTAAGGCTTTGATATTGGCATCTTTGGCGGTGGTAAATTCTGCGTTCCGATTGACAATTGTAACCGTGTTGCGCTGCTCAGGATCCGCCGCGAGACCCAGCGCGTTCTCTATGCCGGCATCGCCTGCGCCGATCACGGCGATATGTTCGTCGATATAGGCGCCGGGGTCATCAAGCGTATATTGGATATGGGGCAATCCGCCGCCATCACAACGCATCAAATTGGGGTTCCCTTGCGTCCCGATGGCAAGGATGACGGTTTCCGCTTCGATGACAGCACCATCGGTCAGCTGCAAACTGAAACTGCCCTGCTCTCCTTCAATCGCTTTAACCTCTGAATGGTAGCGGACGTTCACCTTGTGGTCGCCGGTTTGACTGTCCCATTTATCAAGTATGACTTCACGCTTCCCTGCACCAAAGTCGACATCGGACCGCAGGACCAGCTGGCTGGGCGTCGCCATGACATGCTTGCCCTTTTGATACTTATATATCGTGTCGGAAAGGTGATCGGTCTTTTCAAGCAACACATGCGTCAGACCTAAGACAGCGGCGCGCGAGGCAGCACTCAGTCCGGCGGGGCCGGACCCAATGATTGCAACGCGATATTTTGTTGTCACGCCATTATTCCCCCATCATGGCCAAACCGTCAAAATTATCCGAGGACAAGGCGGCGAGACTTATCCAAATGGATTTTTAGATGCTGATTTTACGATACTTTACCAACTCTTACAGATAGTGCTACACCTTATTTGATTTTAAATTAGGACGTTTATGACCGAAACAGTTGAAACATCGAAAATTCCGCGGGCTGTGCTCTTGGGCGCCCTCGTCATTTTCATTATAGCCATTGCCATCGGCGTATCACGCAACATTGGCAGTGAAGGCAAGCCAAACACTGCTCTGGACGTAAAGGACATTAGTGCCAATGCAGCCGGGCCTGATGCCGTAATCGCGTCGCTGGAAGAACGAACACGTAAGGATCCAGGCGATGTGGAGGCATGGCAGTTACTCGGTTGGTCTTATTTCGAAAATGGCAGG
>CAIJLW010000079.1 GCA_903821685.1 uncultured Sphingomonadales bacterium | reverse complement strand
GACATGGGACAAAGAACCAACCGGGCCGTTGAAGGGCATTAAGGTCGTCGACATGGCCACGGTTGTGCTTGGGCCTTATGCGACGGTGCAATTGGCCGATTTGGGCGCTGAGGTCATCAAGATCGAAAATAGCGAGGGCAATACGCCGGGCGATCTGATGCGCCATGGCGGCGATTCGCCGACCAAGCAGCACGGGCCGATATTCACCGCGCTCAACCGCAACAAAAAAGCCATCAACCTGAACATCAAAAAACCTGAAGATAAAGCCGTGCTCGCAGCGTTGTTGGAAGACGCTGATGTATTCATCCACAATGTCCGCATGGCGGGTGTCGAGCGGCTTGGCTTTGGTTATGAGGCAGTGAAGGCGATCAATCCTAATATCGTCTACGTCCACTGCGCTGGCTTTGGTGCAGGCGGTGCCTATGGCGAGCGGCAAGCCTATGATGACCTTATCCAAGCTGCATCAGGCTTTGCAGCGTTAAGCGCGCAGCGCGATGGCGGACGGCCCACTTATTCCCCAAGCCTTGTCGCCGACAAGGTCAGCGGCCTGTTCGCGGCCAATGCAACCATGGCGGCGTTGCTTGGCCGGGCAGGCGGACAGGGCGGCCAATTTGTCCAAGTGCCGATGTTCGAATGCTTCACCTGGTTCAACATGGTGGAAAATCTTTGGGGTGAAACCTTCGTCCCCGGTAATGGCCGCATGGGCTATACGCGGTCGGTAAACCCGCGCCGCCGGCCCTATCCTACCAAGGACAGCTTTATTGCGATTGTCCCCTATAATGACCGGCAATGGGCAACGTTCTTCGAATTGGGGGGCAGGCCCAATGTCTTCGATGACCCGCGCTTTTCCACCTATCAGGAACGCACCAAGCATACAGGTGAGCTATATGCCTTGATCGAGGAAGTCAGCGCGACGCGGACAACCGCCGAATGGCTTGACCTATTGGCGGAGCATGACATTCCGGCGATGAAGTATAACCGAATGGCCGATGTGCTCACCGATCCGCATTTGGCCGATGTGGGCTTTTTCGAAGAACTGGAGTCGCCGGATACCGGCACCTATCGATCAATGAAGCATCCCGTCCATTATGCCGGAACGCCAGTGTCCAACTATGCGCATCCGCCGATGCTAAATGCCGATGGCGATGAAATTAGGGCTGCGTTGGGCATGTGATCGGAAGGTAATCCGGCCGCAACAGTAGGTTCCGTCCGCCTAAACCAACAACCCACGCATGATGAGGTCAATGGTGTGCTCACGATAGGCATCGCGCATATTATCATCAAAACTGTCCTGATTATAGCAATGCTGCAGCACCAGTCGTGAGGAATAAAAGCGGTCGGCCGCGCCCGTCACGGTGAAGTAGAAGAATTGGGGGTCGGTTTTGCGGAACTTTCCCGCCTTCACGCCCTCGGTAATGAGTGTATCATACGCCTTCGAAATCGGCTTTAAGTACAAATCCGCTATCCGCGCTGCTTCCGCAGGGGCGCTGTCGCGGACCATCCGCATCAACAGGCGGTTGAGATATGGAAAGGCATAATAAGTGTCGATTACCGCGCCAATATGTATCCGCAATTTGTCGGCGGGCGGCATGTCTTTTGCGATCAACGCGCCTAGGCTCTGCACGATATTGCCCATGTCACGGTCAAGCAACGCCAGCATGAGGCCGTTTTTATTGCCAAAATAATATTTGACTAGCGCGCTATTCAGGCCGGCGCGCAACGACAGCTCGGATAGCGACAGGTCAATCGTCTCACCTTCGCGCATGATCTGGCTTGCAGCTTCGATCAATTGATCGCGCGCATTGTTGCCGTCGGCTGAAACGCTTGCTAGCTTTGGTCCTGTTGTAGCCATCGGTGCTCTGCTCCCCTTTACGTAGGGTTACTTATAAACAGGTTCGTCCCACCATGGAAAGAAGTCAGGTAAATCTGTGGAAACTTTGTCGGGGTAGACAGGGCTCCGCTTTTCAAGAAAGCTCGCTATACCCTCCTTCGCATCGCCAGATCGTGAACGGCGATAGATGGCGCGGCTGTCGATTTGGTGTGCTGCCATGGGGTGGTCCGCCGCTGACAACCGCCACAGCATTGCGCGGGTCAGCGCAATAGACACTGGCGCGGTGTTGTCCGCAATCTCGCGTGCCAAAGCCCGCGCTGCTGCCAACAATTCAGTCGGTGCGTGAACCGAGCGGACGAGACCACCGTTTAAGGCCTCGGCAGCATTGAACACACGCCCGGTCATACACCATTCCAAAGCCTGTTGCATGCCGACCAAGCGCGGCAGGAACCAGCTCGAAGCCGCCTCAGGCACAATGCCGCGTCGCGCAAAGACAAAACCGAAGCGCGCCGTGTCGCTCGCCAAACGGAAATCCATCGGCAATTGCATCGTTGCGCCAATGCCCACTGCCGCGCCGTTAATTGCGCCGATAACGGGTTTTGTGCACTGGAATATCCGCAACGTCAGCCGCCCACCCGAATCGCGGACACGCTCATCGGACAGCGATTCGACTTGAGATCTGCTAGCGAATACATCGCCGCCCGCATCGGGCGTAAGGTCCGCCCCTGCGCAAAAGGCGCGGTCGCCCGACCCGGTTACGATGACAGCACGCACATTGTCGTCAGCGTCCACCAAATCAAATGCTGCACACATTTCTCGCATCATGACGTTGGTGAAAGCATTCATCTTTGCCGGACGGTGCATCGTAATCGTCGCGATACCGTCATCAACATCATATTGGATTTGGGTGAAGTCAGTCATAACAACGCGCCTCGCAATAAAAACAAAGCCCTGAGCAGCAGCCGTCTAGCGGATGCGACCCAGGGCTTCGGTTAAGTCTCATAATTGCTTTCAGTTACCGTGGCGCCATCCGGATCGCGCCGTCGATGCGCACGTCTTCGCCATTGAAATAACCACACTCGATCATCGTCATGGCAACCTGCGCGAATTCATGCGGGTGACCAAGGCGCTTGGGGAATGGCACTGATGCGGCAAGCGCGTCTTTAACGGCTTGCGGTGCACCATTCATCAATGGCGTGTTGAAGATACCCGGCAGGATGGTGTTGACGCGAATGCCTTCGCTCATCAGGTCGCGGGCGATTGGCAAAGTCATGCCCACAACGCCACCCTTTGAGGCCGAATATGCCGCTTGGCCCATCTGGCCGTCTTCGGCCGCAACTGACGCCGTGTTGACCATCGCGCCACGCTCGCCATCTTCCATCGGCTCAAGCGTAAGCATGCCAGCTGCCGACTTGGCAATGCAGCGGAATGTCCCAACCAAGTTGATCTGGATAATCCGGTCAAACGCATCGAGCGGGAAATGCTTGATCGATCCGTCTTCCTTCGAACGGCTAGCGGTCTTGACCGCGTTGCCCGTGCCAGCGCAGTTGACTAAAATCCGTTCCTGACCATGCGCCGCGCGCGCTTTGGCAAAGCCAGCATCGACGCTTTCATCGCTGGTGACGTTAACGTTGCAGAACACACCGCCAATTTCAGCGGCAAGCGCTTCGCCCTTGTCGGCTTGTAGATCGAATATCGCGACCTTCACGCCTTTGGCGGCGAGCGCCCGCGCGGTTGCTTCGCCAAGGCCCGATGCGCCGCCTGTAACGACTGCTGCGACTGTTGAATCCAGTTTCATAAACACTCCTGATCGTTTGGACCGTCATGCTGAACTCGTTTCAGCATCTTACTTTGGACGGTAGAAATTAAGACCCTTAAACAAGTTGTGCTCTGCACGCCTCTGGCTCCAGGGTGACTCTATTGGGTGGTCGCGCGTTAAACCCGCTCGATAATCGTAACGTTCGCCTGACCGCCGCCTTCGCACATGGTTTGCAGGCCATAACGGCCGCCACTTGCTTCAAGCGCGTTCAGCAGCGTCGCCATCAGCTTCGTACCCGATGCACCCAACGGATGGCCCAACGCAATCGCGCCGCCATGGACATTGATCTTCGACCGATCACCACCAATATGTTTCAACCAAGCCAAAGGCACGGGTGCGAAGGCTTCGTTCACTTCATACAGGTCGATGTCCGAAATTTTCATGCCCGAACGCTGAAACGCGCGGTCGGTTGCAAACAATGGTTCCTCCAGCATGATCACAGGGTCACCCGCCGTCACGGTCAAGTTGACGATGCGCGCGCGCGGGGTCAGGCCATGTTCTTTCAATGCCTTTTCAGACACGATCAGAACCGCCGATGCACCATCGCAAATCTGGCTGGCATTGGCAGCGGTGATTGAACCACCCTCCTGAAGCAGTTTAACGCCTGAAAGGCTTTCAAATGTCGCGTCGTAACGGATGCCTTCGTCGCTGCTGTGGACGATCTTGCCCTCTGGCGTGTCGACTTCCATACCCACGATTTCATTGGCAAAAGCGCCGCTTTGCGTCGCAGCGATAGCTTTTTGATGCGATTCAAGCGCAAACTGGTCAAGGTCTTCGCGGGTAAAGCCATATTTCTTCACGAGCATTTCGGCGCCCATGAATTG
>CAIJLW010000078.1 GCA_903821685.1 uncultured Sphingomonadales bacterium | reverse complement strand
TGCCGATATTCCCGGGCTTATTGCCGGCGCCGCGGAAGGTGTCGGTATTGGCGACCGTTTTTTGGGGCATATTGAACGCTGCCGCATTCTCATTCACTTGATTGACGCGACGCAGGATGATCCCGTTGAAGCGTGGCATGTTGTGTGCGCAGAATTGAGCGAATATGGCGCGGCACTTGATGAAAAGCCGCAAATTGTTGCGCTGAATAAAGGCGATTTGCTGGATCCGGAATTAATGGCCGATATCGCACAGCAGCTTCATGCTGCCGGCGCGAAAGATGTCATCGCGATTTCGGGCGCAACGGGCCAAGGCGTTGATCTTGTACTCGACCGGATTTTGGAGGCGCTGCCTGCCAAAAGCGGCATCGAAGGCGCGAAAGCCGACGGCATTTCCGAGGACGGGACATGGTCGCCAATCTGAACGCTGCCTTCCTGCCAACATCTTGCCCCTTATTGGTGGTGAAAGTCGGATCGTCGCTGTTGGTGCAGCCCGACGGCAAACTGCGGCGGGAATGGCTGCAAACGCTCGTCGCCGACATCAGCGCGCGGCATAAGGCGGGGCAGAGGATCATCATTGTGACGTCCGGCGCGATTGCGCTGGGTGCCCGCCGCTTGGGTTTTGACAAGGGCGGCCGCGCCAGCCTTGCCGATGCGCAGGCTGCGGCGTCGGTAGGGCAGATTGTGTTATCGGGCATCTGGGCTGATTTGTTGGAAGCGCAGTCCTTGGCCGCAGCGCAGATATTGGTCACCCTGGATGATCTTGAAGACCGCCGCCGCTATTTGAACATCGCCGCGACGTTGGACCGCCTGTTGGGGGCAGGCGCGGTGCCTGTGATCAACGAAAATGACAGCGTGGCCACCGAAGAAATTCGTTTTGGCGATAACGACCGTTTGGCCGCCCGTGTCGCGCAAGCGGCGGGCGCTGCTGGCGTGGTGTTGCTGTCCGACGTTGATGGCCTGTTCGACCGCGCGCCGCATTTGCCCGACGCCATGTTGCTACCAACCGTCGAGAAGATTGATGGCCGTGTGCGGGTGATGGTGACAGAAGGTTCCTCCTCTGGCATGGGGTCGGGCGGGATGGCGTCCAAGCTGGATGCCGCCGACATTGCGACGCGCGCTGGGATTGGCCTTGTCATCGCATCGGGCCTGCGCGACCACCCGCTTTTGGCATTAGAGCAAGGTGGCGCAGCGACCTTCTTCGTCCCGCGTGAAGGGGCGTCGGCCCGCAAAAGCTGGCTCAGCGGGCGGTTAACGGTCAAGGGCCGCATCCGCATCGATAATGGCGCGGTTCAGGCGTTGAAAAGCGGCAGCAGCCTGTTGCCCGCTGGCGCCTTGTCGGTAGAGGGCGAGTTTAAGCGCGGCGATGTCATAGACATTAGCGCCGACGACGACGTTGCAATTGCGCGTGGACTTTCGGAATATGACGCGGTCGATGCCGCACGAATTTGTGGACATCGGTCAAGCGAGTTGGCGGCCATATTGGGGACTGTGCCGCGCTCCGTCCTTGTCCACCGCGATCAACTGGTTCTTCTATGAAGACAGTAGCGCTGACGGGCGCGACGGGCTTTGTCGGGCGGATCACGCTTGACCGACTGCTTGACGCTGGTTGGCATGTGCGCGCGTTGACGCGGCGCGACCAGCCCAAGAAAGCCGGGGTAACTTGGGTGCATGGGCGGCTGGATGATGCCGCCAGCCTCATCGAATTATGCAAAGGGGCCGATGCCGTCTTACATGTCGCAGGCGTCGTAAACGCGCCCAATGCGGCAGGTTTTGAAAGCGGTAATGTGACGGGTACGAAACTTATGCTCGCTGCAGCAGCATCGGCAAGCATCGGTCGCTTCGTCCATGTTTCCTCACTCGCCGCCCGCCACCCTGGCTTGTCGATATACGGTGCCAGTAAAGCGAAAGCCGAATATTTAGTGCGCGACTCCAAACTCGACTGGACCGTCATCCGTCCGCCGGGAGTCTACGGCCCCGGTGACACCGAAATGTTCGACATGTTTCGTATTGCTGCCAAAGGCTGGGCCTTGCTGCCGCCACGCGGACGCGTCTCCGTCATCCATGTCGATGATTTGGCGCGTTTGCTTGTGACATTGCTGTCGGCTTCTGATGTATCGAAGCGGGTTTTTGAGGCTGATGACGCTATGGTGGGCGGGTGGAGCCATGAAGCTTTTGCCAAGGCCATTGGCGCGGCAGTCGGACGCAAAATCACAACAGTGCACGCGCCGCGCTTTCTTCTAAAAATTGCGGGATGGGCCGATCGGGCTATTCGGGGACCAAAGGCAAAGTTGACGCCGGATCGCGCCAATTATCTTGCGCATCCCGACTGGACCATTGACCCGGACGCCGCGCCAGCACCCGAACTTTGGAAGCCGGAAATGGCCACACAAAAGGGGCTTCAGGACACAGTAACATGGTATCGCAAGCAAGGGTGGATGTAGCGCCTTGGCCTTGCCCTTTTGCCGCCTTATTCCCTTGCCATAGCGCCACGATATAGCGCAATAGTCGCAACCTGTTTCGAGGATTTATGAATGACTGACCGAAGCGAAATGTTTGATCGCCTGAAGGGCTTGATTGCGCCATTTAACAAAAAAGGCGTTGATGTCAGTGAGACAACGACCTTTGCTGGCGACCTTGAATGGGACAGCCTGACCGTCATGGACTTTGTCGCGGAAGTCGAAGACAGCTTCGACATCATCATCAGCATGAATTTGCAGGCAGAGATCGAAAATGTCGGCCAGTTGGTCGATGCCGTGACCAAGCTAACCGCTGCCTAATTTTTTACGAGAGACGGTAATGACTGACTTATTTTCAAAATTTGACGCTTTAATCGCCCAGCGCGAAGGTCTGCTCGCCACTGGCGTGAAGGACCCGTTCAGCCTTGTGATGGAAGAGGTGAAGTCCCCAACCGTTGCCGTCGTCAATGGCAAGGAAACGATCCTGCTTGGCACCTATAATTATATGGGCATGACCTTTGATGATGATGTCATCGCGGCAGGCAAGAAAGCTTTGGACGAATTTGGCGCGGGCACCACGGGCAGCCGCGTTCTGAATGGCACGTTTCAGGGCCACAAGGAATGCGAAGACGCGTTGAAGGAATTTTACGGGATGGACCATGCGATGGTCTTTTCCACGGGCTATCAGGCCAATTTGGGCATTATCAGTACGATCGCGGGCAAGGGTGATTACATCATCCTCGACATCGACAGCCATGCGTCGATCTATGATGGTTGCAAAATGGGCGATGCCGAAATCGTTGCCTTCCGCCATAATGATGTGGAAGCGCTTGAGAAGCGTCTTAAGCGTTTGCCCGCCGATGCAGGCAAGTTGGTGGTGCTTGAGGGCGTCTATTCGATGCTTGGCGATGTGGCCCCCTTGAAGGAAATGATCCGCGTTTCGAAAGAAGCGGGCGCGATGATCTTGGTTGATGAAGCGCACTCGATGGGTTTCATTGGCGAAAATGGCCGCGGTGTTGCCGAAGAGCAAGGCGTGTTGGACGATGTTGATTTCATCATCGGCACATTCTCCAAATCTGTCGGCACGGTTGGCGGTTTCTGTGTGTCAAACCATCCGAAGTTCGAAATCATGCGGCTTGTCTGCCGTCCTTATGTGTTCACCGCATCGCTTCCGCCTTCGGTCGTCGCATGTTCCGCCGCGAGCATCCGCAAGCTGATGCACAATAGCAATAAGCGCGGGCATTTGTGGGAGAATTCGAAGAGCCTGCATCAGGGCCTGCGCGATTTGGGCTTCCAATTGGGCACACCCAATGCGCAAAGCGCGATCATTGCCGTGATCATGCCCGATCTGGAAAAGGGCGCGGCCATGTGGGCGGCGTTGCTTGAAAATGGGTTATATGTGAACTTGGCGCGGCCACCAGCGACACCAGCGGGCATGACCTTGCTGCGGTGTTCGCTCTGCGCTGAACATAGCAGCGAACAGGTCGCTGACATTCTCGACCGCTTCGCACGGGCGGGCAAAGCCGTAGGGATTATCTGACGGCTGGCCTATGACCAGGCTTGACCGGAATGCCCGCATATTGGCCGTAAGTTTCGCGGCCATGGCGGGCATGGTCGACGCCATCGGCTTTTTGGCGAGCGGCGGGTTTTTCCTGTCTTTTATGAGCGGCAATTCCACGCGCTTTAGCGTCGGTGTGGTCGAAGGCGCGCCCTATGTCGGCATGGTGTCGCTGCTGTTGTTAAGCTTTGTCGGCGGCGTGGTGGCAGGGTCGCTTATTGGTCGCAAGAATATGCTCTCGCCGTCGCGGCGGCAGGCATATATTCTCATCATCATATCCATATTGCTGTTTGCCGCGCCTGTAATCGCAAGCTTCGAATTTCTGCTCTTTGGCCTTTGCCTCGCGGCATTTTGCATGGGTTTGGAAAACACGCTTTTTGAACGCGAGGGTTCGGTCTCTTTCGGGCTCACTTATATGACGGGCGCGTTGGTTAAGATTGGTCAGGGGCTTGCGACATTGATGAGCGGCGGCGCGCGGTTTGCGTGGGTGCCCTATCTTTTGCTATGGATTGGACTTGTCAGTGGCGCTGCTATCGGCGCGCTGCTGTTCGGTTTTTTCGGGCTTGATAGCCTGTGGTTGCCTGCCGGCTATGCTGGGGTCTTTGCGCTTGTGCTGTTGGCACAGGGCAATCGCATCATGCCCTAGCGCACCGCGCCTCTCGCCAAAAGCTTCGGCACCAGAAACAAAGCGGCGACTAAGGGCCATTTGCGCTGCCATGGCCGAATATGGATGTGCGTGCCTGCATGGCGGTTTATCTTCCACGCCAGATAATCGATCCCGCCAGCATAGGTGAACGCGGCCTTGCCAAGCCGTGCAATGGTCAACAGCTTGCCGCGCCGACGCAGGCCTGGCCATCGGTTTTTCTCGAGAGCTATTCTGCCATCGACATCAGGCAGCAGCACAATCTTGCCGCCGCGCAGTGCGTTGGCGATCTGCGTATGATGCAAGGCGGCGGCCCCGATGCGTTCGTAGCGTTCGGGGTCAAACGCGATCACGGATGATGGTCGGTCTTTGCGTTCGGCGCGCAACTCGGCGCTATAGGTCATCTGAAACCCGGATTGCCATAAATCAAGCACATCAACCTCGCGTTCAACAAACGCCAGCGCCGCGTTCAACAAGGTAGGGGCCGCGCCGCAGATAGCATTAACTGCGGATTGCCGGGCAGCTGCGTCGGCACACCAAACCAGGCGTGACGGCTGTGCAAAGCGCGCCCACACCGATACAGCAGACGCGGCGGGCCGGTTAAGATCGTGGAAGTCTCTCTCGCTCAACACCGCGACTTTGGCGATTAGCGCATCATGCTGAAACGGGAAAACATTGGGCGGTAAACGGCGGTTCCAGGTCGCAAGCCACGTCTTACCATAAGCGGCCTCATAGTCCGAAACGATGAGATAGAAATCGAGCATTTCGCCCTGCAATTGTTCGGATCGCAAGCAAGAACCATAGAATAAGACAGCGCGCGCCGCATCGCCATATTGCGCGGCAATCTGCGCGGCAAAGTCGCAGACACCCGCTTGCGCTGGAACAGCCAGCTCTTCAGCCACAAGTTGCGTAAGCGAATGCATGTCGGGGGTTTTAGCCCTGTTCACCGCAGCTTGTTAAGCGGCAAGTTTGAGGAACGGTACAGGCGGCGTGGACCGAAGAACAATGGGGCTGCCCAAATAGGCCTCAAACACTTCGCCATCCAGAACAACGCTACTTTGTTCACTATCGATACGAATGACATCACCTTGTTGGAAATGCACGCCTGTCATCGCTGTCTGTCCCAGTTTACCGCGCAGCGATGCCGCCATCATTTTCAACATGGCCATTGGGGCTTGGTCAACCGCCAAAAACTTCATCAGGCCACGCTGCTTACTGTTTCCGGCTTGCCCGCCAAGCAGCAATTTTTCGAGCGTCGTCACAATCAGCACCGCAAAAGTGCCTTGCAATTCTCCGTTGCGGATGAAGGAGATGCTCACCGGCTTGGACCGTTCGGGCAGAAAGCTCGCCTTGACCCCGACAAAGGTTGAGAAAATCACGGCAATTGCGGTCAAAAAATGGCTTAGCCCGTTGGGCAGCCCCAAGGGATAGATTTTATGCCGACAATATAGGATTGTTTCGGCAAGACCCGCGCCGCCAAGAAACATTCCAAGAACCGGACGTGCGTCCTCGCTGCCGTCGCTCAGTGCGATAAGTTCGCGCACGACAATATGTTCGGACAGGTCGCCCTTTGCGACTTCCATGATCCGTGCGAGCGCCTCCAGCGGATCGCCCTCTACACCCAAATCTAGCGCAATCAGGTTTGTCTTGCCGTTTGGCAACACCGCAACCGGCGGCGGCGTGCCTTCAAAATGGCCGCCATGGTAAAGCTCGGTCAGCGCAGATTGAACAGTGCCGTCGCCGCCATTGATGACAAGCACCTTTGGCTTCACCCGGGCAATCATTTCCAACGCTTTGGCAATCTGGCCCATTTCTTCGACTTCGTAATGGAAGATATCGGGGTTCTTGGCGCAATAGGTTCGAACCGCCGGCAACAGTGACCTATTGCCAGTTGAATTGGGGTTCGAAAGGAGCGCCACTAAAGCCAAATATCGTCCTTACATATATTTCAGATTGACGGTGATCCGGGTGACGCCAGGCCCTGCTGCAAAAGCAACTTTGTGCACCGATGGCTTACCCAAATTCAGAATGCTTATGCTTGGATTGTTCGAAAATCCGCCGCCGTCTTGGGTGATGTCGGTTTTTCCGTTACCGTTGAGATCATGCCGGACGGCTATGCCGTATTTGCCTTCGGACGGCACGGGAATGCAAATATCCATGCCGCCTGCGCTTGCGCGGCTTTCAACGCGGTGCAGCCAACGGCCCTTGGCCAACCATGCGTCTGGGCTTGCGGGATAGGATTGGACCCTGATGTTGCCGCTCGGTGCTTTTATGCCGCGTACGGAAACCAGCACCGCGGGACCATTGCCGGGTGCGCAGCGGGAAAGGTCGTTAGTCAATTCTTGGCTCGCGGTTGCTGTGCCTGAAACCAGCACCAAACCAACCACAGTCAAAAGGGCGACATATTTCTTCATATTGAAACTCCTGGAACTTTATGTC
>CAIJLW010000077.1 GCA_903821685.1 uncultured Sphingomonadales bacterium | reverse complement strand
TTTCATAATCGGCGCCGATTTGGCAACGCGGTATTTCAGTTCTAATCCGCCGGCATAGGCAATGAAGCCAACGCCAAGATTGTGGTTTTGCGCATAGGTAAAGCCCAGCACGCATTGTTCACCCAACGCGTCGCGGCCATAACCTGACAGAATGTGCAGCATGTCATGGGTATCGCGCAAGCGGTCGCCATAACGTTCAACGACATCACCAAACACGGGATATGTTGTCCGAAACTGCGCATATTCCGCCTCAAGACCTGCAGCGCTTAGACCTTCGCGTTCCATGAACTCGACATAGGCACGGCCAACTGTGCCGGCTGGAAGCTTCTTGATGCTGTCATGGTCATCGAGCATGTCAATCAGGCGCTCATTGCTTTCGAGCAACGCCCTGCCCTTTGGTGTTTCCCAAAATTTACGCGCCATCTTACCGAACTTGCTGCCGCTTAAGGCTGCAATGATGTGAAAGACCTGCTCTGTGTCTTCTTTGTTGGCAATCAGCTTGCGAAAATGATGCCACGCCTTCCGAGGCTGCATTTTAGCAGGCGGGCGGTCAGGGTGCGAAAAATACAGTTCAGTCATGGCGAATCCAAGGTTGTTGCTTCGATCAGAATAAAAACTACCTACATAAGTGTCAATAAGAAACCTTTAACGCACTGGACGGCAAATATGTGTTGCTGCATTGATACATGAACAGTGGGGGCGGTATGCGGACATCCGAACAAAGATACATCAACTTGGATGCGATGCGCGGTTTTGCCGTGATGGGCATATTGGCCATGAACATCGTCAGCTTTGCGATGCCCGAATGGGCCTATATCACGCCCGCAGCCTATGGTGGGGACAGCCTTGCCGACCAAATCGCGTGGTTCTTTGCGTTCATCTTCATTGATGGCAAAATGCGTGGCCTATTCTCATTGCTGTTTGGCGCGAGCATGATGCTGGTCATCGACCGCGCCGTGGCAAAGGGGGAAAGCGCCGCGCAGGTCCATTACCGCCGGATGGCGTGGCTCGCTGTGTTTGGCCTCGCGCATTATTTCTTCATCTGGTTCGGCGATATTCTTTTTCTGTATGCGATTATCGGCATGATCGCGTTTCGTTTCCGCAATTGGCCACCAGAGCGGTTAGTCAAGATCGCGTGCATCATTTTTGCGGTCGGGCTGGCGCTCTGGGGCATACAATTTGGCGCGCTGCAGATCTTTCAATATTTCGCAACCCGACCAGATGCGACCGCAGACATGGCCCGTCAGTTTCGCGAGCTCATGGATAGTGCGGACCTTGCCTTTAACATTGCACCTGACCTCGCGCTGCACAGGGGCAGCTATGCCGCGATAACAATGGACAGGCTCGACGAATGGAGCACGCCACTTATCTTGGTGGTGCAGTCAATTGGCGAAACTTTGCCGCTGATGATGATTGGTATGGCGATGCAAAAAAGCGGGTTCATGACGGGCAACTGGGATGCGATCGATTACCGGCGCTGGGTGATGCGGACGCTGCCAGTCGGCTTGCTGCTGACATTGGTCCTTGGGGTTTGGATAGTCGCAGTTGATTTCGACCGGATCACCGCGCTTGCGGTCTTTTTCTTCTGGGGCGCAATTCCGCGCATTATGTTGACCGTTGGTTATGCGGCTGTGCTCATCCTCATCATTCGGCGGTATCAAAATCACCCGATGCTCGCCCGTGTTGCAGCGACGGGGCGCGCGGCATTCAGCAACTATCTCGGCACGAGCATTGTCATGACAACCATTTTCTATGGCTATGGCTTTGGCTTGTTCGGCCATGTGGGCCGTGCGGGATTGTGGGTGTTTGTGCTGGGCGCGTCGGCAGTGATGTTGCTCTGGTCAAAGCCATGGCTAATGGCATTTCACTTCGGACCGCTGGAGTGGCTGTGGCGCAGCTTGGCGCGCGGAAAAGTGCAAATTATGCGCCGTTAATGCTATTGCAATCAGTTCGCATTAACGGTAAGGCGATTCCATAGGAGTTGATACATGGTCGTCTGCATCTGTAATGCCATCAAGGAAAAAGACCTGCGCGCTGCGGTGCGTTGTGCCTCGGAACGTCCGAATGACGTGTATGCGCGCCTTGGGCGTAAGCCAAAATGCGGCCAGTGCCTCTCGTTCGCGCGAAACATTATCAGCACTACAGCTGCAACCGCTTAGCAATAGCGCCCTGAAAAAAGTAGGTTTTCTGCCATTTTCGGCTTCACGGCTATCTAATATCGCGTTAACATATGCGCATAGAACGGAAAGGAAATGGCAATGAGGGGTGATGCAAAAGTCATAGAATTTTTGAACGAGGCGCTCAAAAATGAACTGACTGCGGTCAATCAATATTGGTTGCATTACCGCATGCTCGACAATTGGGGCGTATCGCGTCTCGCACATTTTGAACGGCATGAATCGATTGACGAGATGAAGCATGCCGACAAATTGTCGGAGCGCATCTTGTTTCTGGATGGCCTCCCCAATTTCCAAATGCTTGGGCGCTTGCGCATTGGCGAGACCGTTGAGGAAATCCTGAAAGCCGATCTTGAGCTCGAATATGAAGCGCTGCCGTTGTTGAAAGACGCCATCGCGCACAGCGAAAGCGTACGCGATTATGTCAGCCGCGACCTGTTCGCGTCGATCCTCGAAAGCGAAGAAGAACATGTCGATATGCTCGAAAAGCAGTTCGACCTGATCGCGCGTATGGGCATGGAAAACTACGTCCAGCTGCAGTCAAAACCCATCGAGGACTGATATCGCGCAGGGCGATCCTTATCCGTTGTCGGCAAAAGGGTTCTTCGACGAACGGAAGTTGATCCGCACGGGCACGGCGCCGAAATCCAGATCGCGTCTGATGCCGTTGAGCAAATAGCGCGCATAGCTGGCGGGCAGCTCGTCGGTCCGGTTGCCAAAGATGACAAAGGTCGGCGGACGGTTGCGTGCTTGCGTCATATAGCGCAGCTTAATCCGCTTGCCACCAGGGGCAGGGGGCGGGTTCGCCGAAATAGCCGCCTCAAACCAGCGGTTGAGGATACCCGTTGGCACCCGCTTGTTCCAAGCCTCACGCGCATCGAACGCAGCGGAAATCATCTGATCTAGCCCTTTGCCGGTAAGCCCGGATACGGCAATCATCGGAACGCCCTTCAATTGCGACAGGCCCTCTTCCAACGCGGCACGAATGCCTCTGAATAAGCCAGCGCCGTCAACGGCCACATCCCATTTGTTGATCGCGATGATGAGGGCGCGGCCCTCTTGAATGACATGGTCCGCGATCTTCAAATCCTGCACCTCAAGACC
>CAIJLW010000076.1 GCA_903821685.1 uncultured Sphingomonadales bacterium | reverse complement strand
CATGGATGCCGCCATGCCGGGCAAATGTGCCGCGCCGCCTGCGCCAGCAATGATGCATTTCAAGCCACGCCCAACCGCGCCTTTTGCATAATCATACAAGCGTTCGGGCGTGCGATGCGCAGACACCACTTTGCATTCATGGGGGATTTGGAGCGCGGCAAGCGTCGCAGAAGCCTCTCGCATCGTCTCCCAATCCGAACGGCTTCCCATGATGATGCCAATGAGCGGCGCTGCGTCGGTCATGTGTCACTCCCCTGACAAATTCGATAGCGATGGCCTTAGCCTTGTGGTGCAAAAGGCGCAATGCAGCAACGACGCTTAAGCCGCCAAAGTTCTAGGGCGCGGAGGCAATGCGCAATTAGCGCTCGGAAAGATAGTAATAGTCGCCGTTCAAATTGTCGTCCAATTCATACACGATGGGTTGCCCCGTGGGGATTTCGAGGCCGCTTATGTCGGCATCCGAAATACCAGACAAATGCTTGACCAGCGCGCGCAAGCTGTTGCCGTGCGCCGAAATCAAAACGGTTTTCCCAGCCTGTAATTCCGGCACTATTGCATTTTCCCAATAAGGCAAAACGCGGTTGATGGTGTCTTTCAGACTCTCTGAAGCGGGTATATCTATGCCCGCGTAGCGCGGATCAGAGGATAGATCATAAGGCGATCCAGCATCAAGCGGCGGCGGTGGAATATCGAAGCTGCGGCGCCATATCTTCACCTGATCGTCACCATGCTTGGCCGCTGTCTCTGCCTTGTCCAGCCCAGTGAGCCCGCCATAATGCCGCTCATTCAATTGCCAGTTCTTGGTGACCGGAACCCACAAGCGCCCCATGGCCTCAAGCGCGAGATTGAGCGTTTTGATCGCGCGCGTTTGTACGCTGGTAAACGCCGCGTCCGGCGCAATGCCTTTTTCCTTCATAAGCACGCCTGCCGCCCATGCCTCAGCCGCGCCTTTTTCGGTAACGTCCACGTCCCACCAACCGGTAAATCGGTTTTCAAGGTTCCACTGCGATTGGCCATGACGAATGAGGATGAGTTTGGGCATGCGTGTTTCCTAATTTGTTTGACCGCGCCCTAACGCAAGTTGGCTAAATCGCCAAGGTCATGAAACGCCTGTTAGATCATCCTCAATAATCCGCATATTCGCAGTTTATACCATCTCAGCTAGTGTCGCGAGGCATTCGCGGGCGAGTAAGCGGCAGCGTTCAGGGGACCAGCCTTGTTCGGGGTCGTTGCCATGGACGGTGTCCTTATAGGGCATTTCAAGCGTCATAGAGACGCAATTGTGCGAGGGTCCGAACCGCTCGGCCAATTGGTTGGTGGACATGCTCAGGTTCGCCCTGCCGGGACCAGCCTTGGTATAACCCAGTTCGGTCTGGAAATCGGGCGTCCGCGCGGAAAGACGGTTGATGAAGGCATTATAACGCTCACCCTGATCATCGGTCCACGAAGGGATGCCTTCAAAACCAGCCATGAAGGCCGCAGGAATGGCTTCGTCGCCATGAATATCCATGGCCCAATGCACGCCTTTTTCATCCATCGCGTTGCGGATGCCAAGCACTTCGGGGCTGCGTTCTGCCGATGGGTCGGCCCATTCGCGGTTCAGGTTGACGCCCAGATAATTGGTCCGCAAATGCCCACGGCAGCTTCCATCGGGATTGCAATTGGGCACAATGTGGAAGCGGCATTTTTCCAGCAGCACGCGCGTATGCGGATCGCTGAGGTCCGTCAGCATATCAATCGCGCCTTCGATCCAATACTCAGCTTGAGTCTCGCCGGGATGCTGGCGCGCATACAGCCAGACCTGCGTTTCGCCATTGCCCATTTCGAGGCAATCAATCGGTTGCCCTTCAAGGCTGTGGCCAAGGCAGCGATAGGTCACGCCTTCAAGCGATGCCGTCTCGGCAATCAAATCATGGTGCCGTTCCATGCTGTAAGGGGCGAAATAAGCAAACCATGCAAGATCGCTTGCGGGGGTGTAGCGGATGGTCATCGTGCCACCGTCCGACGCCTTGTCGTAGCTGGTATCAGCGCGACCCCAATAATCGCGGTCTTCGGAGACGCAAGCGCGGTAATTGGGCCAGCCGCCGGGATAGGCGCTGCTCTCAAGGCCTGTAATCCGCAATTCCAGCTCCTCGCCTGAAGTGCACGCCACGCGAAAGTGGAACCATTGTGCAAATTCTGAATCCTTGTCCGTGCGGATGCCAAGGGTCGCCACATTGCCCCGCATTGCATGGACGATGATATTGCCACTGTCGAAGGCGGCGTTGATGTCAGTAATCGGCATTTTTGGTTCGCTCTCGCAATGAAGTCATGGCACGCGGATAGTCGCACCAGACACGCCGGGGAAGTCCTTAAACAAGGATTCGGCCAATTTGGACGCGGCGATACTGGGTTGGGCGGCGGGTGAGCCTGCCTTTGCCAATTGCACCGCCGTGCCTTCCCAAATCACCACCCGGTCGCTGCGCCGGACGATGCGAACGGCCAATGTTGTCTGCAACTGAGCTGCCGAACCGCCGCTCAAATTAATGCCAAGGCCAATGCCCAGACCGGAGCCATAGCTCCCGGTGGAGCCGCCGACGCCAACCGATATAGGCGCGCGTCGATCAGAACGAATCATCGTGGCGCCGAAACGGATCTCTGCGACCACGTCTGCATCGCCTCCTATGTCGCGATAGCCAATCCGCTGCATTTCGCGCGCGACGGCCGCAAGATAAGGCGACCCCGAAAGCGTGCTGTCCGATACCGATTCGCCAACCAGCGCGACAGCGAAGCTGCCGGCTCCATACGGCACGCCTTCTGCGGCGCGATTAAAGCGCGTAACCTCAACCGGGCCAGTTGGCACGACACAAGCCGTCAGGAGGGCAAACGAGAGAAGCGGCAAGAACCGCGCATTTTTCATCATGGGTACATCCTTAAGGCTGTCCCTTACCACATCCAACAATCTATGGGGGCTTAATCCGCAAATAGGGCCAATCGCGCTTGACTTTCCGCTGCCCGATCCATAGGAGCGCCCCTTCAATTCAAGCTTCTTGCATTTATTAGACGGGCAAATCCGATGAAAGTCGTTAATTCTCTGAAGTCGCTCAAGGGCCGCCATCGCGATAACCGCGTGATTCGCCGCCGTGGTCGCACGTATGTCATCAACAAGACCCAACCACGCTTTAAGGCGCGCCAGGGTTAATTTGATCCTGCCTGCGCATTGCAGGCAGATGGCTCTCACAAAATGCCGCTCCGAATTTTATTCGCGGGCGGTTTTTTTGCGCCTGGCGATAAGGAAATTGTGACCATGAAGATAACCATAGTCGTGTTTGATGTTGGCAAAGTGCTTTTCGAATGGGACCTGCGCTATCTTTTTGCCAAGCTGATCGCAGACAAAGATGAGCTGGAATTTTTCGTCACGCATGTCGTGACGCCCGAGTGGCATTTTCAACATGATGCGGGTCGCGCTTTGGACGATATGGTTACCGAGCGGATTGCTGAATTTCCAGAATATGCCAAGTTGATTGCGGCCTACGCCCCCCGTTTCAATGAGACCATTCCAGGGCCCGTCACAGGGTCGTTGGAGATTGTGCAGGAACTCGCCGAAAGCGGCGTGCCGTTATTTGCGATCACTAATTTTGGCGCAGAATTGTGGGAAGGATTCCGTCCGACACAGCAGATATTCGACCTTTTTCAGGACATAATTGTGTCGGGAGTCGAAAAATTGGTGAAGCCTGATCCTGCCATTTACGCACTGGCGTTGCAGCGTTTCGGAATAAAGCCGGGGCAAGCGATTTTTATCGACGATAATCATGCCAATGTCATCAGCGCGCGCGAGACTGGTTTTGCCGCACATCATTTTAGGGATGCAGCATCACTCCGCGCCGAATTGGTTGCGCTCAATTTACTGCCTTGAATTTTTGCCCGTAGAACCGCGGAGGTCGCAACACTGGAACATATTTCTCTGTGCCGTCCGTCCGCTTGCATGAACCAAAAAACATGGGTGCAAGGTCTTCCATTCATTGCGCGTCTGTGCTTAAGCAAGCGCCGAAACTCTCTTTTCCCGAGGACGTAATCTCCCATGAATATCCATGAATATCAGGCCAAAGAACTTCTCGCAAAATTCGGTGTGGCCTGCCCTGCCGGTATCGCAGCATTGAGCGTAGAAGAGGCGGTTGCCGCCGCTAAGCAATTGCCTGGTCCCTTATATGTGGTGAAATCGCAAATTCATGCCGGCGGACGTGGGAAGGGCAAGTTCAAGGAACTGGGCCCAGACGCAAAAGGCGGCGTGCGTCTGGCGTTTAATCTGGATGAGGTTGAGGCCCATGCCAAGGACATGTTGGGCAACACGTTGGTAACGATCCAGACTGGTCCAGAAGGCAAGCAAGTCAACCGCCTGTACATCACCGACGGCGCCGACATTAAGCAAGAATTCTACCTCGCGTTGCTGGTTGACCGTGCGACCAGCCGTATCGCGGTTGTTGCGTCGACCGAAGGCGGCATGAATATTGAAGACGTGGCGCATGACAGCCCAGAGAAGATTCACACCATCGTTGTTGATCCGGCAACCGGACTTCAGCCACATCATGGCCGCAGCGTTGCAAAGGCGCTTGGCCTGACGGGTGATTTGGCCAAGCAGGCGCAAACTGTGCTTACCGGTCTTTATGCCGCGTTTTTGGGCACAGATGCCGAGCAGATTGAAATCAACCCGCTCGCTGTGTGCGAAGGCAAAAATGGCGATGAGCTGTTGGTGCTGGATGCCAAGGTTGCGTTCGATGGCAATGCCATGTTCCGGCACAAAGATCTCGCCGAGCTGCGCGACTTGACCGAAGAAGACCCTGCTGAAGTCGAAGCATCCGAATATGACCTTGCGTATATCAAGCTCGACGGCAACATCGGCTGCATGGTCAATGGCGCTGGCCTTGCGATGGCGACGATGGACATCATTAAGCTAAACGGCGAATTTCCGGCCAACTTCTTGGACGTTGGCGGCGGCGCATCGAAGGAAAAGGTGACGGCTGCGTTCAAGATCATCCTGAAGGATCCTGCCGTAAAGGGCATATTGGTAAACATTTTCGGTGGCATCATGAAATGCGACATCATCGCCGACGGTATCGTTGCTGCGGCAAAGGAAGTGAACCTGTCGGTGCCGCTCGTTGTCCGCCTCGAAGGCACCAATGTGCAGCAAGGCAAGGACATTCTCGCCAATAGCGGCCTGCCAATCGTGTCGGCCAATGATCTGGGCGATGCAGCAGAGAAAATTGTAGCAGAAGTGCGCAAAGCAGCTTGAGATTGTAGCCGCCGGTCCCAACATGCGTTGAGGGCCGACGGAAATGCTGAATAAGTTCAATATCACGGGTCGATCAGGCACTTGACGTTTACGTAAACGGTCAGCATAGGCACAGCAGTTTGGGATGGCATCTACCTGTCCCATTGAGTCGGTAAGGAAGGATGAGCACATGAAGATCATCGTCCCCGTTAAGCGGGTCATCGATTATAATGTTAAGCCGCGGGTAAAGCCCGATGGTTCGGGCGTGGATTTAGCGAACGTCAAAATGAGCATGAACCCGTTTGACGAAATCGCCATCGAAGAAGCGTTGCGTTTGCGTGAAAAGGGCGTTGCGACAGAAGTGATCGCAGTGTCGGTTGGGCCGGACAAGGCACAAGAAACATTGCGGACTGCGCTCGCCATGGGCGCTGACCGCGCGATCCTTGTCGTTGCGGAAGATGTCGAGCCTTTGGGCGTTGCCAAGATCCTCGCGAAGATCGTTGAAGAAGAGCAGCCCGGTCTTGTCATTCTTGGCAAGCAGGCGATTGACGATGACTCCAACCAGACCGGCCAGATGCTCGCAGCATTAACGGGTCGTCCGCAAGGCACCTTTGCCAATACGGTAAACGTATCTGGCGATTCAGTGCATGTTGCGCGCGAAGTCGATGGCGGTTTGCAGACAGTGTCGCTGAAGATGCCAGCCATCATAACGACTGACCTGCGTTTGAACGAGCCGCGTTATGCGTCTTTGCCAAACATCATGAAGGCAAAGTCAAAGCCACTCGCGCAGAAAACACCTGCCGATTATGGCGTCGATGTAACTCCGCGTCTTAAGACGCTGAAGGTTGTCGAGCCCCCCGTGCGTAGCGCCGGTATCAAGGTTGCCGACGTCGATGCGCTGGTTGCAAAGCTTAAGGAAATGGGAGTGGCCGCATGAAGACCCTCGTTTATGCCGAACATGACAATGCATCGTTGAAGGATGCTACCCTTGCCGTCGTCACCGCTGCATCACAGATTGGCGAAGTGCATGTGCTCGTTGCCGGTTCAGGCTGCGGCGCAGTTGCTGCGCAAGCTGCCAAAATCGCTGGCGTGACAACTGTGCATGTTGCCGATGACGCGGCCTATGCGCAACAATTGGCCGAAAATGTCGCGCCATTGGTTGCTTCATTGATGGCAAGCCATGACGCGTTTCTGGCGCCTGCCACATCGAACGGCAAGAACATCGCGCCACGCGTGGCGGCCTTGCTAGACGTCATGCAAATCTCAGACATTTTGTCGGTTGAAAGCGCGGATACGTTCACGCGGCCCATCTACGCCGGCAACGCGATTGCCACTGTGCAGTCGTCCGACGCCAAGAAGGTCATCACCGTGCGCGGTACAGCCTTTGCCAAAGCAGAGGAAACTGGCGGTTCGGCCACGATCGAAGCTGTCTCGGGCAGCGGCGATTCAGGCACATCGACCTTCCTCTCGGCAGAGATCGCCAAGCAGGAACGCCCTGAGCTTACCTCTGCCAAGATCATCGTATCGGGCGGCCGTGCATTGAAGGATGCAGAGACATTTGCCGCGACCATATTGCCATTGGCGGACAAGCTTGGCGCTGGCGTTGGCGCAAGCCGCGCTGCCGTGGATGCTGGCTTTGTGCCCAATGACTATCAGGTTGGTCAAACCGGTAAGATCGTCGCACCAGAAGTGTATGTCGCCGTCGGCATCTCCGGCGCGATCCAGCATTTGGCCGGTATGAAGGATTCTAAGGTCATCATCGCCATCAACAAGGACGAAGATGCACCGATCTTCCAAGTTGCAGATATCGGCTTGGTTGGTGACCTGTTTACGGTTGTGCCGGAGCTGGTCGGGAAGCTATAAAATATTGTATTATAAGGTAAAAATGTAGGGCGGCCAGAAATGGTCGCCCTTTTTACTTGCAGCGGCTGGGTTGATTTGGCTAACTTGCCCTCATGGCACCGCTCGTCATGCTATCCATCGCTTTACCCATCGCGAAGTACCGGTAGCGCCGTGTCTTTCTATAGCGCCGATTAAGCGTTGGCGCTGCGCCCTTGCCGCTAGAGGTTATACCAAGACAATCTCGCGTCATAATGCCGCTGTCAATTTGCTTATGGCAGTAAGTCAGACGGCAAAGTCGGCTCGCTCAATATCTTCTCCATCCGGCGCCACCGCTCGGCCTCGGCCGGATTGCCGCGTTCGATATAGTTCCTGACCAAGTCCTTGCCCCAGCCATAGTTGATCACATAGCTGCGATAATGGTCCGTAAAGCCAATGGATTGTTCGGCCCGGGCCGGCGAAAGTAAGAGATATTTCTGCGTCAAAGCCAAAGCCTGTGGCCGCGTCACTTCACCGTCCAGATACATTTTTGCGATCGTTAGCCGCGCGCCCGAAAGTGCCTCGGTCATTTGCTGCATTTTCCAATAGGCTTGGGCTGTCTGGGGGTCCAGGCCAGCCAATGGGTACAGCACGTCGCGTTCAAAGGCCAAGCGCTCCTGCGCCGGAAATGCCAGATCAATCCCGTAATTTGCGCTTCCCTCGGAAAGGACGCTCATCGGGCTGTACAAGGGGTTTACCTCATACTCCTTCCAGCCATTTTTACGCGCCAGTCGTTCTTCAACCAACAGGTTTAGGACATGATGCCCGGGATAGCCCTCATGACAACCAAGATCGACGGCGCGACTGATGCGGATGGGAAGGTCGGTGTTGATCTGGATCAGGCTTTTGTAATTGCCCTTATAATAATTATAACCCGACCACGGCTTCCCCGTCACGAACTCCATATCAAAAGTTTCACCCGCCGGCAGGTTGATGTGCGCTTCAGTCCGCCGTTTGCACTCGGCAATCGCCGCGTCGAAGACGGGCTTCATGCGATCCTTGGGCACCGTATAATTCTCGTTAAAGCTATCCACCCGTGTTGCGAGTGGGCCGTTGCCCGGAATGAGCTTTTCCAGGCCAGCCAAAATGACATCATAATGGGCCAAGGGCATTAATTCCGGAACTGTCGCAAACTGGCCCTCGGCTTCTGCGTTAAACGCGAATTTGCGGCCCTGAAGCATCTGTAGCCGGGTATCTGCAGCGACAAGCATACCACGCAGCGCGCGTGCGCGGCGGCGATCTGGCAGCGACTGGATACCCGGTAAAGCGGCATCTATGGCAGCGGTGAGTGTGCGAGCTTGCGCAATCAAATCGGCAAGCGAACGCGGGTTCGCGGTGGCTGCGGACTGCAACGCAGCTGGACCATAATACGCATCCACATATTCCGGCTCATGCGTGCCAGCTTCGAGCGTCAATTGAATATACGCGTCAGAAACGTCGGTCAGAGACATTGAAGCCGCGGCCTGTGACGCTACCGATGGAGACGGAACCGAGCTGCAGCCCAAAGAGAGCAACGTGAGCGACAGGATGTAACTGCAAAACTTCATATGGCATCTCCAGAGAGCCGCTTGCGGGATGCGGCGAAGCGCAAAATACTATAGCCCAGAATGGCGGAAAGTAGCGACCCTATCAAAACACCAATCTTGACAGCGTCACCTTGTGCCGGCCCTGCAAAAGCAAGGCCACCGATAAACAAGCTCATTGTAAAACCGATACCGCACAGTACGGCGACGCCGAAAACTTGCGTCCAGCTGGCGTTGTGCGGCCGAGCAGCAATGCCGAGCTTAACCGAAAGCCAAATGCTGGTGAAAATGCCGATTTGCTTGCCCAAAAACAGACCCATCGCGATAGCAAGCGGAAGTGGCGCGGTAAGTGCGGCGAAGTTTATGCCCTCCAGCGAAACCCCAGCATTGGCAAACCCAAAAATCGGCACAATGACAAATGCCACGGGTTTCACCAAGGCATGTTCCAGCCGATGCAGCGGCGAATCCGCTGCATCCGGGGCGGCAAGCGTGCGTCGGAACGGTATGGCAAAAGCGGCCAACACGCCCGCAATCGTGGCATGCACGCCCGACAATAATGTGGCGTACCATAACAAGGCCGCAAGGAGCAGATATGGCCAAAGCACATTGACCCGAAACCTGTTCAACAACAACATCGCGCACCAGATGGCACCGGCCGCAGCCAAAGCCATGAGGTTCAGCTTTGCTGTATAAAACACAGCAATAATCGCAACAGCCCCCATGTCGTCGACAATGGCAACCGTAGTCAGGAACAGCTTCAGCGACGCGGGTGCACGACTGCCCAACAGCGCAAGTACGCCAATGGCAAAGGCAATATCGGTTGCAGCGGGAATGGCCCAGCCACGTCGTAAGGCGGGCTCGCCGCCTGCAATGGCAAGATAAATGATAGCTGGCACAATCATGCCAGCAGCAGCCGCGATCATCGGAAGTCTGCGATCAGCCCAAGTAGACAAGTGACCATCCACAAATTCGCGTTTTATCTCCAGTCCAACGAGCAAAAAGAATATCGCCATAAGACCATCGTTAATCCACAGATGTGCTGTCATTGGCCCAAGCTTGGGCGTCAATTCTGGGCCGATTACCGCATGGATGAGATGGGTGTAATCTTGCGCAACAACTGAATTAGCAATGATCATGGCCAGCGCGGCCGCCACCATCAGCAGTATCCCACCAGCCGCTCCGCTGGACAAAAATGCCCGCAAAGCAGATTTTCTGGTTAGTGATTTTGGAATATTGATCATGTAAAATTACTATGGCCATCAGGCTGCAACTTAGCAAGTAAGGGCCGCTGGCCAGCCAAGGTTGCGCGCAGCTTTCTGCTGGTGGAGGCATATGGGGCGGCGGGCAAAGCGACATCATGCGTCTGGATGTTGGGCCGTCCGCGCGCGCCTGGGTACCCGCTGGACCCGCCAGATTACGGATCGACGCAAGTTGGCGATTTCGCGTTGCGGGCGATGCCCAACCCGGCAATGGTCCCGCCGTGACCTTGTCCACCAGTTTCTAAGCGCTAGCCTTTATCCTGCCGCGAAATGCGGTTAGGGTCTGTCCGTCGATCATGGATATATATCTTCCCATAGCCAATTTGTCGGTGAATGCGCTGGTCATCATCCTGCTGGGTGGCGGCGTGGGCGTCCTTTCGGGCATGTTCGGCGTAGGCGGCGGGTTCCTGACGACACCCTTGTTGATTTTCTATGGCATCCCCCCTGCAGTTGCGGCGGCGTCCGCATCCACGCAGGTAACCGGTGCAAGCGTGTCGGGCGTGTTTGCACATATGAAGCGCGGCGGCGTTGATTTCCAAATGGGCGGTGTTCTCGTCGTAGGCGGTATATTCGGCACTGGCGCGGGCGCTGCAATTTTTGAAATATTGGAATCCGTTGGCCAGATTGATACCGTCATTAACATTCTGTACGTCCTCATGCTGGGCAGCATCGGTGGCATGATGGCCAAAGAAAGCCTGTCGAGCGTGCGTGCCACCCGAACGGGTAAGCCGGTCGTCGCGGCAAAGCGACGGCATCACCCGCTGGTTGCCAGCCTGCCTATGCGCTGGCGCTTCTATCGTTCAGGTCTTTACATTTCACCGCTTGCGCCGTTGATATTGGGTTTCGTCACTGGCATCATGACCATGCTGCTTGGTGTTGGCGGCGGTTTCATAATGGTGCCCGCCATGCTGTATCTTTTGGGCATGGGCGCGCAGGTGGTTGTAGGGACGTCATTATTCCAGATTTTGTTTGTAACCATGGCGTCTACGATGATGCATAGTCTTACCACCAAGGCCGTCGACATCGTACTTGCCGTATTTCTGCTTATCGGCAGTGTCACCGGCGCGCAGATTGGCGCGCGTTTGGCACAGCGTATGCGGCCAGAATATCTGCGCCTGTTCCTTGCCACTATCGTTCTACTGGTCGCAATCCGCATGGCGCTTGGTCTTGGTTGGCGGCCGGACGAAATCTACACGTTGCAAGCATTATGATACGTTGGTTGGCCTTATTTTTATGGCTGCTTCCGGTCACAGCAAGCGCGCAAAATGTGCCCAAGCTGGTGCCTGACGTCTCACAGCGTCAAATTGATATTCAATCGGGCTTCACTGGCGCGGAAATGTTGTTATTCGGCGCAATCATATACCCGCGCGGCGTTGTTCCAGAGGGCAGGGTTGATGTAGCGGTGGTGCTGCGTGGTCCAACCCGGTCCATCACCCTGCGCGAAAAACAGAAAATCGCTGGCATTTGGATCAATGCGGACAGCAGCGATTTTCGCTCGGTGCCATCTTACTATGCCATCGCATCTTCACGACCGCTCGAGCAGATCGTAAACAGCAAAACCGCCGCGATTTATGAGCTTGGCTTGGATCGTTTGCAGCTCTCCCCAAGTGGTGAAGTGGATGCTGCGGAACAGCGCCGCTTTGCCGATGGGCTGGTGGATTTAAACCGCCGCAATGGTTTGTTTCGGCAAGAAGCCGGCACGGTCGAAATCACCGATCAAGTGCTGTATCGCGCCCGCCTCAACATTCCCTCAAGTGTTCCGGTGGGCGTCTACACCGCCGAAACCTTGCTCATTCGCGACGGTAGGGTCATCGTCGCCGATGACAATGTTGAAGTGCGCATTCGAAAGACGGGCTTTGAACAGTTGGTTACGGTTATGGCAAAGGACTATGCCCTTTTTTACGGGGCGATGGCTGTGCTTGTATCGTTGCTGCTGGGATGGTTCGCTGGTTTTGTCTTTAATCGGCTCTGATTAAAGCTTTAATTGTTGCTAATCCGAACTGCGATATTGCCCCCGCTAAGATGGTGGTTATCTTTTACCCTTCTGCGCTCAGGCCCTCATGCCTTCATTCGTTGAGATTTGGCCGCAGATATTGCCGTGCACGGTCCAGATCTAGTCCCCGACGCGCCGCATAATCCGCCACCTGATCGTCGCCAATCCGCGCGACACCGAAATATTCCGACTGCGGATGGCCGAAATACAGACCGCTTACTGCAGCAGTCGGCAGCATCGCAAAACTTTCGGTCAACGTGATACCGGTCTTATGCGTGGCATCCAGCAGGTCGAACAAGGTTGGCTTCATGCTGTGGTCTGGGCAAGCGGGGTAGCCGGGGGCGGGACGAATGCCGCGATATTCCTCACGGTTCAGCGCTTCGGGCGTGAACTGTTCATCAGGTGCATAGCCCCATAAATCCTTGCGGATATGTTCGTGCATCCGTTCGGCAAAGGCCTCGGCCAAACGGTCGGCCAACGCCTTCAACATGATGTCAGAATAATCGTCGATATTGGCTTTGAACTGCGCCAAATGCGCCTCGATGCCATGGCCAGTCGTAACGGCAAAGCCGCCAATCCAGTCGCCATCGCGGCTGATGAAATCGGCCAGACACATGTTCGCTTTGCCCTCGCGTTTGGCGATTTGCTGGCGCAAGAACGGCAAGCGCACATGCGCCTCGGTCTGTTCGCAGTAGACAACCACATCATCCCCATCGCGCCAACAAGGCCACAATCCGGCAACGCCTTTGGCTCGAAGCCATTTTTCATTGATAATCTTGTCGAGCATCGCATTGGCATCGGCAAACAAACTGGTAGCGCTTTCGCCGACGATTTCATCGGTCAAGATCGCAGGATAATTGCCATGTAATTCCCACGCGCGAAAGAATGGCGTCCAATCGATATATTTGCGCAGGTCCGCCAAGTCCCAATCATCATAAGCATGAACACCCGGCTGACGCGGGGGAGCTGGTTTCATGCTTTCGTCGATTTCGAACGCATTGGCGCGCGCTTCTTCAAGCGTGGCGAGCGGCTTTGCGGTCTTGCCGGCGCGGGCATCGCGAATGTGGCTATATTCGGCCCGAGTGTCCGCAACAAACTTGTCCGCCATCGTATCGCTGACCAAAGTGCCCGCAACACCAACAGCGCGCGATGCATCCAACACATGGATGACGGGCCCGGAATATACCGGCTCAATACGCAATGCCGTGTGGGTTTTTGACGTGGTTGCACCGCCGATCATCAGCGGCATAGACATGCCCGCTTTCTCCATTTCCTCGGCCACGGTTACCATTTCGTCGAGCGAAGGGGTGATGAGGCCCGAAAGCCCGATCATGTCGGCGTCATGCTCCACCGCTGCCTGCAATATTGTCGGCCAGGGAACCATTACACCCAGATCAACAATTTCGAAGCCGTTACACTGCAGCACAACGCCAACGATATTCTTGCCAATGTCATGCACGTCGCCCTTGACGGTTGCCATGATGATCTTGCCCTTGCCCTTGGCGCCGGCCACTTTTTCTGCCTCAATATATGGGAAGAGATGCGCTACGGCCTTTTTCATCACGCGGGCGGACTTTACCACTTGCGGCAGGAACATACGCCCTGATCCAAAAAGGTCGCCAACAACGTTCATGCCGTCCATCAACGGCCCTTCGATAACCTCAATGGGTCGGCCACCCGCCATTTTTATGACAAGTCGTGCTTCTTCGGTGTCTGCTACGATATCCGCATCAATGCCCTTGACCAAAGCATGTTCCAGCCGCTTGTTCACGGGCCAGCCGCGCCATTCGGCCTCAGCCTTTTCCTGCGCCAGATCTGTCCCGCGATATTTTTCGGCAAGCGCGATCAGGCGCTCGGTCGCATCGGGGTCGCTGTTGAGGATGACGTCTTCACACGCAACGCGCAGTTCGTCATCAATGTCATCATAGATATCGAGCTGCCCGGCGTTGACGATCGCCATATCAAGTCCGGCAGGAATGGCATGGTACAGGAAGATTGAATGCATCGCCCTGCGCACCGGTTCATTGCCACGGAAGCTGAATGACAGGTTGGAAAGCCCGCCCGAATAATGGGCATGGGGGCACAGGACGCGCAGTTCCCTTACCGCCTCAATAAAGTCGACGCCGTAATTATTATGCTCCTCAATCCCCGTTGCCACGGCAAAGATATTTGGGTCAAAGATGATGTCTTCTGGTGGGAATCCTATGCCAAGCAATAGGTCATAAGCGCGCTTGCAAATCTCCACCTTGCGTCTTTGCGTATCCGCTTGGCCAGTTTCGTCGAACGCCATAACGACGACCGCGGCCCCGTAGGCCATGCACAAACGTGCATGATGCAGAAAAGCCTCTTCGCCTTCTTTCATGGAAATTGAATTGACGATCGGCTTGCCAGAAACGCATTTTAGGCCCGCCTCAATCACGCTCCATTTGGAACTGTCGATCATCAACGGCACGCGCGCAATATCCGGCTCTGCTGCAATGCGCTTGATGAAGGTGGTCATCGCCTCATGCGCGTCGAGCAGGCCTTCATCCATGTTGATGTCGATAATCTGCGCACCATTTTCGACTTGATCGCGCGCGACCTCAACAGCAGCTTCATAGTCGCCGGCAAGGATCAGTTTTTTGAACTTTGCGCTGCCAGTGACATTGGTGCGTTCACCAATGTTAACGAAGCGCGAGGAAGAGGATCGGGAAGACATTTTTTGTTCTACTTCAAAGGGGGTCAGGAGGCCATAACGAAGGGTTCAAGCCCTGCGAGCCGCGTTACAACGTCTGCCTTGGGGATTGTGCGTGGCGCGCGGTTGGCAACAGCCTTTGCAATCGCCGCAATATGCGCCGGCGTCGTACCGCAGCAGCCGCCGACAATATTCACCAACCCATCGTCGAGCCATTGGCCAATCAACTGCGCAGTTGTCTCTGGCAGCTCATCATATTCCGCTAGATCATTGGGCAGTCCGGCATTGGGGTAGGCCATGACCAGCACGTCGGCCTGCTTCGACAATGCCGCCAGATGGGGACGCAAAAGATCGGCACCGAACGAGCAATTCAGTCCGATGGTGAGCGGTTTAGCGTGCCGGATTGCGGCCCAAAATGCCTCGACTGTGTGCCCCGAAAGGTTTCGACCCGCCATGTCGGTGATGGTCATCGATATCATCAACGGCACATCGCGCCCGCAAGCGGCAGCCGCTTCTTGCGCCGCCATCGCTGCGCATTTGGCATTGAGGGTATCGAATATTGTTTCGATCAACAGAAAATCGACACCGCCTTCGATCAAGGCATCGCATTGTGCGCGATAGACATCTTTCAAATAGTCAAAGTCTATCTCGCGATAGCCTGGATCGTTAACATCAGGGGATAAAGACAATGTCTTATTGGTCGGGCCAACCGAGCCAGCCACAAAGCGCCGAACGCCGTCCTTCGCCTCGGCGGCATCGCAGCAAGCACGCGCCAGCTTCGCCGATTCCACGTTTAGCCGCGTAACCAAATGTTCGCAGCCATAATCGGCCATGCTGATTTGGGTCGCGCTGAAGGTGTTGGTTTCGATCATATCCGCGCCCGCCTCAAGATAAGCGGTATGAACTGCGCCGACAATGTCGGGGCGCGTAATCGACAACAGGTCGTTATTTCCCTTTTGATCATGCGTCAGATCAAGGTCGCCGCGATAATCGGCTTCGGACAGTTTGTATCCTTGAATCGCTGTGCCATAGCCGCCGTCAAAAACCAGGATCTGTTGCGCCGCACGATCAACAAAGGCCGCACGCGCACTCATGCTGCGACCTCTTGCGCAAGCGCGGCTGGCCGTTTTCCAAGCAGATGGCAGATAGCGTAAGAGAGCTCGGCGCGGTTCAGTGTATAAAAATGGAAATCGCGTACACCGCCTGCATATAATTTGCGGCACATTTCCGCTGATACGGTCGCGGCGACCAGCTGCCGTGCGGACGGGTGATCATCAAGACCATCGAACAGATGGGCCATCCAATCCGGAATTGCTGTTCCCGTCATTTGCGACATGCGTGTGATCGCGGCAAAGTTCGACACGGGCATGATGCCGGGCACGATCTCTGCATCTATGCCGGCCGCCGCGACAGCATCACGGAAACGGAAAAAGGTCTCTGGTTCAAAAAAGAACTGAGTGATGGCGCGGCTCGCGCCTGAAGCGAGTTTGCGTTTAAGAAAATCAATGTCGGACGCCGCCGACAATGCTTCGGGATGTGTTTCGGGATAGGCACTGACCGAAATTTCAAACGGATGTAGTTTACGCAAACCTTCTACCAACTCCGCAGCGCTGGCATAGCCATCAGGGTGCGGCACAAACCGGCCGTCAGAATTGGGGGCATCGCCCCGCAGGGCAACAATATGGCGAACACCCGCTTCCCAATACGCGTTGGCGACATCGGCGATTTCGCCTTTTGACGCCTCGACGCAAGTGAGGTGCGCGGCTGCAGGAATGTGAGTTTCGCGCGCGATGCGGGCCACGGTTTTGTGCGTGCGTTCACGCGTGGTGCCGCCTGCGCCATAAGTGACTGACACAAAGCGTGGGGCAAGGGGCGCCAATGTTACGACCGAATCCCAAAGTTGTTCTTCCATCTTTTCCGTCTTGGGCGGAAAGAATTCAAAGCTGATTTCGCAATCACCCGAAAGTCCGGCGAAAAGGGGTGAGGCCACAGCGCGGCTAGCTTCTTGCATCTGCGCAAGCGGGAGAATCATGCAACAATCCTTAGGTTATCTTCTGGCCTTAGGCCACTTTTGGGGCTCGGCTGTGCGCCAGATAGTTTTTGGCCCATCCAAACTTTGATGACCAATTCGCCTGCTTCAAGAGCGGTTTGGTGAACCAGTTGAAGGCCTTGGCTAGCAAAGGTCTTTTTCATGAAGTCATCCGTGAAACCAAGCCGCGCGTGCGCATGGACTGTGCGCAATTCTTCAAGATTATGCGCAGCAAAATCGACGATGACTAATCTGCCGCCGGGCGCAAGCGTACGGATGGCCTCCGCTATCACGGCCTCGGGATGCTGTGCGTAGTGCAGCACTTGATGAAAAATGACCGTGTCAAATTCAGCGTCGCCTACGGGTAACATGTTAAAATCGCCGAGCTTAATATCGACCTTATTCGCGATTTCTGGACTTAGATTTGCAATCTTCGCCCGCGCCAGTCGAAGCATCTCGGGACTATTGTCGACAGCCACAAAACGCTCCGAGGCCCCTGCAAATAGTTCTACCATGCGTCCAGTGCCGGTTCCCACATCTAGAAAACGTCCCAATGGCGCGCTGTGGAGGATATGTGCCAACCGTGCTTCAACTTCCGAATCGGCGATGTGCAGCGATCGAAGAGAATCCCATTCATCAGCATGTGCAGCAAAATAGGCTGCGGCCATATCGGTCCGGGCGCTGCGTACTTCATCAAGCCGAAGAACATCGCGCTGAAATGCCTTGCCCTGCGATACATCTGCCTCAGCCAATAAGGATGCGACGGGACTATCGGTCAATATTGCAGCAGGCCGCAAAAATACCCAGCTTCCTTCCTTACGCCGCTCAAGAAGCCCGGCCTCGTCCAATATTCTAATGTGGCGTGACACGCGGGGCTGACTTTGGTCCAAAATTTGGACCAACTCACCCACAGACAGTTCCAAGCGCAGCACCAAAAACGCGATTCGCAAGCGCGTCGGATCGGCCAAAGCCCGCATGATATTGAGCAAATTCATCATTTGGAGCGCATATAAAGAATTCTTTATATCATGTCAATAAGCTCAAATCCCGCATATTTTCTACCGTTAAGGTAGAGATTGGCGCGAAATTGTTATGGGACAATATCAAACTTTAAAAAAGCGCATTGCCACCGAATTGTGAACAAGCTAGAGGGCTTTCCGCAGGCAAGCTGTAATTGTTGTGGCGTGCCTGTCAGGTTTTCATAAGTTTTGCTAGGGGGTTTCCCATATGAAGAAAATTGCTATATCTCTCGTTCTTGCCGCTTCGCTCGGTTTGGTCGCTTGCTCAAAGGCTGAAGAAGCTCCAGCAGCAGAAGCAACCGCAACAGAAGCTCCAGCAGAAGCTGCTGACGCTGCTGTAGAAGGCGCTGCACCTGCTGCTGACGCCGCTGCTGCACCTGCTGCTGACGCTGCTGCTGCACCTGCCGATGCGGCCGCTGCTGCTGGTGCGCCTGCAGAAGCAGCGAAAGAAGCTGCGAAGTAATATTCGCGCTTTTTAGCGAAAGCTTTTGATAAGGGCCGTTCTGTTTACAGGACGGCCCTTTTCTTTGTCTGAATTGCCCAGATGCTGACAATCCATGTCAGGCGTCATCAACCCATAAAATTACTGGTCGTGATATGTGGCAGTCGTGCGCGACACAAATTGCATGAACGCCATACGCTGCGGGATGGATGCGGTTGTACTGCCCATCATGATTGCCAGCGCATAGCGCGTCCCATCGGGCGCCGTCATAATTCCAATGTCGTTATAGCCCGTTGAAACAGGCGACAATATCTGCCCGGTTCCCGTTTTATGCAAAAAGCGCCAGCCTGCCGGTACACCCGCCTTCATACGGTTTGGCCCGCTTGATGTGCGTGACATGATCCCCAAGATAAGCCTAGTTGATGCAGGCGACAGCAACTCTCCTTTGGCCAGCCTGGCAAGAGCACGGACAATTGCCTCGGGACTGGCCCCATCGATCGGGTTGTCGAGATAAAAATCGAGTGCAGCTTTGCGCTTCGCCATCGGCACCATGTTACGCGCTGCATAAAACCTATTACCAAGCGAATATTCCTGACGCCAATCAAGGCCAGCAATGCCGCTTTGCAACAAACGTTCGCCTGGACCAAAGCGGATGGCCCCCAAATTCTTTCGCGCCAAAAAACTTTGAACCGCTTGAGGGCCGCCAGCCGTACGCAAGAGGGAGTCATTGGCGGTATTGTCACTCGCTATGATAGCCTGCTCGAGTAAGGCGAGCACGGTCGCCTCAATCCCACCATTGGAGATTACACGGTCGCGAATGGGTTGATGGAAAACCGCTAGATCATTAGGTGTAATGCGTATCTTCTGGTCAAGGCTGACTTTACCTTGATCGACCAAGTCCAATATAGTCAACGCCACCCATGTTTTGGATACGCTTTGCTGCGGGAACAATTCTGTCGCCCGTTGGCCAGTTATCCATTCGCCGCCATCTATGCGCATGATAGCGACGCCGGTACGGCCTGGGAAAATCTGCCATTGCTCCCGCACCAGATTTTCAAGACCAATAGGCGCACGGCGATTGAATGGCCGCTTTGGAGCGGCCTGCCCAACAGGCGCTGCAGAATGCGGTATTCGAGTTGACGGGGTGGGATTGGCCTGAGGCATTGGCCGCTGCACACCGACACATCCCGACAAACTAGTCAACAGCGCCAACGATACCACGCCAAAACGCAGCAGATCTTTAGCGCGCCCTTCCCCAAATTTTTCCACCCGAACCATGATCGGTCGATAGGGCAGAGCTTTGGCGGAAGACATCATTAATGCTGATATTTGCGATGAACGATTCCCCTGCGTCGACGAGGCGATGGGCACCGAACCTTAGAAGGGTTATTTACATTATTCAGCCGCGGCCCCGATATGGCTGAACCCCTTGATCTGGCAACCACAAACCCTTGGGAGGATCGCCGGATTGCCAAAACACATCAATGGGTATGCCGCCGCGCGGATACCAATAGCCACCAATGCGCAGCCAATGCGGCTTCATCTCCGAAAACAGGCGCTGGCCAATGCCAACGGTGCAATCTTCGTGAAAAGCGGCATGGTTGCGGAACGAGCCCAAGAACAGCTTAAGCGATTTCGATTCGACGATCGTCGCATCTGGCGCATAGTCGATAACCAAATGCGCGAAATCAGGCTGGGCCGTTACCGGACACAAGGATGTGAATTCAGGCACGGCAAAGCGCGCGAGATACAGCGTGTCTGGGCGCGGGTTGGGGACATAATCCAACTGCGCCTCTTCAGGCGTTTGCGGAAGCGTGCTTTGCGCACCAAGAAATTTTGGCTTTAATATGTCTTTCATAAAGGCGCTTTTAGCGGTTTCGCCGCGGGAAGCAAACGGGTGATACAGGATGCAGTCGGAGACGCGCCGCCAGAGCGGCCCGATTTTCGATTGAATCGTTCAAGTCTGCTTTCCTGAAATCCCGTATCGCCCTTGACCGCCTGTCTGGCTAACATAGCGATATGGCATTACTCATTCCTATATTTGGCGACCAACTCAGTCATGGCCTATCATCCTTGGCGGGGCAGGATAAAAAAGCATGCGTCATCCTCATGGCTGAGGTTGATGAAGAGACCGAATATGTGCCGCACCATAAATCCAAGATGGTGTATATCCTATCCGCCATGCGCCATCATGCGAACGATCTTCGCAGCGCAGGATGGACAGTTGATTATGTAAAGCTGACCGACGCGGAGAACAGCGGTAGTTTCACGGGCGAAATTGCCCGTGCCATTGAGCGACACAAGGTGTCCGCATTATGCGTGACCGAGGCAGGCGAATGGCGGGTGAAGGCGATGTTGGATAGCTGGCCCGATCGCTTTGATATCCCGGTAGAAATCCGGCCCGATGACCGCTTCTTGTGCACCCATGCTGAATTTGAAAGCTGGACCAAGGACCGCAAACAATTGCGCATGGAGTTTTTCTATCGCGATATGCGGCGTAAGTCCGGCCTTATGATGAATGGAGACACGCCTGAAGGTGGACAGTGGAATTTTGACGCCGAGAACCGGAAACCGGCAAAGCGCGATCTGGCGATGCCAACGCCGCTACACTTTGCGCCAAACGCCGTCACACAAGATGTCATTCAGATGGTCGAGCGCCGCTTTGCAGGCAACATGGGTGAGACAACAAAATTCGGATTTGCCGTAACGCGCGAGGATGCGTTGCGGCAGCAAAAGCATTTTCTGGACCACGCTTTACCCAATTTTGGGGACTATCAGGACGCAATGCTCACCGGAGAACCGTTTTTGTGGCACTCGATCCTCTCACCTTATATCAACTCTGGTTTGCTTGACCCGCTTGAGCTGTGCCGTGCGGTTGAGGTGCAATATCGCGCAGGCAAAGTCCCAATCAACGCAGCTGAGGGGTTCATAAGGCAAGTCATTGGGTGGCGCGAATATGTGCGCGGGATCTATTGGCACGCTGGTCCAGAATATGTGGAAAGCAACGCGTTTGCCGCGACGCGGCCACTGCCTGAATTTTACTGGACCGGTAAAACCGACATGCATTGCCTGTCGCAGGCTATTGGCCAAACGATCGAGCATTCCTACGCGCACCATATCCAGCGCCTCATGATCACGGGCAATTTTGCGCTGCTGGCCGGACTGAACCCAAAGGAAGTCCATAAATGGTATCTCGCGGTATATGCCGATGCCTATGAATGGGTTGAGTTGCCAAACAGCTTAGGCATGAGCCAGTTCGCCGATGGCGGCATGCTGGCGTCGAAACCCTATGCGGCGAGCGGCGCCTATATCAACCGCATGTCGGATTATTGCACGCATTGTAGCTATGACGTCAAGCAGCGCACTGGACCAAAGGCGTGTCCGTTTAACGCGCTGTATTGGGAGTTCATTGCGCGCAACGAGAGAAAACTGCGCAAAAATCCGCGTATGGCTATGCCCTATAAAAATTGGGAGCGGATGGCTGACGCGGACAAGGTTGCATTGCGTGCACATGCGCAGCAATTTCTCGAAAAGCTTGGATAGTTTGGAAAAGCTGCCTATCTTGCAGCGCAGTAGAATCACAAAATACGGTCAAGGACGAAAAACATGGAATTGTTAGTAAGCACCGAATGGTTGGCGGCAGAAATCGGAGCGTCCGACCTACGTGTGGTAGATGCAACCTGGTTCATGCCCGATGCCGGCCGCAATGCGCAGGCTGAGTATGAAGGCGGGCATATTCCATCGGCTGTATTCATGGATATCGAAGAGCTCGCTGACGCCAATAGCAGCCTGCCTAACACCTTGCCGCCGCCCGAAAAATTCGCCAGTCGTATGCAATCGCTTGGCCTAGGCGATGGCAGCCGCATTGTGGTTTATGATGACAGCCCGTTCAAATCGGCCACGCGCGCTTGGTGGATGCTGACATTGTTTGGCGCACATGACGTCGCAATCCTTGATGGCGGCATCGCCAAATGGAAAGCCGAAGGCCGCCCTCTAGAAACCGGAAAGCCAACCTTGCGCCACCGCCACTTCACCGTTTGGAAAGACGACAAGGCCGTGCGCAACAAGGCCGATATGCTGGCCAATTTGCACAGCAAGGCGGCCAGTGTCGTCGACGCACGGGGCGCCGGTCGCTTTACCGGCGAAGAGGCAGAGCCGCGGCCCGAAATGGCGTCGGGCCATATTCCTGGCAGCCGCAACCTGCCCTTTGGCCAATTGTTCAACGCGGACGGCACATGGAAGCGCGGCGATGAGCTGAACCAGGCATATGCCGATGCGGGCGTTGACCTCAGCAAACCGATGATCACGACATGTGGATCAGGGATGACTGCGGCGGTCGTGTTGTTTGGCGCACGGATGACAGGCAAGACCGACGTGTCGTTATATGACGGTAGCTGGTCAGAATGGGGATTGGATAAAGACACCCCTAAGGCACAGGGTGCGGCTTGAGTTCTAAGAAGCCTCAAAAACCCGCCACCAAAACAGTCACAGCAGGACGAAGGAGTGCATTAACTGGCCCCGTCGTCAACGTGCCCGTCTGGCGCGCAAGCACGCATTTATATGAAAATGTGGCGGCATTGGAGGCAGGTAAATCTGACAACCAAGACGGCCGTTTCTTCTACGGTCGCCGCGGCTCGCCAACACAATGGTCGCTGGCCGAAGCGCTCACCGAGATGGAACCCGGTGCGCACGGAACAATGCTTTACCCATCGGGCGTGGCGGCAATCGCGTGCGCCTTATTGTCGGTTCTCAAGTCTGGTGACGTCTTGCTGATGACGGACAATGCGTATGACCCAAGCCGATCCTTAGCGGATGGCTTTCTGAAACGCTTTGGCGTCGAGACACGCTATTTTGATCCGCTCGCCTCCGATTATGATGCGCTTTTCTGTGATCGTACCAAAGCGATATTGTTGGAATCGCCCGGAAGCCTGACCTTCGAGATGCAGGACATTCCCGCCATTTGCGCAGCGGCCCAAAAACATAATGTTGTCACTTTGCTCGATAACACATGGGCGACGCCTTATTTCCATACCGCGCTCGACAAGGGCATTGATATGGCGATCTTGTCCTGCACCAAATATATTGTGGGCCATAGCGACGTCATGATGGGCAGCGTCACTACGCATGAGAAATACTGGACAAGATTGCGCCAAACCGCGCAGCAGCTTGGCCAGACCGTATCGCCCGACGATGCGTATCTTGCCAGCCGCGGCCTGCGCACCTTGTCGGTCCGGATGAAGGCACATGAGGCATCGGCACTGCAGATCGCCAAATGGTTACAAACGCAGCCAGATGTTGCAGCGGTATTCCACCCCGCGCTGCCGGAATGCCCAGGGCACGACATTTGGAAGCGCGACTTTACGGGCGCGGCGGGGTTGTTCTCGTTCATCCATAAAGGTGACGCCGCAACCGCCGCTGCCTTCGTCGATGCGCTCGAGTTATTTGGTATTGGCTATAGCTGGGGCGGCTTTGAAAGCCTTGCTTTGCCCGTCCAGCCAGAAAAATACCGGTCGGTCGTTTCTTGGGATAAAGAAGGCACGCTGATCCGGTTACAAATCGGCTTGGAAGATACTGATGATTTGATCGCGGATCTTGACCAAGCCTTTACCGTGGCTCGATCAGGCGCCTAACCTCAGCGCGTGGGCTCAGGCACCTCACCTGAATAATCGTAAAAGCCGCGCTTCACCTTGCGGCCATGCCAACCGGCTTCGACATATTTCTGAAGTAACGGCGCGGGACGAAACTTTGGATCGCCCGTCGATTGAAAGAGCACATTGGTGATTTCAAGACAGGTATCGAGCCCGATAAAGTCCGCTAGGGTCAGCGGCCCCATCGGGTGATTGAGGCCCAATTGGCACGCGGTGTCGATGTCGCGGATGCTGGCAACGCCCTCGCCAAGTGCAAAGATTGCCTCATTGATCATAGGCATCAACACGCGGTTGACGATGAACCCCGGCGCGTCATTGGCAAAGACCAATTGCTTGCCAAGCGCCTCTCCATATTGGCGCACGACGTCAACCGTGTCGTCGGTGGTCGCAAGGCCGCGGATGACCTCAATCAGGCCCATGACTGGCACTGGGTTAAAGAAATGGACGCCAATGAAGCGTTTTGGATCGGGCGACGATTGCGCCAGACGGGTAATCGGAATGGACGACGTGTTCGATGCAAGCACAGCCTGATGGCCAAGAACCTTGCCGACAGCCTCAAATATCTTGCGCTTAATGTCTTCGCGCTCGGTTGCAGCTTCGATAATCAGTCCGGCATCCGCCATCGGATCGTAGCTGCCAACCGGTTCAATATGCGAAAGTAGGGTGTCTGCCGCGTCTTGGCCCATTTTCTCCTTCGCAACCAGCCGGCCAAGTGCCTTTGCAATACCGGCTTTACCTTCCTCTGCCTTTGCAAGATCAAGATCGGATAGATACACATGATAGCCTGCGCCAGCGCTGACTTGCGCAATGCCTGCACCCATTTGACCGGCTCCGATGACACCTATTGCACGCATTTTTTAACTCCAAATTTTCAACGTTGCCGCGGCCTTAGCGAAAGCAATATAAAAGCGCTAGGTTCGCGCGTTTGCCAATGACGTGGATTGGATTGGCATTTTCGTGAATTTCCCCTTAAGCGCCGCAACATTACGCATCCCTTAGGCAGAAAGTCGGTAACCCATGGCAATCCCTATTCGTCATGCCCCATTGAGAGTGGGCCTTGCTGGTCTTGGCACCGTGGGCAGCGGCGTAATTCGCTTGATTCAAGAAAACAGCGGATTGATTGCGCGGCGCGCTGGCCGCGAGATCGAAATCGTTGCCGTCACCGCGCGTGACCGCACTAAGGATCGCGGCGTGGATCTATCGCCCTACCGCTGGGTCGACGATATGGGTGAACTTGCGACCGCCGCTGACATTGATGTGGTGGTTGAGCTGGTTGGTGGGTCGGATGGTCCGGCGCTGACCCTGGCACGCGAGACATTGTCCAAAGGACGCGCATTAGTCACCGCCAACAAGGCAATGGTTGCGCATCATGGTGCAGAGCTTGCATCCTTGGCCGAGAGCAAGCAGGCCGCGCTTAAGTTCGAGGCCGCTGTTGCTGGCGGTATTCCGGTTATTCAGGGCCTGCGCGATGGTGCCGCAGCCAACCGCATTGATCGGGTCTATGGTATCCTCAACGGCACCTGTAATTTCATCCTGTCCACGATGGAGAGCGACGGGTTGGATTTTGCACAGGTGCTTGCAGATGCGCAGGCCAAGGGCTTTGCGGAAGCAGATCCGTCGTTTGACATTGACGGCATTGATGCTGCGCATAAGCTTTCAATCCTTGCGTCTTTAAGCTTTGGCTCAATCATTGATTTCGGCGGTGTCGAGGCACGCGGCGTGCGCAAAATTCTGGCGGCCGACATCGCACAGGCCAAAACGCTGGGCTATCGCATCCGCCTCATCGGTCTTGCCGAAATTGACGGTGACAACGGGTCAGCCAATATTTTCCAACGGGTTGAACCATGCCTCGTGCCGCTGAGCCACCCGCTGGCGCATGTAACCGGCGCAACCAACGCCGTTGTTGCCGAGGGTAATTTCTCTGGCCGCTTGCTGTTCCAAGGCGCAGGGGCGGGTGACAAGCCAACGGCATCCGCTGTCGTCGCCGATCTGGTCGATATCGCGCGCAAGGAAACTGGCCCTGCATTTTCTATGCCGGCCGCCGAACTTGAAAGGCTTCCACGCGCGGCTTCCGCGCATCGGATTAGCAAGACCTATCTGCGGATGCTGGTGGCTGATCGTGTTGGTGTGCTCGCGGAAATCACCGCGGCCATGCGCGATGCCGGATTGTCGATCGAAAGCCTGATCCAGACGGAGGCGAGCGACGATGGTTCGGCGTTGATTGCGATGGTGACGCACGCCGGACCAGAGCAAGCGATTAACGATACCATCAGCGCCTTGGCAAACTCAGACAGCTTGCTGGGTGAACCCATGGTCATGCACATTTTGGGGGCATAAGCAAAACGCAGGCCAGCGCCCATATTGCAGATCTTGAAAATATAGTACCCATGCATGCTCGATTTGCGCCGCCGCATTCGGGGGTTCGACAGACGAGGTGAAAATCGCCACAAGCAATCTCGACAATGAGCCGCACCTTCACTATCGGAAACTAACCGTCTATATACCGATCCATACGAGGCGCTTCGTTCGCGCCCCTTCGTTCTCAAATAGCTAGGAAATCCAAATGACTGCAGCAAGCCAAATCCTCGACCGGGTCCTTGTTCTGGAAATGGTGCGGGTGACGGAAGCTGCAGCTATCGCAGCGGCGAAACTGATCGGACGTGGCGATGAGAAGGCAGCGGATGCCGCCGCCGTCGAAGCGATGCGCGCCGCCTTGAACGAGCTGTATATGGACGGCACCGTGGTCATTGGCGAAGGCGAGCGGGACGAAGCGCCGATGTTGTTTATCGGTGAAAAGGTTGGCTCTGCCATCGGCACTGGCCCAAAAATCGACATCGCCCTTGATCCATTGGAAGGCACCACCATCACCGCAAAGGCTGGCCCGAATGCGCTGGCCGTGCTCGCCGTGGCCGAAGAGGGCAATTTGCTCAACGCCCCCGATGTCTACATGGACAAGATCGCCGTCGGGCCTGGCTATTCGCCAAACATCGTCAATTTGGACAAAACTGTTGCGGAAAATGTTACCGCGGTCGCCGCCGAAAAAGGCGTGCCGCCGCATGAATTGATTGTCTGCGTCCTTGACCGCCCACGCCATGAAAAGATCATATCCGAACTGCGCGCCATCGGCTGCGGCGTCATGCTGATCCCCGATGGTGATGTTGCGGGCGTCATCGCGACCACCAACCCAGACACCACTGTCGACATCTATATGGGCAGCGGCGGTGCGCCGGAGGGCGTTCTTGCGGCGGCGGCTTTGCGCTGCGTCGGTGGCCAGTTCAAGGGCCGCTTGCTGTTCCGCAATGACGATGAGCGGATGCGTGCACGCAAATGGGGTATCGAGGACCTCGACAAAATCTACGACCTTGAAGAATTGGCCAAGGGCGACTGTATCTTTGCCGCGACTGGCGTTACCCATGGTTCCTTGCTTGAGGGCGTCAAGACTCTGCGCGACGGCCGCATCACGACCGAAAGTGTCGTCATGCGCGCCTCATCGGGCACCGTCCGTTGGGTCAAGAGCGAGCATCGTAAGGCTGGCCATCTCGGCTGATATTGAGGGTCCTGACCCTAATAAACACCCATTTGCAGACCCACAGCGATTTGCTCGCCCATTTCTTCTGCCGCGATTAGGTCTGCACTATCGATAGTCTTCGGGGCCAATATAGCCTCTTGCGTCTGCGCATGCGTGCACACAATGACACTCGGCAGTATTTGTCGCAGCCGCCAGCCCGTCGCGATCCGCTCGGCCTGCGCAACAGCATTGCGTCCGTCCGATCCTGCGCATATGATCATTACATAAGGCCGGCCGTTCAATGCGCCGAGGCACGGATAATAGCATCGGTCGAAAAAGCTTTTCATGCCCCCGCTGATCGCCGCCAGATTTTCCGGAAACACGAAGATATAGCCGTCCGCGGCCAACATATGTTCGGCGCCCGCATCCGCGGCGTTTAACATCTGCACATCCACCTCCTGCGCCCGCCGTGCGCCATTGTAACAGGCCTTTGCCAAGCTTTGAGACCCGCCGGTCATGCTGTGCCAGATTATTGCCAATTGCTTCATCGCCACTTGCTAGCACTGCCGGCGCGCCATAGGGAAGAGGGATGAAGCCAGTCCTCGACATTAATCACTCGATCCTTGAACAAGCCTGGCACTGGCGTGGCGGCGGCACCGATGGCCGCGACCCCGACTTTCAGCCGGATGATCTCGTCACCCAGTTGCTGATGGCGCGCGGTGTCGAACGCGATGACATCGAACGGCACCGCAACCCGACCATTCGCAACTTCATGCCCGATCCGTCGATATTTCAGGATATGGAGCGTGCCGCACTTCGACTGGCGCAGGCCGTTGAAGCGGGCGAGCAAGTCACCGTCTACGGAGACTATGACGTCGACGGCGCGACCAGTGCGGCGCTTCTCATTCGCTTGCTGCGCATGTTGGAACTGGACGCAGGCTATTATATCCCAGACCGCTTGATGGAGGGCTATGGCCCCTCTGGCGAAGCCTTGGTGCGCATTGGGACAAGCGGCAGTCGCCTGATCGTTACGGTGGATTGCGGGGCGATGGCCTATGACGCCCTGTCGCAGGCCAAGGGTGCTGGGCTTGAAGTCATCGTTGTTGACCACCACAAATGCGCGTCAGAGCTTCCGCAAGCCTTTGCCTTGGTCAACCCCAACCGGCTAGACGAAAGCGACGAGGCGGCGTCCCACGGGCATTTGGCGGCGGTTGGCGTGGCCTTCCTCTTGGGGGCGGCGTTGATCCGCACCCTGCGAGCGCGTGGCTATTTTGCCGCGCGGCCTGAACCGAAAATCATGGACTTGCTTGACCTTGTGGCGTTGGGCACTGTGGCCGACGTGGCGCAACTTCGGGGACTGAACCGCGCATTTGTTGCGCAGGGGCTAAAGGTCATGGCCGCGCGCCGCAACATTGGCCTATCGGCGTTGGTTCAAGCCAGCCGCCTCACCCGCGCGCCAATATGCTCCGACCTTGGCTTTGCCTTGGGCCCACGCATCAATGCCGGTGGCCGCGTCGGCAAATCCGACCTTGGCGTGCGGTTGCTTATTACTGAAGATGCCGTCGAGGCGCAGGACATCGCCATGGAGCTCGACCGGCTAAACGAAGAACGCCGCGCGATTGAATCTGTTGTGCAGGAGCAGGCCGAGGCCATGCTTGCCGGACAACATAATCGTGCCGTAGCGTTGTTGTCGGGCAAGGGGTGGCACCCCGGGGTTATCGGCATTGTCGCTGGGCGCATTAAGGAAAAGACGGGCAAGCCGTCCATCGTCATTGCGGTGGATGAACATGGCGTCGGCAAGGGATCGGGCCGCTCGATCGCGGGTGTTGACTTGGGCGCGGCCATCATTTCGGCGCGCGAGGCTGGATTGCTCGTGGCGGGCGGCGGTCATGCCATGGCGGCGGGCCTGACCGTTGACGGCGACAAGATTGATGCCTTGGCGGACTGGCTCGATGAACGGCTGGCGGCGGACGTCGCGAATGCATCGGGCGTCAAGGCGCTGCTGATTGACGCCATCGTCGCCCCGCGCGGGCTCAACCCATTATTTGTCGACGCAATGGAGACCGCTGGGCCTTATGGCATGGGCTGGCCCGGCCCGCGCGTGGTCACGGGGCCATTGCGGATCATCAAGTGCGATATTGTAGGCAAAGACCATGTCCGCGCCATCGTCGCGGGCGACGACGGGCAGTCATTTAAGGCCATGGCATTTCGTCAGGGCGAGACGGTTCTCGGCCAGACAATGCTCCACGCCGATCGCGGGCAACGCTTCTGGTTTGCAGGTCGCGCCAAGACGGATGACTGGGGCGCGACACCAAAAGCTGAGCTGCATGTCGACGACATCGCCTTTGCCGACTGAAGTTGCGCCAACTTGGCCTTGACGAGTGCATAACGAATCCGTAAAGGCGCGGCTCGCCAAGCGATTGGCCCCTTCGTCTAGCGGTTAGGACGCGGCCCTTTCACGGCTGAAACACGGGTTCGATTCCCGTAGGGGTCACCAAATTTTTGCCTGTGATATGCATAGCGATCGAGGCAATGTCCGCGTTATTCCAATTGATTAGAAGTCTCGTGTGTAATCCTACACATCATTTTGTGCGGCATTTAGCGTTACTGGCAATACATCGGTTGACTGGCTGCATGCCTTCATCGGCATTCACCACGACCTCACCGAACGATAGAGTGTAGCCTTTTCCGGACAAGCCGACCGGTTTTCCATTCAGTTGCGCGAAGCAATGACCTTATAAATGTGACGTCCTGCGGTCGGCTGGCGACGCGTTGCTTTAGAGCATGCGCGGACGGGGCAGTTAAGACTGTGTGTTGGAGGGTATTGGACCGAGGCGCGGAGGTAAGCCCTTCGGCGCGGGGCGACTATCTCAACTTGTCTACATGGCCGTATAGATTGTCTAAGATCTTATCCGCCTTCTCGGTCAGCGTGTAACGCACGCGCCGACCGTCACCGTCAAAGGCCGACTTTGCGATGATTTCGGCAGCCGTCAACTTGCGAATATAGTCATGGATGGTGACGTGGGAGTATTTTGACGCCTCACACAGGTCTTGAAGCTTGCGGCCCTCATGTCCCTCAGGAAGAACAAAATCTCCGCCTCACACGTCAATATGCGGACGCGCAGGTCGTCCTCAACGGTGCGAATACGTTCCAGTTGTCCCATTATTTCCCGCTTTTATTTTTACAGCTTCTTACTTTCGGCGATTTGGTTGAAAACTCAATGAAGGTATTTTAAGTTAAATAGATAAACTTATTTCCGCGCGATTAAAGTGACTTAACATCCGCTGGCGGCGCTAAGCGCGTAGGGCAAATTTACGGGGCGGAGATCAATCCTCTGCCGCCGCACCGCCGCACATCGAGGCAGTCGCGCGCAACCGGCCTTACTTGCGGAGATATACCCACTGCGGCCCCGCGTCACAATGCCTATGGCGTGGTGGTTGAATTGCACATGAATATGGCTGCTTGGTTCCATTCAAATTCGGTGCGTCTATGTCCCACTTGCGCCATACTGACATCCATGGCAGTAAACCTTAACCGCGCAATTAAACAGGATTGAGACCCATGGCCCTTGCCCATAGCGAAGCTGCGAACCCGCATTGGGTGCCGCGCAAGAAGATTGGTGATCTGTCGCACATCCCCGGCGAAAATGGCTTGCCGATTATCGGCACCACATTCCGCGTGCTGCGTGACCCTCCCGGTTACGGCGCGCGCATGGTCAAAACCTATGGCAAGGTGTTCCGTACCAACGCCTTTGGCAACCCGACTGTCTCGTTGGTGGGCGCCGAGGCAAATGAGCTTTTGCTGTTTGATCGTGAAAAGCTGTTTTCGTCGGAGCAGGGTTGGGGTCCAGTCCTGAACCTATTGTTCCCGCGCGGATTGATGTTGATGGATTTCGACCACCACCGCATGGACCGCCGCGCGCTTGGCATCGCCTTCAAGCCTCAGCCAATGCGCGCATATACCCAAGACATGAACCGCATCTTTGCCGAGCAGTTGAAGGATTGGCGCGGCGACATGCTGTTCTATCCCGCGATCAAGCAACTGACGCTGGATGTCGCGGCCAGCAGCTTCTTAGGGATCCCGCTCGGGCCAGAGGCGGACAAGATCAACAGGGCCTTTGTAGACATGGTTCAGGCGTCGGTCGCGCCCATTCGCGCGCCATTGCCGTTCACGCCGATGGGCAAGGGCGTTGCCGGACGCAAATATCTCATCGACTATTTCGGCCCACAAATTGCCGAGCGCCGCCGCAACGAAAACCGGCAAGATATGTTCAGCCAATTCTGCCGGTCAAAGCGCGAGGACGGCGAATATATGTCCGATGGCGAGCTGATCGACCATATGAACTTCCTGATGATGGCCGCGCATGACACCATCACCTCGTCGGTCACGTCGATGATCTGGTATCTCGCCAAGCATCCCGAGTGGCAGCAGAAGTTGCGCGAGGAGTGTCTTGCGATAGGACCAGCCGGAGCGGACATCGCCTTTGCCGACCTCGATAAGTTCGAGTTGACGGAATATGCGTTCAAGGAATCGCTGCGCATGATTTCGCCTGTGCCGTCGATCCCGCGCCGCGCGTTGCGTGATTTTGATTTCATGGGCTACCACATCCCCAAGGGCACGTCGGTCAGCATCAGCCCGTCTTATGTCCACATGATGGAAGAATATTGGCCGAACCCGCATGAATTTGACCCCATGCGCTTCACGGCCGACAAGGTGAAGGCGCGGCATAAATATGCGTGGGTGCCCTTTGGCGGCGGCGCGCATATGTGCCTTGGCCTGCACTTTGCCTATATGCAGACGAAGCTGTTCATGCACCACTTGCTGACATCTGTCCGCGTGGAGATTGCCGATGGCTACGCACCCGATTGGCAGGCTTGGCCCATACCAAAACCAAAGGACGGCCTGAAGGTGCGGTTCACGCCTCTATAATGCGGCATTGCAAGCAGCGCCTAGCGCACTAAAGGTGCGCGCTGCACGCATGGCCTATTTAGAACAGACAGATTGGAGCCGTGAGGACATAAGGCGGCGCGGCATTGGCCTTGCCATCGCCCTGTTGCTTGAGGTCATAATCATATTCGCGATATTGAGCCTCAGCATGCGCGCCGGCGGGCCAGCCGCTGGCAAAGGTGGATTGACGAGCTTCGCACTTGAGGCGGAATCAGAGGCCTCGCCCGATAAAAGCGATACAAAGACGCCAGTGACCCCAAAAGTACAAAGCATCGTCACCCCGCCCATTCCACCGCCACTGCTGCCGCCGGTTAACCCGGTCAACATGCCACCCCCGAGCCCTGACTTCATCAAGGTCAGCAAGTCGGAATTTGACGCGATGGACTTGTCAAAACTCCCTGCCGGCGGGCAAAGCGGCGCAGGCGAGGGCAAAGGAAGTGGGCAAGGCAATAAGGGCATGATGGGCCCAGGTCTCGGCCCGGGCGGTGCGCAGCTTTACCCCGTGGCGTGGCTGCGCGAACCCTATGACAGCGAGCTGTCCCCCTATCTGGCCACAGTCAAGCGCATCCCGCCCGGCGCGTCGGCGGACATCGCCTGCCAGATGGCTGCCTATAACCGCGTTGAAAATTGCCAGATTTTGGGCGAAAACCCGCGTGGTACTGGCCTTGCCAAGGCGCTTCGTCTCGCCGCGTGGCAATTCCTCGTGAAGCCCCCGCGCATCAACAATAAACCCCAACTGGGCGTGTGGGTGCGCATCCATTTCGATTTTGGGGTGAAGGCAGTTGAGGAGGGGGCGGCGCCCTAAGACTGAGCGCCTACCCCCGAATTGATCACTTACGCGAGGCAATCCACGCATCAACTTGCTCTTCGAGCACATCCAGCGGCACGGGGCCAGACTTCAGCACCGTGTCGTGGAAACCGCGTATGTCAAATTTCTTGCCCAGCGCCTTTTGCGCCTTGTCGCGCAGTTCGCTGATTTTCAGGCGGCCAACCATGTAGGCCGTCGCCTGGCCGGGGTAGATGATGTAGCGTTCAATCGCCTTCACAATACCACCAGGTGCGTCTGCGCTGTTATCCTCTACATATTTAATCGCCGTTTCGCGCGACCAGCGTTTGTAGTGAAGCCCGCTGTCGACCACCAGGCGGATGGCGCGGTGCAGTTCCAATTGCAGCCGGCCGAAATCACGCGCCGGATCGGTATATAGCCCCATGTCCTTGGCCAATTTCTCCGAATACAGGCCCCAGCCTTCGGAATAGGCGGTGACGCCGCCAAATTTACGGAAGGCGGGGACGCCCTTCAACTCAGTCTGGATCGCGAGCTGCAAATGGTGGCCTGGAACGCCCTCATGGTAAAACAGCGCCTCCACCTCAGTTAGCGGCATGTCGGCCATTTTGTACAAATTCGCATAATAAGTACCCGGACGCGAACCGTCAGGCGCCGGGCTTTGGTAAAACGCCTTGCCCGCCGATTTCTCGCGGAATGCTTCAACTGGCTTCACCACCAGCGGCGCCTGCGGAAGCGTTCCAAACCATTTCGGCAGCAGGGGCGTAATCGCATCCTTGGCCTTCTGCGTTTCGGACAGATACAGCGCGCGACCCTCGGCGGTTTCGGGGGCGTAAAATTTCGGTTCCGTGCGCATATATTTGAAGAATGCCTGAAGGTCGCCCTTAACCCCCATCTTCTTTTGGACGACGCCCATTTCCTTATGGATCCGCGCGACCTGCGCGAGGCCCAATTGATGGATTTGTTCCGGCGTCATGTTGGTTGTGGTGTAATTGGCCAGACGCTCCGCATAATAGCCGGCGCCATCCTTGAAGCGCCACACGCCGTCGTCGGTTCCGGCGACTTTTTCCTGCGCCGTCATTTCGGATATCAACGCCTCATAGGCCTTCTTCACTGCGCTGTTGAGCGCCTGCGCCGCGTCGGCAATCAACAGGTCTTTTTCGATTTGGCTAATGTTGAGCTTGCCGACCTTCCCTTTGAAATCGGCAAACAACGGTGCATCGGGGCCACTGTCAAACGGCGCGCCAGTGATGACGTTGCGCGCGTCATTGATGACATAAGGATAGACCCATTTGGGCGGCATGATGCCTTGCCCGGCGCGCGCCTTTGCCTGCTCAATGGCTTGGTTCATCCCCGGGCCGATGCCGTATAGGCGGCTTACATAGGCGCGGGCATCGGACTTATTATCAACGCGGTGGATGTTAATCAGGAAGGCTGGCAATTCGCTTTGCGCGCCGTTCATTTGGTCAAAGACATAGCCGTAATCATTATACTTAAAGGCCGCCTCATTGCGTTCGGCGCGCTTTTCAAACAGGCGATACGAAAGGCCGTTTTCGGGCGTAAGCTGTGCTGGGTCAAAGCGTGCACGCATTTCCTTGAGCGCCGAGCGCGCGGCATCATTGGCGCGCGCCTCGGCTGCGTTGGTGAAATCGCCCCACCGGCCATAGTCGCTGTCTTTTATGCCGCGATAGGATTTGCTCAGCGGCGATAGCGCGAGTTGCTGGGCGTCATATTCCTCAAAAAAGGCGGTGATGGCAGCGTTCTGATCAACTTCGGCTGCGGCCGTTGGCGCCGTCGCTGTCGTCTGCGCGATGGCCGGACTAGCCAGGTACGCCAAGGCAATGGCAAGGCCGGAAATAGCGGTTTTGGTGATGCGCATGAAAACTCTCCTGAATTTGTTTATGGCAACGTCATATCAGCCCGACACGCGAGGGGAAGGTGCAATTTTGTAGCTTGTCGAATGGGCAGAGGGCTTTGCCGATGCCGGAAGCGAGAACAGATCTCGTCGCTATTCCCCAATCAGCCGCGAAAGCCGGGCGATTTCTGTACTTTGCGCTGCCACATCTTCGGTAACGGGGCGCTGCGCCTCGGTCACGAGCGCGGCCATGTCGGCGTCAACCGCACCTGCATCCGTTATCAGCCCGTCAAACTCGCGCAACACGGCCACCGAATCGGCGCGCATCTTGTCGAGCCGCGACAGCATGAGTTGTGCATTGACCCATGCTTCGCTGCCAGGCGCAGTCCCCGCAGCCTTTGAGGCGGTGGACTGCACGGCTCCAAGCCCGCGCAGAAAGTCTTGGTTCGCGGCCGTGTGTTTAGCCAGCAGCGCATTCAACTTTGTGGCCAGCTCCGCCGACAGCACAGCGGATGGCGTGGGCGATTCGGCAGGGGCTGCAACTGGAGCGTTTGTCTCATAGGGCCGCCGCTCAAGCGACGGAAATTGCACCCCTGGCGCGACACACGCGGTAAGGGCAAAAAGCAGAAGCAACGGAGATGCAGGCTTGAAATTCAACATATCCGACGTCTAAGCCTGCATGCAGCGCCATGCAAGGGCATCGCAATGCCACATCGCAGGGGCCGAAACGCCGGATTATACGTTGACATAGATATTTGCTTGCACTAGCTGCGCCCATTCTTGCGTGACCCTGTTGAGATTCGTCTCCGCTATGTCACGCGCCTTAGCAACCCGCCCTTATAAGGCGCTAAGCTGTAGAAACGGATGAGTTAAAGCCATGTTCGCAATCGTGCGCACAGGCGGCAAGCAATATCGCGTCGCCGCCGGAGACAAAATCGCAGTTGAAAAACTGTCTGGTGAAGCGGGTGACAAGATCTCGCTTGGTGACATCCTTCTTGCCGGTGACGGTGACAAGGCACAGGACGTGAACGGCTTGACCGTTTCTGCCGAAATCATTGCGCAAGAGCGCGGTGAAAAGGTAATCGTCTTCAAAAAGCGTCGCCGCCATAATTATCGTCGTAAGCAGGGTCATCGCCAGTCGTTGACGCTGCTGCGTATTCTTGCCGTTGGCAAGGAAGAGAAGAAGGCGACTGCACCTAAGGCCGAGAAGGTCGAGGCTGCTGCCACTGCTGCTCCTGCTAAAGAAGCCGCGCCAAAGAAAGCCGCTGCGCCTAAAAAGGCTGCAGCCCCTAAGGAAGCTTGAGCGGCAACGCTCTTAAGTAGGAGTTTAGACCATGGCACATAAAAAAGCAGGTGGTTCGTCACGCAACGGTCGCGATTCAGCGGGCCGTCGTCTTGGCGTAAAGAAATTCGGTGGCGAAAACGTCATCGGCGGCAACATCATCATCCGTCAGCGCGGCACCAAGGTATATCCTGGTTCGGGCGTTGGCCTTGGCAAAGACCACACATTGTTCGCCCTCGTCGAAGGCCGCGTGCGATTCCATGCTGGCAAACTCGGCCGCAAATATGTGTCGGTCGACATGGCAGCGATGGCAGCCGAATAAACAGGACAATCGATACCGGGTTGTCCAGACGGATGACCCGGAAATCATATCAGGTGGTTTCCACCTTTGAACAGGGAGACGGGTCAACCGGTCTCCCTTTCTTTTTGCCGCATTCTCCCTGTTCCAAGCCTCGCAAGAGGCAACTGTCACATGGCTGTCGCCTTGTCATGCAAAGGGGCGGCGCAGAACCGGAGAGAAACGATGTTCGCGAGAACCGAAAGATTGCTGTTGCGGCCAAGCTGGCCAGAGGATGCACAAGAACTGCATGCGGCGATTGCCGATGAAGGCATCGTTCGCAACCTCGCGCGCGCGCCATGGCCCTACACCGCCGACGATGCCGTGCACTTTACTGCGCAGGCACATGACGAACGCCACCCCGCCTTCTTGCTGATGCTGCGTACCAAGGGTGCGCCGCGCCTAGTCGGCGGGTGCGGCATTGGCGATCTCGATGGCGAAGCCGAATTGGGCTACTGGATTGCCCGGCCCTATTGGGGTCTTGGCTTCGCGACAGAGGCAAGTCGCGCCGTCATCAACATCGCGAAGGCCATTGGCCACAATAAGCTCATTGCCAGCCACTTCACCGACAATCCTGCCTCGGGCAATGTGCTGCGTAAGCTTGGCTTCCAAAGCACGGGCAAGATCGCCCAGCGCCAGAGCAAGGGCCGCGGCGAAGCTGCTGCCTGCGCCATGTATGAAAGGGCACTGGCCGGCGCCAGTTCAGAACAACGCGCCATGTTACACCCACCGGCATTCGGCATGCGCGAGCAAATGGAGCGCCTGCAGGCTGCATAACGGGCCAAGCCACTCGCTCATGACCTCAACAGGTAACTGATACCATCCCTGAATTTTGCAACGCTCTTGGATATCCAAGGATATTGGCGTAGCGTTGAAAAAATCAATTCGGTCGGGGCGAATATGGTAACGGAGGAATCCAAGATTATCCACTTGCAAGACGTTGGCATGCCGCGTCGATTGACCCCCGAGGCGAGCCGGATGGCGGCGCTTGAGGCGGCGCGCAGCCTGTTGCTTGAGGCGGGGCCGCAGGCCGTTACCTTAAAGGCGGTCGCCGGACGGATCGGGCGGACGCACGCCAATTTGCTGCACCATTTTGGGTCGGCGTCGGGGCTTCAGCGCGCGCTTGCGGCATATATGGGCGACAATATCTGCAGCAAAATTGCCGAGGCCGTAGTCCAAATGCGTGGCGGGGTGGTAACGCCGCACGAATTGGCCGACCTGATCTTCGACCATTTCGACCGCGAGGGTGCAGGCGCGCTCGCGTCGTGGATGCTGCTGTCGGGAAATGAAGACGCGCTCGACCCTATTGTTGAGGCAATCCACAAGCTTGTCGATGAAATCGGTGAAGAGGGTCACGCCGACACGTCGTTGCATGAACTGACGCTTGAAATGGTGCTGATGGCGCTGGGCGATGCTTTGCTTGGCGGACCTTTGTCGGCGTCGCTTGGCTTACCCCGCGAGGCTGGCCGCCAAATTGCCGGCCGAAAGCTGGCGGCTTCATTCGATGCCTGGCAGGCGCAGTTGAAGCCTTAAGTCTAAGAAGCGGCTCCGTAATAGTGCCGATACCAGTCCGCGAACCTCTCTAACCCCTCCGCAAGCATGACCTTGGGTTGATACCCCGTCAGCGCATGCAGCTTGGACACATCGGCATAGGTCGCCGTGACATCGCCCGGCTGCATTGGCCGCATGATCTTGGTCGCCGCACGGCCAATGGCTTTTTCAAGCGTCTCTATCATCTCCATCAGGCCAACGGGGTGGCTGTCGCCAATATTCAGAATTCGGTGTTCCCCCCGTGACGGTGAATGATCAAGCGCGCCAATAATGCCGTCGACGATGTCGTCAATATACGTGAAATCACGCGCCATTTCACCATTGCCGTAAACCTCAATTGCCTCACCCTTCAGGATTTTCTGGGTGAAGCTGAAATACGCCATGTCCGGTCGCCCCCATGGGCCATAGACGGTAAAAAACCTGAGCCCTGTCTGCGGGAAGCCGTAAAGCTTGGCATAGGATTGGCTCATCAATTCGCACGCCCGCTTGGTGGCTGCGTAGAGGGACACTGGATCGGTAGCAGGCTCCTCTTCCTTGAAACCCTCTCCGCCCATCGGCTTGTCGCCATAGACCGAGCTGGAGGAGGCGTAGACCAGATGTTCAAAGCCCTCAGCATGGCGGCACGCCTCCATAACCGACAAGTGACCGGCAAGGTTTGAACGTTCATAAGCGAAAGGATTTTCAATGCTGTGGCGCACGCCAGCCTGCGCCGCGAGATGCACCACACGGACTATTTTGTTATCGCGTATAAGCGCCTTCATCTTGTCGGCATCGGCAATGTCCACGCGCTCAAAGGCGAAGCTGTTGATCCCCGCAAAGGTCGCCAGCCGCGCCTCTTTTAGGGCAGGGTCGTAATAATCATTGACGATATCGACGCCAATGACGCACTCTCCGCGCGCCAAAAGGCGATGCGCCACAGCGTGGCCTATGAACCCGGCTGCGCCTGTTACAACTATCGGTGCCGGCATCTCAAACAATATCCTCAGCTATAAAAAGCAAATGCGTGTGGCTATGCGGGTACATAGGCTTTTACCTCAACTCGGACGCCTTAACACCAAGCCGCGCCTTAGCAACATCCTGGCAACTGCCAGAGCTTCCAAAAAGCGAGCAGCCCGCTAAATCACCAAATTATCTATCAACCGCGTCTTGCCCATCTTGGCCGCCGCCAGTAACCGCGCCGGCCTGCCGTCAAAGTGGTGCAGTTCCTCAAGCGTGATCGCGTCGGCGAGTGCAAAATAATCCACCTGTGCAAACCCTGCTGTAAGAATATCCGCTTCGGCATGTGCAAGCGCTTGGCCGACGTCACTGCCGGCGCGGATATCTTCAGCCGCGCGGCGCAATGCATGTGGCAAGGCCAAGGCGGCCGCGCGTTCGTCCGCCGTCAAATAGGCATTGCGCGAGGACAGAGCGAGGCCGTCCGCATCGCGTACGATTGGCACCCCCAAAATCTCCAACGCGAAATCGAGGTCGCGCGCCATTTGCCGGATGACCGCCAGTTGCTGAAAATCCTTTTCACCAAAGAGCGCGACATCGGGCTGCACCTGATTGAACAATTTGGCGACGACCAGCGCGACGCCGTCAAAGTGGCCTGGCCGCGCCCCGCCGCAGTAGCCGCGGCTTGGCCCGCCCACGTGGACCTTCGTTACAAAGCCCGCCGGATAAACCGTCGCCGCGTGTGGCGCCCATAAAATGTCTACACCCGCGGCGCGCAGCAGTTCGGCGTCGCGCTCCATCGTGCGCGGATAGGCGTCGAGGTCTTCATTTGGGCCGAATTGCGTTGGGTTTACGAAGATCGATACGACGACAGCGTCTGCGTGCCGCCGCGCCTCCTTGACCAACGTCATGTGCCCGTCATGCAGTGCGCCCATGGTCGGGACCAGCGCAATGCGACCCATTTCCGCGCGCAGCAAGGAAATCTGGTGCCGCAATGGGTACAGTTGATTGATGGTTTGCACGGATGGGCCGCCTTGTTTATTGGCTTTGATAATCCTGCCTATGCGGGAGGGCGCGGCGGCATTTCAAGGCAAATGTCGCTGCGGGCATGAATTTGCAGCAGTTTGGGGGAATATGGCCAAGGCACATCACATCGTTTTCGCGAACGAAAAGGGCGGAACGGGCAAGTCAACGACGGCCGTGCATGTCGCCATCGCGCTGGCATCGCGCGGCGCGCGCGTGGCGTGCATTGACCTTGATTCACGCCAACGCACCCTGTTCCGATATTTGGAAAACCGGCGCGACACGATCGCACGGCGCAAGATCAGTTTACCAATGCCGGCGTTCGAAGTGTTTGAACATGATTCGCAGGCCTCGCTTGAAAGCCAAGTCGAGCGGCTCGGCGGCGAGAATGACTTTCTGGTGTTCGACACGCCGGGGCGCGATGACAAATATGCGCGCTTTGTGGCGACGCGCGCGAATACGTTGGTGACGCCCATCAACGACAGCTTTGTCGACTTTGACCTGATCGGCCAAGTAGACGCAGAAAATTTTAAGGTGCGTAAATTAAGCTTCTACGCCGAACTAATCTGGGACGCGCGCAAGGAGCGGGCCAAGGCCGACGGTATCACGATCGACTGGGTTGTAGTCCGCAATCGCCTGCATAATATGGAGGCGCGCAATCAGCAGCGCATGACCGACGCCCTGACCGAATTGTCCAAGCGCGTGGGCTTCCGGTCCCTGCCCGGCCTGAACGAGCGCGTCATTTACCGCGAGCTGTTTCCATCTGGCTTGACGCTCATCGATAAGGGCCACCTTGGCCAATTGGCGACGGCGCATATTGTCGCGCGGCAGGAATTGCGTGAGTTGGTCACTGGGCTTGCCTTACCGGAAGTCCCTCAGGCAGCATTGATTTAATGGGTTTTCTTGCCCTCCTCGCTGTGGCCGCAATTGGCTGGGCGGTTTGGACCGGCAAACTTCAACAGAAGCAATTGTTGCCGGTTTTGCTTGGCCTCGCCGGGGCATTTATCGCAGCGCGTGGAAGCCTGCTCATCGGCGTGGCCGCACTCATTATTGCCGCAGCCTGGTATCGCGGCCTCACTTTGCGGCTTTTTGGAAGAAGCGCCAAGCCAAGCGAACAGTCCGCCCTCGATAACGCGCGATTGTTGCTTGGCGTGTCGCGCCTCGATGATGCAGACCGCATTCGTGAGCGCCACCGGACGCTGATCGCGCACAGCCATCCGGACGCCGGCGGCAGTGACACACGCGCCGCCGATTTGAACAAAGCGCGCGATTTACTGTTAGATGACTTGAACAATAAACAGCGCTAGGCGCCAATCGCCTAACAATAAAAGAGGAACCCCCATGTCCCACAGCTTTCACCCCACCTCGCTTCGCGAGTATGATATTCGCGGCATCATTGGCGAAACTTTGGGGGAGGCCGATGCCTATGCGATTGGCCGTGGGTTTGGGACCTGCCTTGTGCGCGCTGGCGGCAAGAAGGCAGCCGTCGGTTATGACGGACGGGTTAGCTCGCCCATGCTTGAGGAAGCCTTGGTCAAGGGACTGAACGACAGCGGTGCGGACGTGGTGCGCATCGGCATGGGGCCAACGCCAATGCTATATTATGCCGAGGCCGTTCTGGACGACGTAGACGGCGGCATTGAAATAACCGGCAGCCATAATCCAGCCAATTATAATGGCTTCAAAATGGTCCTCATGGGCAAACCGTTTTTCGGCGCGGACATCCTGAAGCTGGGCCGCATGGCGTCGACAGGCGACTGGGTTGAGGGCGTGGGTAGTTTCGAGCATTTCGATATCCTTGACCAATATGTCGCCCGCGTGGCGCAGGCGGCGCCGCAAAAGGCATTTCGCATCGGTTGGGATGCGGGTAACGGCGCGGCGGGACCAGCAATTGAAAAGCTAGTCAAGATGTTACCTGGTGAGCACCATCTTTTGTTCGTGGAGGTAGATGGCCAATTTCCCAATCATCACCCCGACCCCACCGATCCTGCAAATCTAGTTGATTTACAACGCCTTGTCGCGGAAAAGCAGCTCGATTTTGGAGTGGCTTTTGACGGTGACGGCGACCGTATTGGCGCAATCGACGGCGAGGGTCGCGTCATCTGGGGCGACCAGTTACTGCAAATCTATGCTGCAGATGTGCTGGGCGAAGTCCCTGGCGCAACCATTATCGCAGACGTCAAGGCATCGCAGGCACTGTTCGACCGCGTCACCGAACTGGGCGGACAGCCCATGATGTGGAAGACCGGCCACAGCCTAATTAAGTCCAAAATGAAAGAGACTGGCTCCTCGCTCGCCGGCGAGATGAGCGGGCACATCTTCTTCAAACATGAATATTATGGCTTCGACGACGCCATTTATGCAGCTGTCCGATTGATGTCGGCGTCGGCCAAGCTAGGCAAAAGCGTGACCGAATTGCGGGGCGAAATGCCCGTGATGATCAACACGCCTGAAATGCGCTTCCAAGTGGACGAGAGCCGCAAATTTGCGGTCATCGACGAAGTCCTCAAGCGGCTGTCCGCGGCTGGCGCAGATGTTAACAACACCGACGGCGCCCGCGTCAACACGCCCGATGGCTGGTGGTTACTGCGCGCATCGAACACGCAGGATGTGCTCGTCGCGCGCGCCGAAGCGTCATCCGCAGAAGGCCTAGAACGCCTGATGGCGCAAATTGATGCGCAATTGGCGGCATCGGGGCTGGAACGCGGGGAAACTGTCGGGCATTAAGCCCAGCGTGCACTTACCTCCCATCATTCTCGACTGGTTCGCCGCGCGCGGGTGGCAGCCGCGCCGGCATCAGTTGGAGATGCTGGACGCGGCGGGCGATGGGCGGCACGCCCTGCTCGTGGCCGCGACGGGCGCGGGCAAGACGCTGGCGGGATTTTTACCAAGCCTAAGTGACTTGATTGCCGACCCGTCGGACGGCCTGCACACGCTCTACATCTCCCCGCTCAAGGCGCTAGCGACGGACGTCCGCCGCAATCTGCTGATGCCCGTCGAGGAAATGGGCCTGCCCATTCGCGTCGAGGCGCGCACCGGCGACACGCCGTCCGACCGCAAGGCGCGGCAGCGGGTCAAGCCGCCGCATATATTGCTGACCACGCCCGAATCGCTTTCTTTACTCCTAAGCCACGAAGACAGCGTGCACATGTTTGCCACCCTCAAGCGCGTCATCGTCGATGAAGTGCACGCCTTTGCCAATAGCAAGCGCGGCGATTTGCTGAGCCTTTCGCTCGCGCGGCTGCAGACGCTCGCACCAAACCTGCAGCGCGTTGCGCTCTCGGCAACGGTCGCCGACCCAGACGATTACCGCGCATGGCTCGCCCCCAATGGCGATATTGACCAAGTGCGCTTGGTCGAGGGCGAGGCGGCGGCCGAGCCTGACCTGACCATCCTATTGCCCGAGGGCCGCGTGCCGTGGGCGGGGCACAGCGGGCAGCACGCGATACCGCAACTCATCGACGAAATCGGCCGCAACAAAATCACGCTGATATTCTGCAACACCCGATTTCTGGCTGAATTTATCTTCCAGAAATTGTGGGACGCGAACGAACCCAAATACGCCATCGGCATTCACCACGGCTCCCTGTCCGTGGAAGCGCGGCGCAAGGTCGAGGGCGCCATGGCCGAGGGCAAGCTGCGTGCCTTGGTCTGCACCGCTAGCCTCGATCTGGGCGTCGACTGGGGCAATGTAGACTGCGTCATCCAGATGGGTGCGCCCAAGGGGTCGTCACGCCTGCTCCAACGCATCGGCCGCTCCAACCACCGCATGGATGAACCCAGCAAGGCCATCCTCGTGCCCGGCAATCGCTTTGAGTATCTTGAAGCGCAGGCCGCCTATGACGCGGTGACAGAGGGCGTGCGCGACGGTGAGACCTTTCGTCCAGGCAGCTATGACGTCTTGGCGCAGCATGTCATGGGGCTGGCCTGCGCGGGGCCGTTTGAAGAGGCGGAGTTGCTGGCCGAGGTCCAGTCTGCCTTGCCATATTCAGCTCTAGACGCCGCAACCTTTGCGCGCGTCATCGCCTTTGTCGCCACCGGCGGATACGCGCTGAAGGCCTACGACCGCTTCAAAAAGCTCGTGAAAGAACCCGACGGTCGGTGGCGACTGGCGCACCCGCAATTTGCGGCGCAGCATCGACTCAACGCAGGTATCATCGTCGACGCACCCATGCTTGAGGTCCGTTTCCGCAATGGCCGCAAATTGGGCAGGGTCGAAGAATCTTTTGCGGCCACGCTCAGCCCCGGAAACTGCTTCACCTTTGCCGGAATGGCGTTGGAGGTGGAATCGATCAAAGACCTTGACCTTGTCGTCCGCGCCGCCACCAAGTCCGCGACCAACATCCCAAGCTATATGGGTGCGCGGCTGCCGCTGACCACGCATCTGGCGGGCCGCGTGCGACAGATGCTGACTGACCGGCCAGGCTGGGCCCGCTTTCCCGACGAAGTGCGCGAGTGGCTTGAGATGCAGGCCTATCGCAGCCAAATGCCCAAAGCCGGGCAGTTGCTGGTAGAAACCTTCCCGCACGACAAACGCCATTATATGGTGACCTATCCGTTCGAGGGCTGGAACGCGCACCAGTCGCTTGGCATGTTACTCACGCGGCGCATGGAGAGCCGCGGACTTATGCCCATGGGCTTTGTCGCCAGCGACTATGCCTTGGGCGTGTGGAGCCTCAAACCCATCACAGACCCCCACACGCTGTTTTCCGCCGACATATTGGCCGACGAATTCGTCGACTGGGTGGAATCAAGCTATTTGCTCAAACGCGCGTTTCGCGAAGTGGCGGTCATCAGCGGACTGGTCGAACGGCAACATCCCGGCAAGCGCAAGACAGGCCGGCAAGTCACCTTTTCCACTGACCTCATTTACGATGTGCTGCGTAAATATGAGCCCGACCATTTGCTGCTTGAGGCGGCATGGGCCGATGCGCGGACGCGGTTGACCGATGTCGGACGGCTTGGCGACTTGCTGGACCGCGCCGCCGACACGATGCTGCATGTCGATTTAGAGCGCGTCAGTCCGCTGGCGGTGCCCTTGCTCGTCATGATTGGCCGCGAGAGCGTGGCGCAAGGGTCCGTGGACGACGCGTTGCTGATGGAGGCAGAGAGCCTCGCCGGCATTGCCATGACGCCGTAAAGGGTAATCTCCCCACCGCACGCCGATGGGGCGAATTTAACGGATCAATTCAACAAATTCTGTTTCCAGAACATCAACGACGCCCAAAATTGGTAATCGACATTCTCTTTCTTTGCGAAGCCATGCCCCTCATTCTTGCCGAGCAGGTGCCACGCGACGCCGCCCCTATCGCGAATGGCCTTCACGATCTGGTCTGCTTCTGATGCTGGCACGCGCGGATCGTTGCCGCCGGTGACCACGAACATCGGTTTGGTGATTTCCGCCACGCGCGTCAGTGGTGAGATTTCTAGGAGCTTGGCACGCTGGGCGGGATCGCGCTCATCGCCATATTCGACGCGGCGTAAATCACGGCGATAGCTTTGGGTGTTTTCAAGAAACGTCACAAAGTTGGAAATGGCCACGACGCAGTTTGTAGCCCGCAGCTTGTCCCTAAACTGCACCGCAGCGGCGTAGCACATGTAGCCGCCATAGGATCCGCCAGCGAGGCCAAAGCGCGAGGCATCAAGCGACGCGTCCTTCCCAAGCGCGCTGAGGAACGCGCCCATATCCTTGACCGAGTTCTCGCGTTTGAATGGGCCATTATCCAACCCAACAAAGTTTTTGCCATATCCCGTTGAGCCGCGCACATTGGGATAGAAAATGGCGACGCCCATTTCATTCAACAAATAATTGCTGCGGCCTTGGAAGCCAGGGCGTGATTGCCCTTCTGGCCCGCCATGCACGTTCATGAGCATGGGCCGCTTACCGGGGAATTTAACGGGGTCGGGACGGTAGAGGAAGCCCGAGACCGAAAGCCCGTCAAAGCTTTTTATGGTCATCAATTCAGGTTCGACATTCTTGGTTACATCAAGGCCGCCCGTTTCACTCTCGGTCCAGCGGGTTACTTTCAGGGATTTGGGATCAATGCTATAGGCATCGGCGGCGCTGCGGGCCGAGGTGAAGGTTATCCCGATGTCACCCCATTCCGCAATGTTAAAGCTGCCTACAATGCCTGCGGGCAAACCCTGCACGACGCGCGCTCCGCCGGTTTTTATGTCGAGAATTTTGACCTTGCTTACCCCCGCCTCGTTCGTGGCATAGACGATGAAGCTTCCGTCAGGCGAAATGTCGAATGCCTCGACGTCCCACTTTTCGGTAGGCCCGCGCGGCGTGAATGCGCCCGTCTTTATATCCATCGTGCCAAGCCGCTGGAAGTCGGAGCCCTCGTCCGAAGTTACCCACAATGTGCCATCAGGCGCAAATTCTGCGCCGCCGATAGCGACGTCCTTTTGATGGTCGCCAATTGGCGTCATTTGGCCACTCGCCAAATCAAGCGACGACATATCCACGTTGGTCACTGACCGATATTGCGAGACAATGGCTGTTTTTTTGTCCGGCGCGAAATCCGAGATTGCCCAACCGCCGCCCTGCACTTGCGCCACCATTTTGTTGGTCGACGGGTCACGCGGGTTCATGACGTACAGATCGCTGTCAGTGCCATTGCGCCGCGTGGAACTGTACGCAACAAGTTCACCGTCCTGGCTCCAGGCGTTGAATGCATTGCGGCTTTTTCCATCGGTCAGCAAATCAAGCTTGCCGTCCCTAAGCGCATATAATTGAAAAAACTCACCGCCGCCGACGTCCTTTTGGACGATCAGGACATCACCCGTTTGGGGGGCCCATTGGCCATTGCTCACAGGCTCTGCCTCAAAGCTGATTTGCTTGCGCGCCAACATCGGGCCCGCAACGCGATGTATTTGTGTGGTGTTGGCAAAGCGCGTGGCCACCAGCATCGATTTGTCGGTTGGGTGCCAGCCAGCAAAACTTGCAGTGCGAAATTCCATATAGGGCCGCGTCTGCACGGGAAGTTCGGCGGGGATGGACGGCAAGCCATCGGCTAATAGGTCCTCCGGCTTTGGCGCATCTGCAAATAGTGGAGTCATCGGCAAGGCGAGTGCCGCAATCAACAGCAGTTTTTTCATGAGTATCCCCTTCTGTGTTTTATCAAACGGAAGCTAAAGCAAAGGTCAACGCGCAACAATTGACTTTGTTGCAGCATCGACAAAATGTAGATTATCTTCGACCGTCCATGCCTTGTAGCTGGGCGTTAAGAGGCGTATCATGCGCCGACAGGAGAATTTGAACATGCGCCGCGTGGCTTTTGGGTTTATTGGCCTCGCATTCGCCTCTCCGGCCATGGCGCAGGGTGTTCCGCAAACCGACACCGAGGCGGGCGTGGATGTCGCCCCCATAACCGAGCAGTTCAACATTGACCGCAGCGACCGCATGACGGTTCAAGTCCGCGTCAACGGCAGCGCGCCCGTGCCCTTCATTGTCGATACAGGCGCTGAACGCACCGTCATTGCCAACGACTTTGCGCGCAAACTCGCGCTGGAGGCAGGCCCAATACTCACGCTGGCGACCATTTCAGGCCGATATCAGGTCAACAGCTTCTTCATCGAGTCTCTCTCGACCGCATCTGTCAATTTGCAAGGGGTCGAGGCACCCGGTCTCGAGCGCGCCAACCTTGGTGCGTATGGCCTACTGGGCATAGACAGCTTAGAGGACAGCCGCGTTCATCTCGACTTTACCCACCAGACGATGGACGTTCTGCCCTCCAAAAAGACCCGCTCGAAGACCAAGCTTGAAAACGGGATGATCGTTGTGCAGGCTCGGCGGAAGGCAGGCCGCATGATCCTTTCGACTGCCAAGATCGATGGCATCAAGGTCGACATCATATTGGACACAGGCGCGCAAAGCAGCATGGCCAATCTTGCCTTGCGCGACAAATTGCGGCGGCGCCACCGCAGCTTTGACTTCATTCCCGTTAAGCTGCGGAGTGTCACGGGCACAATCTTAAACGGTGACTATACGCAGATCCGCGAGATCGACATCGGGGGCTTAACGATCAACGATATGCCAATGACCTTTGCCGATAACTACGCCTTTGCCGCGTTGAATTTGCAAGATCGCCCCGCGATCCTGCTTGGCATGGACGCGTTAAAATTGTTTGACCGCGTGCTCATCGATTTCAGCAATCGCCGTGTTGGCTTTGATTTACCAAAGCGCGTGGCACAGGCGCAATAAGGATTTGCGCACATCCGCTTGCAGTCGCGGATGACAATCCGCATAGCCACTGGCAATGGCGCATGGTTTCGAATTTGGTGGGCAGCAATTTGAAGTGGCTGGTGAGGCTGCCTTATATTGGCGCGCACAAAATGCGTTGCTGGTGTCTGATCTGCATTTAGAGAAAGCCAGCGCCTTTGCCTCATATGGCCAGATGTTGCCGCCTTACGATAGTGTCGCCACGCTTGAAGATATCTCCGCTTTGTGCAGGACATATCGACCCGCCAAAATCATATCTCTCGGTGACAATTTTCACGATGACGATGGCGAACACCGGTTGGCGGAGTCGGCGGCTGCATTGCTGGTCGATTTGGCCCGCGAGACCGAATGGATTTGGATTACCGGAAACCATGACCGGGCGGTGTCGGCTATTTGGGGTGGCAAGGCGGTTGATGAATTGGCGCTATCCGGCATTACGCTTCGGCATGAGGCACAAGGCGGCGACCCCAAGCCAGAGATTTCGGGACATTTCCACCCCAAGTTCCGCCAAGTGTTGCGCGGGCGGATGGTCAAACGGCGCTGCTTTGTCGTAACCCCGCGCAAATTGATCATGCCCGCGTTCGGCGCACTGACCGGCGGGCTGGATGTTCAGGACCCCGCGATATTGGAAGCGTGCGACCTTACGGACGGTGAATTGGTCGAGGCTGTTGTCGCCACGCAAGCGGGCTATGCCCGCTTTGCCTTAAACGGCTCTGGTGCGTTCGCCAAATAACGCCGTGCCAAGGCGGATATGTGTTGTACCTAGCATGATTGCCGTTTCGAAATCATCAGACATGCCCATGCTCAGTTGCGGCAAGCCATAGCGCGCGGACAATTCCGCCAACAATGCAAAGAAAGGCGCGGCCTCAACATCGGCGGGCGGAATGCACATGAGCCCTGCAACGGGAATATCGCTCTCCTGCGCAGCCTTCAGCAATTCGGGAAGCTCCGCCACCGAACAGCCGCCCTTTTGCGCCTCAGCGCCGATGTTGACTTGAATGAAGCAGGGCACTGCTCGCTGTAGTTTTTGCATTGCCTTGCCAAGCGCAGAGATCAGCGACAGCCGATCGACGGAATGGATCATATCAAACAATGCAACCGCTTCCTCAGCCTTGTTGGATTGGAGTTGACCAATCAGGTGCAGTTGGATGCCTGAATGCTGTTGCTTAAGCACGGGCCATTTTTGCGCAGCCTCCTGAACGCGGTTTTCACCGAACAGCATTTGGCCTTGAAGAATGAGCGGCGCGATATCTTCTACCGACCGCGTTTTCGATACGGCGATGAGTTGAATGTCCTCCGACGGACGGCGCGCCAGCTTTGCAGCGGCAGCCATGCGTGCACGGATGGCCGTCAAACGGTCGGCGGATTTTTCGGGTGTCGCTTCCTGCATAACGCGTCGCTATAGGCAAATGCATGCGACGAAGCCACCCCCTGCCGAAAATCTGGCTGATGACCGATGCGCGTTTTGGTGATGACCAACTGCGGGCTATTCAGCAACTACCTGCGCGATCAGGTGTGGTTTTCCGCCATTATGAATTGGCTACTCAGCAACGTCGCGCATTGTTCGCCGAAGTGCTGCGCATTTGTCGGCGGCGCGGTCATATAGTACTGTTGGCGGGTGATGCGCGGACCGCTTTACGCTGGCATGCAGACGGCTTTCATCAACGCAATCGTGGTAAAGCGAAGTTGCTACACAGCGCCCCTGTCCACAATGCGCGGGAAATCGCCGACGTAAAGCGATGCAGCCCCGACCTCTTATTTCTCTCCCCACTTTTTTCTACCAACAGCCATCCGGGCGCACGTCCGCTTGGTCCCTTAATGTTTCAGCGGCTCGCAAAATTGGCGAAGCCAAAGCGCGTCATCGCCTTAGGCGGCATGAGCCGTCAGAGCGCACAGATGCTCGGGCCAGGGACGATCCATGGCTGGGCAGCGATTGATGCTTTCAGGAAAAAGACCGCTTAGAAGCGGATTTTGGTTCCGACGTAGACAGCTTCGCTGTCTTTACGGTTGTCCGCCAACGGAATGACCCGGTCATTTTCGCTGGCATAACGAACACCGGCGGTAACGTCGATTTTACGGCTGATTGAAAAGCTGCCGCCGACAACAAGCTTATAGTCGCCCGACGCCGAGCTGCCGCGTGCGGGCGGCGCCATTTCTTTGCTCTGGCCCAATTCTATATTTGTGCTGAACTTGCTGGGCTTCTGTGCAGACTCGTCAAGCCGGAAGCCGCCCTTGCCCAAGTCGCTCAAAGGTGCCCTTGCTGCGCGTGCCTGCGCCTTCGGCAATGCAAAATCCTGCCAACCCTTGGAAGCGCTCAACCGATAATCGACCGCCGCAAGCCGAACGCCTTTCCCGGCGCCAACCTCGTTGGATGCAATGACATTACGGATCGAAACCGCGCCAGCGGTGAGACGCGAGTTAACACGCGCCGCCACTGTAATCGTGCGATTATGGCCTTCACCGGCGCCAGCTGGTGTGAATGGAAAGAGGGCATTGGCCGCAAACTGTGCCGCTGACAATTTCTGCGCCAGAACACTATCGCCACCTGCAGGCGTAAACATAGCAATCCAATGTGCACCGGACTTGTGTTCGTCGCCCGATGCCTTAGCCGCGAATGCAGGAACGACCAGCGGAGAAACGGCAAGTGAACTCAATGCAAGCAAGGCTGCTGCAATGGTGGCGAATTGCCGCGTATGTCCGCGCTTGTCGTTCATGGCTTTTTCGCCGACTCCTTTTTGTTGCAACAGCCATACGCTGCATTTTTAGGATTCAAAAGAGGCGTAAAGATAAAATGATTCCTTTAACGCGATTTATCTCGACATGTTGCATGATGTCCACAATCCCGAACGTATCAAAGCTTAGCCTACGATGATTTGCCCGCCGTTCAGCAGCCAGAAAGCTTGCCCCCGGCAGCAAGCCACTATAGAGGTTTCTCATATTTCATTGTTCGAGGACATTTTATGCGCACCACCCGCCTAGCACTCATCGTTGCGACCGGCAGCTTATTAAGCTTGGGACTGCTTTCAGGCTGTGGCGGTCGGGAACGTCCAAAGGCTGACCTGGCTGCAAGCCAAGTCACAACCATCGGCGTAAACAGCTATTTATGGCGCGCATCACTTGATGCGTTGTCATTCATGCCACTGGTGCAGACCGACTCAGCCGGCGGAGTCATTGTGACCGACTGGTATGTAAACCCGCAAAGCCCTGCAGAGCGTGTGAAACTTACCATTTCAATCCTTGATCAGGATCTGCGCGCCGACGCCCTGCGCGTTGCCGGTAGCCGTGAAGTCTCGCAAAACGGCCAATGGGTTGCAGCGCCACTGCGTGCCGCAACCGTTCAAAAGCTTGAAGCCGTCATCCTCACCAAGGCACGTGACCTTCGTCGGTCGTCCATCACCGGGTAATTTCCATGTCCAATGTAGAGCGTTTTAACCCGCACGTTGCCGACGCGCGGTGGCAAAATATTTGGGAAGAATGCAGCAGCTTCGTCGCGGATGACAATTCGTCCAAGCCCCGCGCCTATGTCTTGGAAATGTTCCCCTATCCGTCGGGCCGCATCCACATTGGCCATGTTCGCAACTACACGATGGGTGACGTTTTAGCGCGCTATAAGCGGATGACCGGACATGAGGTGCTTCACCCCATGGGCTGGGATGCCTTTGGGATGCCCGCCGAAAACGCCGCGATGGAAAAGAATGTTCACCCCGGTGGGTGGACGCGCGATAACATTGCCAACATGAAAGCGCAGTTGAAGCGGCTTGGCTTTGCCATTGACTGGACGCGCGAACTCGCCACGTGCGAGCCGGAATATTATGGCCATGAACAGGCCTTGTTCCTGAAGCTTTATGCCGCTGGCCTTGTGTATCGCAAGGAATCCGCAGTGAACTGGGACCCTGTTGACATGACTGTGCTCGCCAATGAGCAGGTTATTGATGGCAAGGGTTGGCGATCAGGCGCGCCTGTTGAGCGGCGTAAGCTGAGCCAATGGTTTCTGAAAATCACTGATTTTGCAGATGAATTGCTCATAGGGCTTGGGACCTTGGACAAGTGGCCCGACAAAGTGCGGCTAATGCAGGAAAACTGGATCGGCAAATCGCAAGGGTTGAAATGCACTTTTCGTTTTCCCGGCGGGACTGACGGCATCGACGTATTTACGACGCGCCCCGATACGATGTTCGGCGCAAGCTTTGTCGCAATCGCCGCGGACCATCCGGTCGCGCAAAAGCTGGCAGCCAATGCGCCCGATTTGCAGGCCTTTGTTGAAGAGTGCCGCAAAGGCGGCACGACTGCTGCCGACATTGAAACTGCCGAAAAGCGAGGTTTCAACACCGGGCTCACGGTGGAGCACCCGCTTGATGCCAGCTGGCATTTGCCTGTCTATGTCGCCAATTTCGTGTTGATGGATTATGGCACGGGCGCCGTCTTTGGATGCCCGGCGCATGACCAGCGCGACCTTGATTTTGCCCGCAAATATCATTTGGCTGTCACGCGCGTTGTTGCTGATGGCGATTTGACCGACAGTGCATTTGACGGAGATGTCGCTTTCACTGGCCCAGGCACGATCGTGAATTCACATTGGATGAATGGCATGACCATTGACCAAGCGAAAGCCGATGTGATCGCGCGCGCGCAGGCCGAAGGCTGGGGCACAGGCCAAACGCAATATCGCCTGCGCGACTGGGGCGTTTCACGGCAGCGTTATTGGGGCACGCCAATCCCCATCATCCATTGTCAGACATGCGGCGCGGTGCCTGTACCCGACGATGAACTGCCGGTAAAATTGCCCGAAGATGTCAGTTTCGACATCCCCGGAAACCCGCTTGATCGGCACCCGACGTTCAGCAAGGTCGATTGCCCGCAGTGCCACCAGCCTGCACGCCGTGAAACCGACACGCTGGATACCTTCGTCGACTCCAGCTGGTATTTTATCCGCTTTGCAAGCCAGCCAGATGACAAGCCATTTGATCGCGCGGTTGCGGAAAAATGGCTTCCGGTTGACCAGTATATTGGCGGCGTTGAACATGCGATTTTGCATTTGCTCTATGCCCGCTTCTGGACACGCGCGTTAAGCCATATCGGCCTGATTGATGTTAAAGAGCCGTTCGCGTCTTTGTTCACGCAAGGCATGGTCACGCACCAAACCTATCAAGACGCAAAGGGCACATGGCTGAGCCCCGACCAAGTGCGCCGCGAAGGCGACATATGGACAATTATCGACACTGGTGCGCCCGCAGTTGCAGGCCGCATCGAGAAGATGTCCAAGTCCAAAAAGAATGTCGTCGATCCCGATGACATTGTTGACCAATATGGCGCAGATGCCGTGCGCTGGTTCATGCTGTCCGACAGCCCACCCGAACGCGATCTGGAATGGTCAGAAGCCGGCATTGAGGGTTGCTGGCGCTTTGTGCAGCGCTTGTGGCGACTGACTTCGCAAGTGAGCGGTGCAGAGGGCTCTGACAAGGCGTTGGACCGCAAAACCCATCAGGTCATTGCTGGCGTTGGCGTCGATATTGAGGCGCTCGCCTTCAACAAAGCGGTTGCCAAGATTTATGACCTCGCCAACGCCATTGAGAAAGCTGCGCCATCGGCCAGCCGCGATGCTGCTATCAGGACGATTGTCCTGTTGTCATCACCCATGGTGCCGCATTTAGCCGAGGAAGCTTGGACCGTGCTTGGTGTGCAATTGGGCGGCGGCCTTATCGCTGACGCGGCATGGCCCGCGGTCGACCCCAAATTTCTTGAAGAAGATGAAGTGACCATAGCCATTCAGGTCAGGGGCAAGTTACGCGACACGCTGACGGTCGCCAAGGGCCTGCCGCAAGCCGAGATTGAGGCGCTTGCGCTTGCAAACCAAAAGGTTCAGCATGCGGTTGACGGCGCGAACATCAAGAAGATCATCGTCGTACCTGACAGGCTGGTCAATATCGTCCTATGAACCGTTACATCGCTCCAATTCTTCTCGTAATGATACTGCCCGCATGCGGTTTGCAGCCCCTATATAGCGGCGGATCAAAAGGCGCAGTTGCAGCCACGCTTGGAACAATTAGCGTCGTCGCCATTGAGGGTAAAAACGGATGGTTGATGCGCAATGCATTAAACGATCGGTTGGGAACCCAAAACAATGTTTCTACGCAATTCCGGTTAGTAGTGACGCTCGATGACCGGATCTCAGGTTTTGGCGTGCGCGCCGATGATACCGTCACCCGTGAACGCCGGACATTGCGTGCGCGATATCAGCTTATCTCCACGGCCACTGGCGAAACAGTTCTGGATGCGACCGCCGGGTCCGATGCTGGTATCGACGTCGTAAGCTCCGAATATGCGACAATTGCGGGCGAAAACAGCGCGCTCGAGAATCTCACGCAAAAGGTGGCGGACCAGATTGTAACGCGGCTTTCTATTTACGCTCGCGGCGAATGAGTAGCGCAAAAGAACGCAGCTTCATTAGCGCAATTGGCGCACGTCCGGACGTCCGGATGTTTTTCATCTTCGGTCAGGATGAATCCGCTGTTGCCGACATTGCATCACAAATGGCAGCTCTGCTAGTCGGGTCAGAGCGCGTCGACATTGACAGCGACCGCATTCGCAACGACCCCGCCTTATTAGCGGACGAGGCATCTGCGCTCTCTTTATTTGGTGATAAAAGGCACATCCGCCTTAATTTCCGGCGCGAAGAAGGGTTGGCAGCGGTTGAGAATTTGCTGGCGCTTGAAGGCGATGCAAATCCGGTGATTGCCACCGCAGGAAACCTGACCAAGGCCAGCAAATTGCGTAAGCTATTGGAGGCGCATCCCCGGGCGATGGCGTTCATCTGTTATTTACCGGAAGAGGGCGACGCGGCGGCGGCCGTGATGGCCTATGCCGCAACAACGGGGCTAAAAATCGACAGGCCGATGGCCGCTCGTATTGCGCGTTACACAGGGCAAGACCGCAAGCTAGCGCAGGCCGAAATTGAAAAGTTGGCATTATATTATGACGCGTCGCCCCAGCGCCCGGCCACTGCAGAGGTGCCTGTATTTGAGGCATTGTCGGCCGAAACCGGCGAGGAAAATGTCAATGGCCTCGTGCATGTCGTCATGAGCGGTGACTTGCGGGGCACGGGTCGTGAACTGATCGCCGCGCGCGACATGGGTGTTGATGCCATCCGCATCATTCGTGCAATGCAACGTCGGGTGACAATGCTCGCCGCGATGCGTGCGAAGGTAGACAATGGCGCCAATCCGGGTGCCGTCGTGAAGGCAACGCGTTCCATTTTCTGGAAGGACGCCGACAATTACACGCAGCAGCTAGGCAGATGGCCGTCTGCACGGCTTGCGGGACTTAATGCCCATTTGCTTGAGGTTGAGGAAAAGCTGATGCAGGTGCGCGATGGCGTTGCGGTGACCATATTGGAGGAAGAACTGGTGCGCATCGCGCGTGCAGCGGCCCGGCGCGGCTAAAATACAGCTTAGTGATGATCTCGGTAGATGGGGCCTTCGGTGCTCCGCGGTCGGGTCACTGTTAAGGCTAGTTCTTGAACCGGTGGGGCACTACCACCACAACAAACAGACGAAAGGCCCTGATCCATGGAAAAAATTATCAAATCTGATGCCGAATGGCGCGCGGCGCTTGATCCGTTGCAATATCACGTTCTGCGTGAGGCGGGCACTGAGCGCGCCTTTGCCGGAGAGCTAACCGACGAAAAGCGTGATGGCGAATTTCGCTGCGCTGGGTGCGGCACGACCCTATTCGCGTCAGACACAAAATTTGATAGCGGATCGGGCTGGCCTAGCTTCACCGCGCCAGCCAATAGCACTATGGTCGAGGAGCATAAGGACGTCTCGCATGGAATGGTGCGCACAGAGGTGCGCTGCGGAGCCTGTGAGGGGCATTTGGGGCATGTATTCCCAGATGGTCCAGGCCCAACTGGCTTGCGCTATTGCATCAATAGCGCGGCGCTCGCTTTCGATCCCGAATAAGAAGCCGCTTGTCGCCGAGTCCATGACCGATTAACACTCCGCGGATGGCAGGCGCACGCAAGATTTCGAAAGAACGAAGCCCAATGGGAACGTGGTTTTACCGTATCGTCAAAGCGGGCGTTATCGCTACTTTTCTGGGTATCATGGTGCTTGGTATTTTCGTCGCCATAGCACGCAGCGAAATCGACAGCTTTGAAGATTTGAAGGCATCGCCCAATGGGCAGATGATCCGCATACGTGCCGCCGACGGCACGGTCATCCAATCGCTTGGCCCGAGCTTCGGCCGTTGGCTTACGATTAATCAACTGCCCTCTGAAATGAAGGATGCAATGGTCGCGGTGGAGGATCGCCGTTACTATATGCATCCTGGCGTTGACCCAATCGGCATAACGCGGTCATTTTACGCGCGGGCAGTGCAGGGCCGCTGGACCCAAGGTGGCTCAACCATCACCCAGCAGCTTGCACGCAACATATATTTGAACAGCAACAAAGAGTTTGGGCGTAAGATCCGGGAAATCATTCTGGCGCTGGCCATGGAAACAAAATTTTCCAAGGACCAAATTCTCGAATTGTATCTGAACAAAGTCTATTTCGGCGGCGGCGCTTACGGCATTGATGCGGCGAGCCAGAAATTCTTCGACCATGGCGCTGAAAATATCAGTTTGGCCGAAGCCGCCATCATTGCTGGCCTCGTCAAGGCACCCTCGCGTTACGCTCCAACGGCCGATGCGCAAGCAGCAGTCGAACGCGCCAAAGTGGTTGTCGCTGTCATGCAAGATGCAGGCATGATTACCGCAACAGAAGCGGCAGGCGTTAAACCAGCCGATGTAAAGCTCGCCGCAGAATCGCCGCAAGATAGCGTGCGCTACTTCACGGATTGGATTTTGCCGCAACTGAACGGCCTTATTGATGAAACCGAAAAGCCTATAGATGTCTGGACAACGCTTGACCTCAAAATGCAGCGCGCAGCAACCGCAGCAATAGCCGCAAATGTCCCGCGCGGCGCGCAGGGCGCCTTGGTCTCTATTGATCGCGATGGCGCGGTTAAAGCTATGGTTGGCGGGACAGACTATATCACCAGCAACTATAACCGCGCAGTAACTGCTGTCCGGCAACCTGGCTCTGCGTGGAAGCTATTCGTTTATTTGACCGCCTTAGAAGCCGGGTTTCGCCCCGAAGACATGGTCGAGGACAAGCCCGTCGAAATCGGCGGCTGGCAACCCAAAAACAGCGGTGGTAAATATGCTGGTTCCATTTCGTTGCGAACGGCCTTTGCCTACTCGAAAAATACAGTGGCTGCGCAAATCGGGCAGGAAGTCGGTACCAGCAGCATAGCCAATATGGCGCGTAGGTTCGGCATAACCACACCCATTAACACACAGCCGTCCATGGTTCTCGGTACTTCGGAAGCGCGCGTGATCGATATGACTCAGGCGTTCGCCGCTGTCGCGGCTAAGGGGCGCAGTATTACCCCTTATGGTATCTCCAAAGTCACAACGATTGACGGCGAGACGCTGTACGCAGCCAAGCCTTCCAGTTCGGTGCAATTGGTGGACGGTTGGGTTGCCGGCGCCATAACCGATTTGATGCAGAGCGCCGTCGCCACGGGCACTGGACGCGCCGCCAACATCGGGCGACCCGTTGCGGGCAAGACTGGTACAACTTCAAGCAACAAGGACGGTTGGTTCCTGGGCTTTTCCAGCGGACTTACTACTGGTGTATGGATGGGCCGCGATGACGCGCGGTCAATTGGCGGGCTTGAAGGCGGACGCGCGCCGGCGCAAGCATGGGCGGCATATATGCGCATTGCGGTAGCAAATCGCCCAGTTGAAAAATTCGCGACTGAAGTCACGTTCCCCGAAAGGCTTGAAGGCGAAGAGCCCTTGCTTGGCGAAGAAGCACTGCTGCAGCTGGATGAAAACGGGATGCCGATTGAGGGTGACCCCATGATTGAGGACCCGCAGCTGGAGCCAACGAATGAACCCCAGCCACTGGATGACGCATTTATTGAACGGGCTATCGGCGGACGACGGGAACCTCGGCCTGCACCCGAAGGATCGGAAGATCCCCGTGGACTGCCGCGCCCCTTTTAACAAAGTTTACAGCGCATGCCCTGTGCGGCTTTTCTTAGTTTCGAGATAATGCGCATTATGCGGATTGGCGACGATCTTAAGGGGTAAGCGTTCCTCAACCGTAATGCCGGCATCTTGCAGGCCGCCAACTTTTTCAGGATTGTTGGTGAGCAAGCGCACCCGTTCGACGCCGAGTAACTGAAGCATCCGCGCGGCAACCGAAAAGTCGCGGGCGTCTATGGCAAAGCCAAGCCGGGTATTGGCGTCAACGGTGTCAAAGCCCTGATCCTGAAGCGCATAAGCCCGCAATTTGTTAATCAGACCAATTCCGCGCCCCTCTTGCCGCAGATATAATAATATTCCCCACCGCGCGTCCGAAATTTGCTGCAGCGCCTCATGCAATTGCGGACCACAATCGCATTTGAGACTGCCGAGAACATCACCTGTTAGACATTCGCTATGCAGCCTGACGACGGGCGGCGAAGAGTCGCGCGTGCCCATCAACAACGCCACATGGTCGGACGCATCGACGGCTGTCCGGAACGCTACAATCTCCGCATCGGCATTTGCAGCAACGGGCAACTTGGCGCGCGCCGCAATGCGCAGGGCGCCGCTGTCATCAAACGCTGCGACATCTAGCGGGCTAACATAAACCGGATTCGCATGAGCGCCCCCCAACACAAGAAACGCAGGGAGCAGGCCGGCCAACCGCGCAAGCTCGATGGCCGCAGCAGCAGATTGGCCCTCGTCCAAGGCCAACGCTGCAAAGGGGCCCTTCATCGGGTATGCGAGGTCAAGACTTGGGTCGGCAATCGCCAATGCGAGGTTCAGGTTGAGGTCAGCAGGCGCCTTGATCAGCACCGGATGGGCGCCATCCGCCGCAGCGCGCTGATTTGTTAATTTTAGTGTCGCGGCGCGGCTTGCCGAAAGCAACATCGCATGGGCGCCAGAAATATCTTGGGCCGTTTCGACCGCCATTACGGTCAGCAGCTTGTCCAAATGCTGAACGGTAACTGGCCAGCCGCGGCGCAGCGCGTCAATCGCGACCGCTGCGCGGCGCGGGTCTCCCAACGCTGCGCTGGGGCCGCTCAAAAGGCGAATTCCGTCACTATAGGTGCATGGTCAGACGGCTTGCCCCAGCCACGCACATGTTTGTGCACGATATGTGCCTTTGCATTTTCCTTGAGGTCGGGCGTCACCCACATGTGGTCAAGCCTACGCCCACGGTCGGATGTTTCCCAATCCTGTGCGCGGTAGCTCCACCACGTATAAAGCTTTTTCGATGGGTCTACAAAATGCCGTGCAATATCCACCCAGTCGGCTGCTGCCTGAATTTCAGCCAAATGCTCAAGCTCAACCCGCGTGTGGCTAACGACATTCACCAATTGCTTGTGGCTCCAAACATCCTGTTCGAGCGGAGCGACGTTGAAATCGCCGGTCAGGATAGTTGGCTGAGTAACATTACGCGACCATTCGGCCATACGTTTTAGGAAGCTCAATTTCTGGCCAAATTTGGAATTGACCTCACTGTCCGGTACTTCGCCGCCAGCGGGGATGTAGACATTGTCGATCCGAACACCTTTGGCGGCGTCGATGTTGATTTCTGCGCCAACATGTCGGGCTTCGCCATTGGCTTGCCAGTCTTCGACACGGCGGTTGATCAGGGGCAATTTGCTGACGATGGCGACACCATGATGCATGGGCATGCCGTTCACAACAAAATGACGATAGCCCAGTTGCCGAAACAATCCTTCGGGAAACAGGCTGTCGATAACCTTGGTTTCTTGAAGACACAAAACGTCCGGCGCTTCTTCCTTCAAGAACCGCTCAACGATGTCGATACGGGCGCGAACCGAGTTTATATTCCACGAGGCGATGCGAATGGTCTGGGACATAGGAATACGGCCCTAGATGTCAGAAGCCGTTGGAGCAAGCCAGTGAAGGCACATCAGCCCAAAAAAGCAAAACCCTCATCCCGGGGGCATATGGGATGAGGGCTAAGCTTGCGTTCGTCACGCGGGTATCAGCGATGATATAATTCCGTGGGCAACAGGGGGGAAACCACACGAACTCTCTACCGCTGACCATCTCTTTATAGGGCTGCTTTCCTGTCGTTCAGATGAACAAATAGCTATCCCGCTGCAGTTTGTCGGCCCTCAGCATCGGTTCGTCGCCAGGCCTAAGATTTTCTGCGAACAGGGCGCGGGTCTTTCCATGTAAACGCGTTTTGACCGATCGGACCATTATAGTTGATGTCGCTTAGCCGAAGACTGGTCCGGTTGTTTTTTGAATCCAGCGCGACCCAACCATTTAGCGTTAGGCCGCCCGGAGCTCCGGGTTTGGCGACGAAGATCATAGTGATTGTGCCGAATTCAGGCCGTTTTGCATCGCGGACTTCAACGCTGATGATGTCATCAGTAGACGAAGGAATAACCTTGCCATAGCGAGCGAGATCCTGACCTGGGTCAAGCAACGCGGCAAGCGGACTGTTGCGGATTGGCCAACGCTGCACTTGTTTTACCTCGTAATCCACCATGGTTAGCGCGCGGCCATCGGCCACGATTAGCAACGGCACGTCCTTTTGATATTCAAAACGCACTTGGCCCGGGCGTTTTAGAAGTAGCTTACCCGTTAATACCCTTCCGTTTCGATCCGCCTGGGTAAAGTTAGCCGACATCGTGCCAACCGCTTTCATGTGCGCCACGACGCGCGCCAAACGCGCAGACGAGGATTGTGCAGTCGTTGGCACGGTCGCAACCAGCGCCATCGGCGCGAAAAACAGGGCATATTTCAGATATATCATCTTTATTTCCTTGGAGAGGGTGCGGCGACCATTATCGCGCTTGCCTTGAACCCCGTCTTAACGCCTAAATTGGGTCGCCGTTCCGGTCACGCAGCACTTCACGGCGGCCGATATGGTTCGGAGCGCTGATGAAACCATCCTCCTCCATCCGGTCAATTAGCCGCGCTGCGCTGTTATAGCCAATGCGCAATTGGCGCTGTATCCAGCTTGTGGATGCCTTCTGGCTTTCGAACACAATTTGGCACGCCTTGCGATATTGTGAGTCTTCTTCGCTATCGTCACCGCCCATGCCGCCAAAGTCAAAGCCGCCCTCTTCAGGTTCTTCCGTCACAGCCTGGATATAATCAGGCTGACCTTGGCCACGCCAATGGTCCGCCACGCGCCGCACTTCATCATCGGACACAAAGGGGCCGTGAATGCGCGTCAGCCCTCGGCCACTCGCCATATATAGCATGTCGCCCTTACCCAAGAGTTGCTCTGCCCCTTGCTCCCCTAGAATTGTCCGGCTGTCGATTTTCGATGTCACATGGAACGAGATACGCGTGGGCAAGTTTGCCTTGATGACACCCGTGATGACATCTACCGAAGGTCGCTGCGTTGCCATAATCAGGTGGATGCCCGCGGCGCGCGCCTTTTGTGCTAGGCGTTGAATAAGGAATTCAACCTCCTTTCCTGCAGTCATCATGAGGTCAGCAAGCTCATCGACGATAACCACAATCTGCGGCATCGGCTCGTAAGCGAGGCTTTCTTCCTCATATTGTGGCTGGCCAGTCATCGGGTCGTAACCGATCTGCACCTTGCGTCCCAATGGCGCACCTTTTGCCGCTGCGTTACGAACCTTTTCATTAAAGTTCGCAAGATTGCGCACGCCAAGCGAGGACATCATCCGGTAACGCTCCTCCATCTGCTCCACTGCCCATTTAAGTGCGCGAATGGCTTTTGCAGGCTCCGTTACAACAGGCGACAACAAATGCGGGATATCGTCATAGCTACTCAATTCAAGCATCTTGGGATCGATCATGATCATCCGGCACTGGTCCGGCGTCAGGCGGTATAGCAACGACAATATCATGCAATTGAGGCCAACCGATTTGCCCGACCCCGTTGTCCCTGCGACCAAAAGATGGGGCATTGGGGCAAGATCAGCTATGACGGGGTCGCCGGAAATGTTCTTGCCCAAGATTATTGGCAATGCGCCCTTCTGCTCGGCAAAAGCATCGGACCCCACCATTTCCTGAAAAACCACAGCCTCACGGTGTGCATTGGGAAGCTCAATACCCATGACCGTCCGTCCCGGGATGGTCGAAACACGCGCCGACAACGCCGACATGTTGCGCGCAATATCTTCGGCCAATTGAATGACACGGCTTGATTTAATACCAGCCGCAGGTTCAAGTTCGTACATTGTGACCACCGGGCCTGGCCGCACCGCCACAATCTGCCCTTTGACGTGGAAATCATCGAGAACCGATTCAAGCAGCCGCGCATTTGCTTCAAGAGCAGCTTTATCAAGTTTAGGCACGGAGATGGCCGGTGGCGGATCGAGCAACTCAAGCGATGGTAAAACAAAGCTGCCGAAGAAGTCGCCTTGTCGTGCGCCCGTCGCAAATGCCGCTTTTTTCGGTGCCTGCGTGCGATCTTCAATAACAGGCGGCTTGCGTTGATCGGGCTCCACCGACTTGCGCGGTGGTTTAGGCTCGACAATCTGTGGCGGGGCCAAATCATCGCCCATCAAGGCGTGGGCGTCCCCCATGACGCTGCCGAATTTCGGCATGGCGAGCGTTGGAATGCGCAACAGCGGCCGTTCAAGCTGAAGCGAGCGAATAACGAGCGTAGCACCGCCCACCAACGCGCCAAGAATGATGAGAACGCGCAACAAGGTCCCGAATACGCCCTTGATTTGGCCAACAAGCGCACTGGTCCCATTGTCTAACAACAGCGCAATTGTTCCACCCCATCCGGCGGGCAGTCCGATGTCGCTGTTATGTTGCCAATAGGCCATGCCAAACCCGATCAGCAGCATTCCGATAAGGCACAAGACCAATTGCCGCCTCCACTGGGGCTGTGGCACATCCCGCCACAGACGTCGGGCAAACACCAACAGCAGCGGAAAAAGAAAAATCGCTGGCACACCAAAGACAAACAACATTGCATCGGACACATACGCGCCGCCCTGACCCATCCAGTTATGCTGCACGTCCGCTGCTGCGCTGTTAAACGCGGCGTCTGCAGCCGAGTAGCTGAGTACCGCCAACCCATAAAACAGCGCAAACAGCCCTAAAGCAGCGGCGCCGAGCAACGCGCCGCTGCGTATCAGTGATGCGCGCATCATTTGTCGCCAATTGGCCATGTTCGATTTCGAGGTAAATTTAGAAACGCGCGAAGCCATGTCGGTATTGCCAGTATGTAGGAGGTCGCAAAGGACCGAATACACCCCTTTTCGCCTTCGTCGGACTCCCCGTCAAGTATTACAGGGCAAAAGGGGAACGCATGCACGAAAGCTACAGTCAAAATCCCCCTTTGAATCCGGCGCTTCCTTGCGGCATAGGAAGGACATGGAAAACAAGGCAGACGTAATCATCATCGGCGGTGGCCTTATTGGCCTGACGCAGGCTCTGGCACTCGCCGCGCAAGGCATCACCAGCCATGTCATTGACCGCGCGGATCAAGCGAACATGCTTGACGCTGCTTATGATGGACGCACTTTTGCAATATCGAGCTCAAGCTACAAATTATTCGAAGCAATCGGACTTAGCGATGCCTTGGCGGGAAGAGGCTGCCCGATTGAGAAAATCTGGGTCAGCGATAGCCTAAAACCGGGATCGCTCGATTTCGCGCCAGCCGAGGATGACGGATTTTTGGGCCAAATGTTCGAAAGTCGATATTTGCGTGGCGTATTGTACCGGGCCGCACAGGAACATGCCGCAATCCAGTTGCACATGCCCGCCAATATCATCAGCAAATCGCGCGATTCAGGCGCAGCAACCGTGACCCTTGAAAGCGGTCGGGTGCTAACGGCAGACCTGATGATCGTTGCCGAAGGCCGAAGGAGCGAAACGCGTGAAGAGGCCGGCATTCACATCGCGCACTGGCAATATGCGCATCATGCGATTGTCGGTGCGATTTACCACGAGTTGCCGCATAACAATATTGCATATGAAATCTTTTACCCCACGGGGCCGTTTGCAGTGCTGCCCATGCTGGATGCAGAGGATGGGCGCCATCGTTCAGCGCTTGTCTGGTCAGTCAAATCTGAGGATGCTGCAGGCTATTTGAAGCTATCCCCGCGTGGGTACACAGCCGAGCTTGAGAAAGGCATGGGCGGATTGTTAGGCAAAGTCGAATTGTCCGCGCCTTTGTCGTCCTACAAATTGGGTTTCCACCATGCCGCGTCGATTACCGCAGAACGGATGGTGCTGATTGGCGACAGTGCGCACGGCATTCACCCGATTGCAGGTCAGGGGCTCAATCTGGGCCTTAGGGACGTGGCGGCGCTAACTGAAGTCTTGGTCGACGGCATGCGTTTGGGCCTTTGTTTCGGCGATGCGCAGTTACTTGATCGCTATGGCCGGTGGCGCAGCATCGATACATTGCTGATCGCGGTTTCGACAGACGGGCTGAACCGGTTGTTCTCGATTCCCGGAAAAACGGCATCGGCGGTGCGACGTTTTGGAATGGCAATGGTGCAGCGCGCCGCGCCGGCGAAGGCCTTTTTCATGGCCGAGGCGCGGGGGGAAAGCGGAGCGCTGCCCAAATTGCTTCAAGGTGTTGCGGTTTAAGACCGATTAGCCTTGCGTTACAGGTACAAGGCGGATTTCGACGCGGCGGTTCGCCGAACGACCGGCGGCGTCAAGGTTGCTCGCCTTTGGCTGGCTTTCACCATAACCACGCGTTGCAAGGCGCGCTGACTGAACGCCGCGTATCGACAGATAATCGGCAACTGCCGAGGCCCGGCGTTCCGACAATGTCTGGTTATAGGTATCTGACCCTGTGGAATCGGTGTGGCCCATCACATCGACATAGGTTTTTTCATATTGGGTCAGCGTCGCTGCGACTTGGTCAAGCGTGTTGCGGAAACCAGCGTCAATACTCGCGCTGTCGACGCCGAAGGTCACTTCCGATGGCATATCGAGCACAAGATTATCGCCTTCGCGAGTCACGTTGACGCCGGTGCCGGCCGTTTGCTGACGCAGTTTCTTTTCCTGCTCATCCATATAATATCCTGCGCCTGCACCCGCCAAAGCGCCAATCCCGGCGCCGACGATCTTTTCTGTACGATCGCGCTTGCCGCCGATTAAGTCACCAAGAAGATACCCGCCCAGTGCCCCGCCTATGCCACCAATTGCTGCTTTAGAAATCGTGCGCTTTCCGGTCGTAGGGTCAGTGACGCAAGCCGACAATGGAAGCATTGCTGCAACAAGTGCCAGCGTAATCATTTGGTTCTTTTTCATTATCTTCCCTTTCAACATGAGCATCGTTTAAACGACACCTGCGATGAACCTGAGATTATGATTTCAATCGGTTGCATCCTTTCCCCATAACGCGGTGCTATGCATTTTGTTGCCAAATGCCCCTTTTTGGTTCTATGGCGCTCCCGTCCTTATGGAGCCTCTTCTTCCTTTCCCGTGGCTTGATGCCGCCATCATCCTAGCGCTTATCGCCTTGAATGGCGTGTTTGCGATGTCGGAGCTTGCTATTGTGTCCGCGCGCACAGCGAAGCTTAAAGCGATGGCAGAAGACGGCAAACGCGGGGCGGCGGCCGCACTTAGGCTTGGGCGCGACCCCGGTAAATTCTTGTCCACAGTGCAAATCGGCATAACGCTCATTGGTATTATTGCAGGTGCATATTCGGGATCGACATTGGGCGGCCCGGTTGCTGATCGCATCGCCTTATGGGGCATCGGCCGTGAATGGTCCGAAACGCTCGGCTTTGGCATCGTCATCAGCATCACGACCTATGCGTCATTGGTCGTCGGAGAGCTGGTGCCAAAGCAATTTGCGCTGATTGCACCCGAAAGAATCGCCGTTTTCATGGCGGGCCCTATGGAGCTGCTGGCCCGCATTACTGCGCCAATCGTGTGGACACTCGACAAATCAAGCGCCACTATTTTTCGCGCGCTTGGGCTGCGCCGGGATAGCCGCGACGCATTGAGTGCCGAAGAATTGCGGATGGTCTTTGCCGAAGCTACCCATGCCGGCATCATTGAAGAACATGAACATAAGGTCATTGCGGGCGTGGTGAGGCTTGCCGACCGGCCAGTGCGGGAAGTCATGACACCACGTACCGATGTCGACCGTATTTCTGCCGACGCATCCGAAGGCACCGTGCGCGATTCGCTTTTGAATTCGCTCCATACCCGCTTGCCTGTAACTGGCGACGATGGCGACGACATCATTGGTGTCGTGCAATCACGCGACATCGTCGCGGCCCAGATCCGCGGTGAGGTGCTCGACATTCGCAAGTTGATGCGCCGCGCCGAGATCATTCCCGATCAGCTGGATGCTATGGACGCGCTGGAAATATTGCGTTCGTCCGATGTTCCGATGCTGTTGGTGCATGACGAGTATGGCCATTTCGAGGGCATTGTTACGCCGAACGATCTTTTGGCGGCCATTGCAGGTGAATTTGCTTCGGATCAGGCCCAAGGCAGTGCGCCTAACATCATCACTTTAGACGACGGTTCGATGCTTGTGTCTGGCGCGATGTCAGCCGACGCCATGGCAGAAGCATTGTCAATCGACCTCCCCGATGATCGTGACTACGCCACTGCTGCGGGTCACGTCCTACACATATTGCGGCACCTACCCGAAGAGGGCGAGGCGTTCACTGATCAAGGCTGGCATTTCGAGGTTGTCGACATGGATGGGCGCAAAATCGACAAGCTGCGTGTCCGACTTGCAGAAAAGGCAACCAAAGCAGACGCAGTTGAGGGCTTGTGATTGCTTAACTGCTTGGTTAGGGCATCATTCTGATACGGAAATGCACGACTTTAGAGTCCACAGGATATTGATATGGCCGATTTCTTCCTTCCAAAGAATAGCAAAGTCCAAAAGGGCACTGCGCATGCTGCCAAAACCGGCGGCAAGACCAAGACATTCAAGGTCTATCGCTACGATCCTGATAGCGGCGAAAACCCGCGTTACGACACGTTTGAGGTCGATACCGAAAATTGCGGACCAATGGTCCTCGACGCGTTGATCAAGATGAAGGGCGAACAGGATGCGTCGCTTACGTTCCGTCGTTCATGCCGCGAAGGTATCTGTGGTTCTTGCTCTATGAATATTGACGGCAAGAATGGCCTTGCCTGCACCACTGCAATTGAAGACTGCAAAAGCGAAGTCACGCTTACCCCCCTGCCGCATATGGAAGTCATCAAGGACCTCGTCCCCGACTTCACCCATTTCTATGCGCAATATGCCTCTATCAAGCCTTGGCTGCAGACTGTAACGCCTGAGCCATCTGGTAAGGAGCGGCTTCAGTCCCCAGAGGATCGTGCGAAACTAGACGGCTTGTACGAGTGCATATTGTGCGCTTGCTGCTCGACCAGTTGCCCATCTTATTGGTGGAACAGCGACAAGTTTTTGGGTCCCGCTATTTTGCTTCAAGCCTATCGCTGGTTAGCGGACAGCCGCGACGAGATGGCTGGCGAGCGTTTGGACGAGCTGGAAGATCCATTCCGTCTTTATCGCTGCCATACGATCATGAACTGCGCCAACGCATGCCCCAAGGGTTTGAACCCAGCTAAGGCCATTGCGGAAACGAAAAAGATGGTTGCCGAACGGCACCTCTAAGCGTTTAATTTTATTGGTAAGACTCTAATTGTGTAGGATGGCCGTTGGACACACCCGCTTTTGACAGCAGCCCTGATCCGGATAATCCTGGTTGGCTGAACTGGCAGATGACCGATGCCACGCGGTACAACGGCACGGTGCTGGGTAAGATGCTGGTGCGCAGCGACGGCGATAAAAAGGCACGCCTGCGCATGTATCCGGAACACCGGCACAGCAATTTGCGCAACGCGGTGCATGGCGGCGTCACTCTGGGGTTTATCGATGTGGCGATGTTCGGGGCGTCGCGTATGTTTGGCCTGATAAAGGCTGGGGCAGCGGTTACTCTCGACCTTTCGGTCCAATTTATCGGTGCCGGCGTCATTGGAGAACCGCTTGAAGCCGAAGTGGAGCTGCTAAAAGAAACTGGGCGATTGCTCTTCATGCGCGGGATCGTTTCGCAAGGCGATGAACGCGTTGCTGCCTTTTCCGGTACCATCCGCAAACCGACAAAAAGATGAAGTTCCCGGTCCTTTTGCGCGACAGACGCCGCAGATAGCTATGGTTAGTATCGCCGATAGATACGACTTACTGGTCGCGGCAGGCGAGCTAAGGTCCGACACCGACCAGGCAACCGCGGTGGCAGCACTAGCCAAAGTGCAAACCGAGGTTGAGGCCATTCCACCGCGTGGAAGCACTATTTGGCGATTCTTGGGACGTAAACCCGACCCTGCACGCGGACTATATCTTTGGGGTGGCGTTGGGCGCGGTAAATCCATGCTGATGGACCTGTTTTTCGACAGCGTTCAGATCAAGCGCAAACGCCGTGCGCATTTCCATGAGTTTATGCTTGAGATCCATGCCCGGCTTCGCGCCGAGCGTGTGAAGGAAGAGAGCGACCCAATCCCACCGATCGTCGCCGCATTGGCGGACGAAGCGCATGTGTTGTGCTTTGACGAAATGGTGGTGAATAATATGGCAGACGCGGCGATCATGTCGCGACTTTTTGCTGGCCTTATCGCCGCGGGTGTTACTGTTGTCACAACATCTAACCGTCATCCCGATGACCTGTATAAAGACGGCCTCAACCGACAACTGTTTCTGCCCTTCATTGCTTTAGTCAAAGACCGGCTCGATATCATCACGCTTGATGGGCCGACGGATTACAGGCGGGACCGATTGGGTAGCGCGAAAATCTGGCTTGTACCCAATGGTCCCGAGGCGACGGCAGCGCTTTCTGAGACATTTTTCCGCATGACCGATTATCCGCCCGAGGATCGCGGGCATGTGCCGGCGTTGGAAATGGACTTGGGTGGCGGGCGCATGTTGCATGTGCCCAAAGCGCTGAAAGGCGTTGCGGTGTTCTCGTTCAAGCGTCTATGTGTCGAAGCACGCGGGGCTGCGGATTACCTCGCCATTGCTCGGCGCTTTCACACCGTCTTCATAGTCGGAATCCCGGTTTTGGGTCCGCATAACCGTAATGAAGCGGCGCGGTTTGTGACGTTAATCGATGCGCTATACGAGTATCGCGTAAAGCTGCTTGCAAGCGCGAATGCAGAGCCAGATCATTTGTATCCGCAAGGCGATGGGCGGTTTGAATTTGATCGCACCGTATCCCGCCTGATGGAAATGCAGTCGGAGGATTATCTGGCGGAAGGGCATGGCCCGCGTTAGCATGGCACACAAGGGAGAGATTTGATGGGACATAAGACGTTATTATTGGCTGGCTTATTGGGACTGACCACTACTGCCAACGCGCAGGCGTCAAGTGCGCAGAAAGCAGCCGAGCGTGACCTGTTTGCAAAGATTGTGGAAATTCCGACGGTAGAAGGGCAACCTGCAGAATTCAAAAAGCTGACTAGGCTATTGACGTCAGAATTCCGTAAAGCCGGAATCACAAATGTCATCGTCAAAGATCATGATAATACCCAGACATTAATCGCGCGCTGGCCCGCAGCCAAGCCGTCGGGCAAAAAGCCCATATTGCTGATGGCACATATGGATGTCGTCGCGGCCAAGGCAAGCGATTGGAAGTATCCGCCGTTCCAGTTCCGCGAAGAAGGCGGCTATTATCTGGGGCGTGGTTCGAATGATAATAAGGCTGCGTTGACGGGTATTGTCCTCGCCCTGCAATATTTGCACGCCGAAAAATTTGCGCCAGCGCGGGATATCATCGTGCTGTTTACCGGGGACGAAGAAACCATCGGCAATGGCGCCCGGCGGGCGGCGAGTGAATGGCGCGACCTAATTGACGCCGAATATGCGTTGAACGGTGATGCAGGTGGTGGGTCAGTTTTTCCCGATGGACGCGTTGAAGGTTTTGGCATTCAGATTGCGGAAAAAACCTATGCCGACTTCCGGCTTACGGCGGTCAATCGCGGCGGACACAGCAGCACGCCGCGTCCTGATAATGCTATATACGCGCTCGCCAGCGCCTTGACGGCGATTGAACGGCACCGTTTCCCCGCCATGATCAACGACGCCACGCGTGCCAGTTACGAGATACTCGCAAAGGGTGACAGCGGCCAATATGGTGAGCTCGTGCGTCGATTTCTTGCCGATCCTCAGGACCGCGAAACCGCAGACCTCTTGGAAGCTATGGACCCCGGCAGTACGCGCACCCGATGCGTTGCAACTATGCTATCGGGCGGGCATGCACCAAATGCCCTACCGCAAAAGGCCGAAGCCAATGTAAACTGCCGCATTTTTCCCAGTGTGAAGATTGAAGAGGTCCGGCAGCAATTGCAGGCGCTGTCGGGACCAGATGTCACTGTTACTGCGGTGGAAGGATCGCAAACCCCCGAAACCGCACCGTCGCCCATGCGCGACGACATAACGCAGGCCTATCGGGCTGCGGTTGCCACACGCTTCCCCAATGCGCCCGTTCTGCCGTTTCAATCCGCTGGCGCAACCGATGGCGCATTCTTACGTGCCGCCGGTATTCCCGTTTATGGCTTTGGCGGCCTATGGGGCATTGTCGGCCAGCGGGAAGGTGCACATGGTTTAGATGAGCGCGTCTGGGCCGAAGGATTTCACGGTCAAGTCCCCACCTGGATGGAGATGCTGCGACGGGTCGCTGGCACCTGACGACCAAACCCCACCCCCTATCGCTACTGCGAACTGTTATCAGAAAAAGCGTTAACTTCGTGCCTTTATTGGGTTGTTATTGAGCGGGAATCGGCGTAACGCCGCCGTAATTCCGCTCAAAGCCCCTAGGGAAGGACAGTTTTTTCATGGCTCGCAAGAAAATTGCACTCATCGGCGCCGGTAATATCGGCGGCACCCTCGCCCATCTCGCAGCATTAAAGGGCCTTGGCGACATCGTCCTTTTCGACGTTGTCGAAGGCGTCCCCCAAGGTAAGGCGCTTGACCTGTCGCAATGCGGCCCGGTTGAGGGTTTTGATTCAAAGATTACTGGCACCAATGATTATGCCGACATCGCAGGCGCGGATGTCATCATCGTAACCGCTGGCGTTGCACGCAAGCCCGGCATGAGCCGCGATGATTTGCTTGGCATCAATCTAAAGGTCATGAAGGCAGTGGGTGAAGGTATCGCGGCCAACGCACCAAATGCATTTGTCATCTGCATCACCAACCCGCTCGATGCGATGGTATGGGCGTTGCGTGAATTCTCCGGCCTCCCACACCATATGGTCGTCGGCATGGCCGGCGTTTTGGACTCGGCACGCTTCAGCCATTTCCTCGCCGATGAATTTCAAGTTTCGGTCAAAGACGTCACCAGCTTTGTGCTGGGCGGTCATGGCGACACGATGGTTCCAGTCATTCAATATTCGACCGTTTCAGGCATTCCAGTGCCGGACCTTATCGCGATGGGCATGTCGACGCAGGATCGCATTGACGCGATCGTTCAGCGCACCCGCAGCGGTGGTGGCGAAATCGTCGCTCTGCTCAAGACTGGTTCGGCTTATTACGCGCCAGCCACGAGCGGCATCGCAATGGCCGAAGCCTATCTTTACGATCAAAAGCGCGTTCTGCCCGCAGCGGCCCACCTGACTGGCCAATATGGCGTCGACAATCTTTATGTTGGCGTACCCGTGATGATCGGTGCTGGCGGCGTTGAGAAAATTGTCGAGATCGCACTTGATGATGAAGCCAAATCCAACCTCGCCGTCAGCGTGGATGCCGTTAAAGAATTGCTGGTCGCGTGCAAGGCCATCGACCCGTCGCTTACCTAAGCGCACCCCAAGATTTCAGGAGACGTTTGTGAGCATCCTCGTCAATAAACATACTAAAATCATCACGCAGGGCATGACCGGCGCCACTGGGACTTTTCATACCGAACAGGCGCTGGCTTATGGCTCACAAATGGTGGGCGGCGTTACCCCGGGTAAGGGTGGAACAACGCATATCGGCTTGCCGATGTTTGACACTGTACTTGAGGCCAAGCAAGTGACCGGTGCAGATGCGTCGGTCGTATATGTGCCCCCTCCCTTTGCTGCGGACTCGATCCTTGAAGCCATTGACGCAGAAATCCCGCTTATCGTTTGCATCACCGAGGGCATTCCGGTTCTCGACATGGTGAAGGTGAAGCGCGCGCTTTCGGGTTCTAAATCACGCCTGATTGGCCCGAACTGCCCCGGCATTTTGACACCGAATGAATGCAAGATCGGCATCATGCCAGGCAGCATTTTTTCGGCAGGGTCGGTGGGCGTTGTCTCGCGTTCGGGCACCTTGACCTATGAAGCCGTGTTCCAGACAACAGCCGAAGGCCTTGGCCAGACCACTGCGGTCGGCATTGGCGGCGACCCCGTTAACGGCACCAACTTCATTGATTGCCTTGAGCTGTTCCTCGCCGATGATGCCACCAAGTCGATCATCATGATCGGTGAAATCGGCGGCAGCGCAGAAGAAGAAGCGGCGCAGTTCCTGATCGACGAAGCCAAAAAGGGCCGCAAAAAGCCAATGGCCGGTTTTATTGCTGGTCGCACGGCGCCTCCGGGCCGCCGGATGGGCCATGCTGGTGCCATTGTCTCGGGCGGCAAGGGTGATGCAGAAAGCAAGATCGCAGCGATGGAAGCGGCGGGTATCCGCGTATCGCCATCGCCATCCTTACTCGGCAAGACATTAGTCGAAGTTTTGAAGCGGTAACTTATAATCCTTCCCCCGCGCGAGGAGGTGCAACCAGTGCGTAAGTGCCGGATGCCCCCTCCCCGCTGACGGGGCGGATTTGGAGAAGTAGGATGGGCGTAGAAATTCAGGATTTCGAAGCGGAGCGGGGCCCAAGCTGGGCGCGCTCAAACTGGCCATTATCGGCAACGGACGACCTGACGGCATCGCTTGACCCCACGCAGATGGCGGTTGAAGTGAAGGCCGCGGCCAAAGCCGCTGGCAAGCCTATGGCTGAAGCGGACGCGGTTGCAGCGGCAAGCGATTCGATCCGCGCGATGATGTTGGTGCGTACATATCGCGTGCGCGGGCACCTCGCTGCTAATCTTGATCCGCTTGGCCTGTCGAAGCAGGAAATACCCGCCGACCTTACGCCTGAATATCATGGCTTTTCGGGAGTAGATCTAGACAAGCGCGTCTATGTTGGCGGAACGCTTGGTCTCGAGTGGACCACCGTCCGCGAGCTCGTCGACACTCTGCGTGCCAATTATTGCGGGCCAGTTGGCCTTGAGTATATGCATATTTCAGACGTCGAAGAACGTCGGTTTTTGCAGGAGCGGATGGAGGGCAAAGATGCCGCCATTCAGTTCTCGCCAGAGGGTAAGAAAGCCATTCTCGGCAAAGTGATTGAAGCCGAGCAGTATGAAAAATTCCTAGGCCGCAAATATGTGGGCACAAAGCGTTTCGGCCTTGATGGCGGCGAATCCATGATCCCAGCGCTTGAAGCGGTGATCAAATATGGTGGCCAGCTTGGGGTGCGTGAAATCGTCTATGGCATGCCGCACCGCGGCCGCTTGAACGTACTCGCCAATGTGATGGCAAAGCCCTATCGCATCATCTTCCACGAATTTTCTGGCGGCAGCGCTAATCCTGATGATGTCGGCGGCTCAGGCGATGTCAAATACCATCTCGGCACCAGCACTGACCGCGAGTTTGACGGCATCAAGGTGCATATGAGCCTTGTTCCGAACCCGTCACATCTTGAGGCAGTTAACCCGGTTGTTCTTGGTAAGGTGCGTGCCAACCAAACTGCGCGTGACGATCTTGCAAAGCATGAGCAGGTTTTGCCAGTACTGCTGCACGGAGATGCGGCGTTTGCTGGCCAAGGCATCGTATGGGAATGCCTCGGCTTCTCGGGCATTCGTGGATATAATACGGGCGGCTGCCTGCACTTCATCGTTAACAATCAGGTTGGCTTTACCACCAGCCCGCAATATGCGCGGTCATCGCCTTATCCTTCCGATGTGGCAAAGGGCGTCCAAGCGCCGATCTTCCACGTCAATGGCGACGATCCTGAAGCGGTTACATTTGCGTGCAAGATTGCAATCGAGTTCCGTCAGACATTCCACCGCGACATCGTTATCGATATGTGGTGCTATCGCCGCTTCGGCCATAATGAAGGCGACGAACCCAGCTTTACGCAACCATTGATGTACAAGGTCATTAAGGGCCATCCAGCCGTCAGCGATTTATACGCCAAACGTCTTCAGACCGAAGGCGTAATTGATGCTGATTGGGCGAACGAACACGCGATGCGCTTTGTCCAAACGCTTGAGCAAGAATTTGCCAGCGCCGCAAATTATAAAGCCAATGCTGCCGACTGGTTCGGGGGGCGCTGGTCTGGCCTTTCTAAACCTGCGGATCCCGAAACTGCGCGGCGCAATGTGCCAACGGGTATCGCGCGCAAATTGTTCGACAGCCTTGGCCGAACGCTTACGACGGTGCCTGACGGCCACAATATCCATCCGACATTAAGTCGCGTGCTGGATGCAAAAAAGACCATGTTGAGCACTGGTGAGAATTTCGATTGGGCAACGGGTGAAGCGCTTGCCTTCGGGTCGCTGCTTTCCGAAGGCTATGGCGTGCGTCTTTCCGGTCAGGATTCAGGCCGCGGCACATTCAGTCAGCGGCACGGTGTCTGGGTCGACCAGACCTCTGAAGACAAATATGTTCCACTTGCGACGCTGCCACATGGCCGGTTTGAAATTCTCGACAGTCCGTTATCGGAATTTGGCGTGCTTGGTTTCGAATATGGCTATGCCGGTGCCGAGCCTAAAACGCTTGTTCTTTGGGAGGCGCAATTTGGCGACTTCGTGAACGGCGCGCAGACCATGATTGACCAGTTCATCGCGGCGGGTGAGGCCAAATGGCTTCGGGCCAACGGCTTGGTGATGCTGCTGCCCCATGGCTATGAAGGCCAAGGCCCGGAGCATAGCTCAGCGCGGCTTGAACGCTTCCTGCAATTGTGTGCCGAGGATAATATCCAAGTCGCAAACTGCACCACGCCGGCAAATTATTTCCACTTGCTGCGCCGGCAAATGGCCCGCCCGTTCCGCAAACCGCTCATCGTCATGACTCCAAAGTCCCTGTTGCGGCATAGAATGGCAGTTTCAAAAGCAGAGGATTTCTTAGGCGAAAGCCACTTCATGCGTATTTTGTCCGATCCCAATGCGCCAGCCGACAAGGACATCAGGCGACTGGTATTGTGTTCCGGCAAGGTTGCTTATGACCTAATGGAAGCGCGCGATGCTTCGGGCGACAAAACGACCAGCATTGTGCGGATCGAACAGCTTTACCCATTCCCAGCAGAGCCATTAATTGTTCGCCTAAAGCGCATGACCAATTTGGAAGATATCGTCTGGGCGCAGGAAGAGCCGCGCAATGCCGGCAGCTGGACATTCGTCGATCCCTATCTGGAAGAATGCCTTTCCAAGGCTTGTGTGGGTCCAACGCGTGCGCGCTACGCAGGGCGCAGGGCAGCCGCGGCGACAGCAACCGGCCTTGCAAAGCGCCATCAGGCCGAACAGGCCGCATTGGTCGCAGATGCCTTAGGCCACAATGTCCGCGGTGAAATTCGTCGCCAGAGGACTGGCGGAACCAAGTCAATTACCCCTCCATCCAAGCGAGGATAAAATTATGAGCACTGAAGTTAAAGTCCCCGTATTGGGCGAATCGATTACCGAGGCGACCCTTGGCCAGTGGTTAAAAAAGCCCGGCGAGGCAGTGGCCATTGATGAGCCTATTGCCAGCCTAGAAACAGACAAGGTGGCGATTGAGGTGCCCTCCCCGGTTGCTGGCATCATGGGTGCATATGCCGTTGAAGAAGGCGCGACGGTCAATGTCGGAGCGGTTATTGGGTCCATAGACGCTGGAAACAGTGCATCTGCGCCCGCGCCTGCTCCCGTTGCGGCGGCGATTGCACCAGCTATCACGACCACAGCCGCCCCCATGCCTGTTGCACAGGTAGAGAATAATGACCTGCCGCTCTCCCCTTCCGTGCGCCGCCTGGTCCTTGAACTTGGCATTGACCCAAGCAAGATTAAGGGCACGGGCAAAGATGGCCGCCTGACTAAGGAAGATGTTGTCGCTGCTGCCAAGGGTGCGCCTACTCCATCTGCAGATGTAGCAGCACTGGCTGCACCGGCCCCTGCCGCTGCGCATGCGCGCCAAGAAGAACGTGTGAAGATGACACGTCTGCGCCAGACAATTGCTAAACGGCTAAAGTCCGCTCAGGACACTGCTGCGTTGCTGACGACGTTCAACGATGTCGACATGTCAGCGGTGATGGAAGCGCGCGCGACCTACAAGGACCTGTTTGAGAAAAAGCATGGGGTCAGGTTGGGCTTCATGGGCTTCTTCACAAAAGCCGTTGCTTTGGCCGCGCGCGATGTGCCTTCTGTCAACGCGCAAATTGATGGCGATGAAATCGTCTATCATAATTATCTCGACGTCTCGGTCGCGGTCAGCGCACCAAATGGCCTTGTTGTTCCTGTCATACGCAACGCGGATGCGATGAGCTTTGCGCAAATCGAGAAAGCCATTGGTGATTTTGGCGCAAAGGCAAAAGCTGGCACATTGACTATGGACGACATGTCCGGCGGTACGTTCACGATTTCCAATGGCGGCGTGTTCGGCAGCTTGATGTCGACTCCGATCATCAACCCGCCACAATCGGCAGTGCTTGGCCTTCACCGTATCGAAGACCGTGCCGTTGTGCGCGATGGACAAGTTGTTGTGCGGCCAATGATGTATTTGGCGTTAAGCTATGACCATCGCCTTATCGACGGCCGCGAGGCCGTTACTTTCCTGAAAATCGTCAAAGAGGCGATTGAAGACCCGACCCGGTTGTTGATCGACCTTTAAGGAGCCTGAGCCATGGCAGAACATGATTACGACCTGATCGTTATTGGTGCAGGTCCTGGCGGCTATGTTGCCGCAATCCGTGCTGCACAACTCGGACTGAAGACTGCTTGCGTTGAAAGTCGGGAAACCTTGGGCGGCACGTGCCTGAACGTCGGGTGTATTCCGTCGAAGGCGTTGCTGCACGCGTCCGAGATGTTTCATGAAGCGCAATCGGGTTCGCTTGCCAAGTTCGGGATTGATTTCAAGGGCGTCTCCCTCAATTTGAACCAGATGCATGCCGAAAAGGCAAAGGCCGTTGGCGAATTGACGGGCGGTGTTGAGTTTCTGTTCAAAAAGAACAAGGTCGACTGGCTTAAGGGACACGCGGCCTTTACCTCAGTAAACAGCCTGGATGTTGCAGGCAAAAGCTACACCGCAAAGAATATCATGATCGCAACTGGCTCCTCTGTCATGCCGCTGCCGGGCGTTGAGATTGACCAGAAAGTTATCGTCGATTCAACCGGCGCATTGGCTTTGCCGCGCGTGCCAAAGCATATGGTCGTGATCGGCGGCGGAGTTATTGGCCTTGAGCTTGGCAGCGTATGGCTGCGCCTTGGCGCACAAGTCACCGTGGTTGAATATCTTGACCAGATTTTGCCCGGCATGGACGGCGAGGTCCGCAAGGAAGCGGCCAAGATTTTCAAGAAGCAAGGCTTCAACATCCGCACCGGAACAAAGGTCACTGGCGCAAAGGTCAAGGGCGCTACTGCAACATTGACTGTCGAGCCCTCCGGTGGCGGTGCCAGCGAAACCATTGAGGCCGATTGCGTCCTTGTCGCCATTGGTCGCCGCGCTAACACCGATGGTCTTGCGTTGGATAAGGCGGGGCTCACGCTCAACGCGCGTGGCCAAATTGAGATCGGCCATGATTTCCAAACAAATGTTTCGGGCATCTATGCCGTGGGCGATGTTTGCCCCGGCCCAATGCTTGCGCACAAGGCTGAGGACGAAGGCATTGCGGCAGCGGAATTTGTCGCTGGCCTGACCGGCATCGTCAACCATGACGTCATTCCGGGCGTTGTCTATACCTATCCTGAAATCGCTAGCGTTGGCTTGACCGAAGAAGAAGCTAAAGAAAAAGCGGCTGCGTCGGGCGGAGAGGTTAAAGTCGGTAAATTCCCAATGATGGCAAATAGCCGCGCAAAAACCAACCGCGACACAGATGGTTTTGTGAAGGTCATTGCGGATGCGAAGACCGACCGTGTTTTAGGCGTCCACATCATTGCGTCAATTGCTGGAGCCATGATTGCCGAAGCGTGCACCGCGATGGAATTTGGCGCAACGTCGGAAGATATTGCTTATACCTGCCACGCGCACCCGACACATGCAGAGGCATTGAAGGAAGCGGCAATGGCCGTCACGGGCAAGCCGATCCACATGTGATGATGACGCAAGCTGTCCAAATCGGCCCAGCTATGCTTTCGTGGCTGGATCTGTTTGGCATTGCTGTTTTTGCGGCCTCTGGGGCCTTGGCCGCTGCACAACGGCAGCAAACGCTCGTTACATTCTCATTCTTCGCGCTTGTCACAGGCGTCGGTGGCGGCACAGTGCGGGACCTGCTGATTGGCGCGCCCGTATTTTGGGTCCAAGACTGGCGCGTCGCAGCCACTTGCCTCATCACCGCAGGGCTCGTCTGGGTCACGCCCCGCACTGTCTGGAATGCCCGCGCTCTCGACTGGTTTGACGCCGTGGGCATCGCCATTTACGCAGTATTTGGCACTTGGAAATCGCTTACGCTTGGCGTGCCTTTGCTGCCCGCGATGATGATGGGCGTCATCACGGCATGTGTCGGCGGTATCATTCGTGACGTGTTGGCGGGTGAACCATCCATCCTGCTCAAGCCCGAAATATACGTGACCGCTGCTGCACTTGCTTCGGGCCTTTTTGGGCTATTGATGTTTTTAGGACTACCCGTTTTAGCCGCCGCGATTATCAGCGCACTGGCCGGCTTTGCTTTGCGCGCAATGGCCATTTGGAAGGGTTGGGCAATCCCGGCCT
>CAIJLW010000075.1 GCA_903821685.1 uncultured Sphingomonadales bacterium | reverse complement strand
CTTGCTGCGCATCCATTCGGGTGAGTCGCCATTGCGCACGCCGAGACTGATTGTGCGAAAAAAGCCGGACATCCGGCCGCATCGACGGTGCGTACGACGGGCGCAGCATCGCTGCCCTCTAAGGGCACGGACAAGTCGATTTTGTAGACCTCGCCAAGCGGGCGTAGCGTCCCTAGACCCGCCGCCGCCAGATCGCGGGCAATCCCGCGCACGCCCATGCAATCCTGACGGTTGGGTGTAATGCTGACATCAATGACGGGGTCATCAAGGCCAGCCCAATCTGCATAGACTTGCCCAACGGGCGCATCTTCCGAAAGCTCGATTATGCCATCATGGTCATCGCCAAGCTCTAGCTCGGCAATCGAGCACATCATGCCGTTGGATTCGACGCCCCGGATCGCAGCGACCTTCAACACCATGCCGTTGGCGGGGACAACAGCGCCAGCCGGGCCAAAGACGCCCAGCATGCCCGCACGGGCATTAGGCGCACCGCAGACGACCTGAAGGGGCTCTCCGCCTGCATCGACAGACAAGACTTGCAACTTGTCCGCTTGCGGATGCGGGGCAGCGCTCAATACTTTCGCAATGCGGAAGGCAGACAATGCGTCTGCCGGGTTTTCGATACCTTCGACTTCCAACCCAATGCGGTTCAGGCAGTCAGCAACGGCATGAATGTCCGCGTCGGTATCGAGATGCTCTTTAAGCCATGATAAAGAGAATTTCATGCGCCTACGCCTCCGCTTAATGTCGGGACATCGAGCGCATCGAACCCATAATGTTGAAGCCAGCGGTTATCGCCGTCAAAGAACGCGCGTAAATCATCCATGCCATATTTCAGCATCGCCAAACGATCAACGCCTGTTCCAAAGGCAAAGCCCTGCCAAACATCGGGATCAAGCCCGCAGGCTTCGATAACCTTGCGGTGGACCATGCCGGAGCCAAGCACTTCCATCCAGCCTTCAGCCCCGCCAATGACGCGTTTGCCGTTGACGACCGAATAGCCGACATCAACCTCTACGGAAGGCTCCGTAAACGGGAAATAACTCGGCCGCAGGCGCAGGACTACGTCTTCACGTTCGAAATACGCCTTTAAAAATGTCTCAAGCGTCCATTTCAGATGTCCCAGATGAATGCCCTTGTCGATGACAAGCCCCTCAATCTGATGGAACATCGGCGTGTGCGTCGCATCGCTGTCGCTGCGATACACACGGCCCGGCGCGATGATGCGAATGGGCGGTTCCTGCGCCGTCATCGTGCGGATTTGCACAGGTGATGTGTGCGTGCGCAGAACCATTTTTTGGCCATCGCTTGCCATTTCGTCAGGGAAGTAAAAAGTATCATGCATGGCGCGTGCCGGATGCGTCTCTGGAATATTGAGCGCAGTGAAATTGTGCCAGTCGTCTTCAATTTCTGGCCCTTCGGCCACAGCAAATCCCATATCGGCGAAAATCTCTGCCAACTCGTCCATGACCTGGCTTACGGGGTGTATGGTTCCGCGTGGTATTTCTGGCGCGGGCAGCGTCATATCGACGCGCTCGCTGGCGAGACGGCGGTTTAGGTCGGCGGTTTCGAGGTCAGCCTTTTTGCCTGCAAGCGCCGATGTGATGCTTTCACGCAGTCCGTTGATGATGGGGCCTTGGGTTTGTCGCTCTTCGGGCGACATGCTGCCCATGGTCTTCAGCAGCGCGGAAACGCTGCCCTGCTTGCCAAGTGCTGCGATCCGCACGGCCTCCAACGAATCTAGCGTGTCCGCTGAATCAATGGCGCCCATCAGGTCGGTTTGGAGTGTCGCAATATCTGTCATCATAGTCTGCCTGAATAAGCAAAAGGGCGCGAACGGCAAGTGCCGTCCACGCCCTTTTGCGCATGTATCGAAATGAGAGGCTTAAGCTGCCTTAGACAGCGCCGCTTTCGACTGCGCAATGATGGTGCTAAACATCGCCGCTTCGTGCATCGCAAGGTCTGCAAGCACTTTCCGGTCAAGTTCAACGCCAGCGAGCTTCAGGCCGTGCATGAACACGCCGTAGGTCATGCCTTCGGCGCGGACTGCGGCGTTGATACGCTGGATCCACAATGCGCGGAAGTTGCGCTTGTTTACCTTACGGTCGCGATATGCATATTGGCCGGCCTTTTCGACAGCCTGACGTGCAACACGGATCGTATTTTTGCGACGGCCATAATAGCCCTTCGCCTGCTCTAAAATTCTTTTATGTTTGGCTTTGGTGGTAACACCACGTTTGACGCGTGCCATAATCTATATCCCTTTCTTAAAAACGTACGCGCAGTCTTAAAGACCGTAAGGCGCCCACTTCTTAATTGTCTTGGCATCGGGATCAGAGATCACGCTGGTGCCGCGGTTTTGGCGGATATACTTGGCATTATGGCTGCTCAAACGGTGCCGTTTTCCAACGACGCCATGTTTGATCTTGCCGGTTGCGGTGATTTTGAAGCGTTTCTTCACACCGCTCTTGGTCTTGAGCTTGGGCATTTTGGTCTCCTTTGTTGAGTCCGTGTCAAGCCGACATGGCAGCCCTACTGGCCAGCCTGCTTATTCGGAACACGGGCGCCTAGCGGGATTCGCAGGTGAATGCAAGCCTATTGCCTTTTTGAACGCTCTGGAGCCCACAACAGCCGACGCAATTGACCAACATGCTTTGCGCGTGAACGGTTGCCCAATCTGGATACAGGAAATCTTCCTGTTCGGCTTCATCATGGCCGGTATTCAGGAAATAATAGGTCTTAACATAGCGCCGAAGCGGCTGTGCTGGTAAAATGAAACGCGCCGGACTTTAATCCGTCAATGCTGGCATGCCAGAGCCTCAAGCACATCATCTAGACGCGCTGGGTCGCCGATCGCGATAACATGTCCATCTGAGCCAGCGTGAAGCGGTTCCCCTGACCAATCGCTCATCATGCCCCCCGCTCCCGTCACAACGGGAATCAAAGCTGCAAAATCATGTAGCTTCAAGCCTGCTTCGACAACGACATCGATATGCCCGCTGGCCAGCAGCGCGTAATTGTAACAGTCGCCACCGAACAGCATTCTCTTATGCGCTGTTCGGGCGGCCAACTCCATAAAATGGTCGCCATCATGCTGCGTGAAATATTGCGGGCCAGAGGTTGCTAGCGCCGCGTCAGCCAGCGCCCTGCAGGCGCGTGTTTGCACCGGCGCGCCGTTTAATGTTGTCGGATATCCCGCCGCGCCGACCCAGCGTTCGCCATTGATGCACTGGTCAATAATACCGAGCACCGGCCAGTTATCTTCAAGCAAGGCAATCAAAGTCCCGAATATTGGACGCCCTGCCATGAAGCTGATGGTGCCGTCGATGGGGTCGATAACCCAGCGGCGACCCGACGTGCCGGTTTTCTCGCCAAATTCTTCGCCAATGATGCCGTCACGCGGGCATTCGGCGTCGAGAATCCGCCGGATCGCGCTTTCTGCGGCGCGGTCAGCCTCCGTAACAGGTGAGGCGTCGGCCTTTGATTCATGGGTAAAAGCCGACCGGAAAAATGGCCGGATTGCTTGCCCTGCCGCGTCCGCCAAGCGGTTGGCTAGGAGGATATCGGCGGGCGTCATCAGTCGAACAGGGAGCTAACGGAGCTTTCGTCCGCGATCCGCTTGATCGCCTCTCCCAACAATGGTGCAATGGGAAGCTGGCGAATTTTCGCGCTCGCATTGGTCGCTTCGGAGGCGATTATCGAATCCGTGATGACCAGCTTACGCAGGGACGATGCGTTGACGCGGTTGACCGCTTCGCCAGACAGCACGCCATGCGTAATATAGGCAACAACGTCAGATGCGCCTGCGGTTTTCAACGCGTCAGCCGCGTTGCACAAAGTGCCTGCGCTGTCGGCGATATCATCGATCAGGATACAGAAGCGGTCTTTGACGTCGCCGATTATGTTCATCACTTCTGATACGCCCGCCTTTTCGCGGCGTTTGTCGACGATGGCCAATGGCGCGTCATCAAGACGCTTGGCTAGCGCGCGTGCACGGACAACGCCGCCAACGTCAGGCGACACAACGGTAAAATTCTTGGCGCCATGGCGCTCCAATATGTCGGCGCTCATCACGGGCGCGCCATATAGATTGTCGGTTGGAATATCGAAAAAGCCCTGAATCTGGCCGGCGTGCAAATCAACGGTCAGCACCCGGTCAGCGCCAGCCTCGGTAATCAGATTGGCAACCAGTTTCGCGGAGATAGGCGTGCGGGGGCCGGGCTTCCGGTCTTGGCGCGCATAGCCGAAATAGGGCAGAACGGCAGTGATGCGCTTGGCCGAGGCGCGGCGCAGCGCGTCAATCATGATGAGCAATTCCATCAAATTGTCGTTGGCGGGATGACTGGTCGATTGAATGACAAACATGTCTTCGCCACGAACATTTTCGTGGATTTCGACAAAAATTTCATTGTCTGCAAACCGCCGGACGCTGGCATTGGTCAGCGGCAAGTTCATGTAATCGGCAATACCCTGTGCGAGCGGCAGGTTGCTGTTGCCTGTCATCAATTTCATGTCTGTGTCCTCGACCTTTGGCTCAAACAAGCCCATCACCAAATTCTCCAGCCGCTCTAGCGAGGTGCGGCTGGCCTGACAATCGGCTTGCTCCGCTAGTTTGTGGACAATAAGGGTGGGGACATGACAAATCAGCTTAATATTGCGATGGTGCAGCTTAATCAGCGCGTGGGTGACCTTGCGGGCAATGCCGCGGCGATGCTGGACTGGCGGGCGAAGGCGGTTGACGCTGATCTCGTTGTTTTTCCGGAACAGCAGTTGATTGGCTACCCGGCCGAAGATCTGGTGCTGAAACCCGCCTTTGCCGCGCGTGCCGCAGAACAGCTGGCGAAGCTTGCCGCGGCGACTGCAGACGGCGGGCCAGCGATGCTTGTCGGCTCAATCTTTCGGGACAATGGGGCGTTGTACAATGGCATCGCATTGCTCGACGGCGGGCGGATCGCCGCAGTGCGCTATAAGCATGAGCTACCCAATTACGGCACCTTTGATGAAAAACGAATTTTTACAGCTGGCCCATTGCCGGAGCCTATCACGTTTCGCGGCGTTCCAATTGGCGTGCCAATCTGCGAGGATGGCTGGCTGGCGCCCGTTAGCCTGCATTTGAAAGAGCGCGGCGCAGAGTTGTTGATTTCGACCAATGGCAGCCCGTATGAAATCGACAAGGATGACCGCAGGTTAGAAGAAGTATTTGCTGCGCGTGTGCGCGAAACGGGTTTGCCGTTGATGTTCCTGAACCGCGTCGGGGGACAGGATGAACTGGTCTTTGACGGTTGCTCTTTTGTGCTGAAAGCCGACGGCGCCGTCGCGCACCGCTTGCCCGATTGGGAAGAGCATT
>CAIJLW010000074.1 GCA_903821685.1 uncultured Sphingomonadales bacterium | reverse complement strand
TTGGAAGCGCTTGGATTGCCAATTGAAATGGTGACTGAAGCTGCTAACACCAGTGCAAGCAACAGTGCTAAATAAGGAGCAAGAATATGGCAGCAGTTGATGGTGATTGGGACGTAACAATCAAAAGCCCAATGGGTGACCAGAAAGCCGTACTGACCGTCAACAGTGACGGCAGCAGCTTTTCAGGCCAAATGTCGGGTGGCCTCGGTGCGATGGACATCGCCAATGGCACAGTTGATGGCGATACGCTGAGCTGGGGCATGGACATCACTGTTCCGATGCCAATGCATCTGGATGCGACTGCAACGGTCTCTGGCGATGCGATGACGGGCGAAGTGAAGGCAGGCGCCTTTGGTTCGATGGGCTTGTCCGGAACACGCAAGTAAGAACGTCATTATCGGTGCAGATTGCGCCGCTAATCATATAAACGGGCCGTCTATCCAACCGGGTAGGCGGCCTTGTTCTATATACCGCCGATGCTTATGTTAAAGCTGCAGGCGGTTCCTTCGAATCGCGCTAACCAAGATCGGGGTCACGTCATGAGCCGACTCGTATCCAGTTCGCAGCCACGCACATCGTTAGTGCGTTGGGCATTGTTCGTGATCCCTGTCATTATGCTTCTGGGCTCGCTTTCCGGGTTGGTTGCAGGCTCAACGACGCAAAATGCTTGGTATCAAACCTTAATTCAGCCAGCCGCACAGCCCCCGGGCTGGGTATTTGGTGTGGTTTGGCCAACGCTATTTTTCCTTATGGGGCTTGCATTTGCGATGGTGCTCCACGCGCGTGGATCGCGTTACCAGACGCCGTCAATTGCTCTGTTTGTGACGCAATTCCTGATAAATCTTACATGGTCGCCGGTTTTTTTCCATTACCACAAAGTCACCGCTGCTTTTTATATCATCTTGGTCATGCTGGTCATGGCAATCGCCACCACAGTTGCATTTGCAAGGGTTCGCAAGGCTGCTGCTTGGTTGATGGTGCCCTATTTGGTTTGGATAAGCTTCGCCGCAATCCTGAATTTTCAGATTGATAATTTAAATCCCGATGCGGAAAGCCTTTACGTTCCGGCGGTGACTTCCCAAATAGGTAGTGGCGGCTAACCCCCCGACCGCAATGGAGTGAATGACATGCAAAGCGAAAAGCGCATTTTTGACGATTTGGCCAAAGTATTGAACGGTGTTGCCGGAACCGTGGCCGGAATGGGCCGTGAGGCCGAGGCGAGCATGCGCGAACGCGCGCGCGAGTGGGCTGGCGGTCTTGATCTTGTATCGCGCGAAGAATTTGATGCCGTCAAAACCCTCGCGGCCAATGCACGCGCCGAAGCAGATGCGCTTGGTAAGCGCGTTGCCGCCTTGGAAGCTGCCTTGCAGGCAAAAGGTAGCGCAGCACCTGCCAAGGCGAAGCCCGCGACCAAGTCTGCGTAACGTCCAATTTAAACTTTTCCACAGCGGGCCCACAGCCTTGTGTTGCGCGGTGACGCAAGCCCCTTGCGTGCGAGTCAGTCAAGGGGCAGACCCGACGCAACTCGACAGGCGCAATCAACATGCACGATACCGACGAACAATATGAGCAATTCGAGCGCGACGAATCCGCGCCCGTAGATATGCTCGCGGCTTTGTTCGAAGCCCGCGGATGGTCGTTTGAACTTGATGGCGAAGACGAAATAACCGCTGAATATAAGGGCAGCTGGGCCAGCTATCAGATGCGCGCGATTTGGCGTGAGGAGGACAATGCGCTTCAACTCATCATATTGCCGGACATCACAGTGCCAAGCGATAAGCGCGCGAGCGTCTACACCGCTTTAGGCCTCATCAACGAACAATTGTGGCTTGGCCATTTCGACATGTGGTCCGCCAATGGCATCTTATTGTTCCGCCACGGCAGCCTGATGGCGTCGAATGGATTGCTGGGTGTCGATCAGGCACAGACCATCATTGACGTCGCCATCGACGAATGCGAGCGTTTTTATCCCGTGTTCCAATTCATTATCTGGGGTGACAAAACCCCCGAAGAAGCCATCGCCAGCGCACTTATCGAGACGCATGGCGAGGCCTAAGTCCGCTTAAACCCGACGTTTTGCCTTAATGAGATAATGCATATAGCCCATGGCGATGGGCTTATCGCGGTCTTCCTGCCATGCCCGCGCCTCAACATTGGCCATGGTACGGCCAAGGCGCGTGACTTCGCCAACAGCAAAAGTCATCTGGCTGACGCCACCGCGCATGAAATCAACGGTTACATTAACTTGCTTAATGGCGGCATCGCTGCCTTTTGCGCGTAACGCCTGGTGAATAGCGGCGATGGCCGCAATCTCGAGTAGGCCGGAAATGGCCCCTCCATGCAGGAAGTTGGGACGCCCCTGAACGCGGTCAGTAAAGGGCATGCCAATGACTGGCGCGCCGTCCAGTTCGTCGACGATC
>CAIJLW010000073.1 GCA_903821685.1 uncultured Sphingomonadales bacterium | reverse complement strand
CGATCATTACCTTCCCTTATCTGGCGCTGATATCTTTGGTCTCGTTGCTTGGGGGAATATTGAATTCGCTGAACCGCTTCTGGGTCAATGCCGCAGCGCCTATTTTACTGAACATCTGCATGATCGTCGCGCTGATATTCTTCCGCGGCGACACCCCGATAGAAACGGCAGCAACCCAAGCGATTGCGGTTACCGTATCCGGCGCACTGCAATTGCTGTGGCTAATGTGGGCATGTCACAAAGCTGGCGTTAATCTTAAGCTTACATTGCCGCGCCTGACACCCGACGTAAAATTGATGCTCGCTTTGATCGCGCCGGCCGCCATCGGGCAAGGGGCTATCCAGTTCAACTTGCTAATCTCCACCTCACTTGCGGCAAGATTTCTACCCGAAGGGTCGGTATCTTGGCTCTATTATGCCGACCGACTGAACCAGTTGCCACTTGGCCTGATCGGCATTGCTATTGGCACAGCTATTTTGCCAGCGCTTTCGCGGCAGATTGCTGGAGCGGATAGCAAAGCAGCTTCCGATACACAGAATCGCGCTGTTGAGCTGGCGTTGTTCTTCGCGATGCCAGCGACCGCGGCGCTCATCGTGTCGGCAATTCCTATCGTGCATGGCATATTCGAACATGGCGCCTTTACCTCCGCCGACACGCGCGGCACAGCGGCTGTGCTTATGGCCTTTTCGGTCGGCGTCCCTGCTTATGTGCTGATCAAGGTACTGACCCCGGGATTCTACGCACGCAGCGACACAAAAACGCCGTTGCGGCTGGCATTATGGGCAATGCTGGTAAACCTAATCGGTAACCTCATCCTCATTTGGCCACTGGCGCATATTGGTGTTGGCGTAGCGACTGCCCTATCGGCTTGGGTGAACGTTGCGTTGTTGTGGATCACATTGCGGAAACGCGGCCACATCGCGGTGGATGATCGGTTAAAGCGCAAGGCGTGGCGGATCGTCTTGGCGGCAGTCATTATGGGCGTTTCGCTCTATTTCGGTAATGAACTCATCGAAGATCAGCTTGGCACTGGATTGTGGCGGCGCATTGCCGTTCTATCGATATTAGTGAGCGCGGGCGGCGCGGTATATGCGCTAGCAATCTTGGTGTTAGGGGCTTACCGAATCAGCGAATTGAAATCTCTTCTCCGTCGGCGTGCAGTTACGCCTGCGGCTCCTGCAAGCGAGTAAAACACATGCGCGTCGTTTCCGGCATTCAGCCAACTGGCAACCTTCATCTGGGCAATTATCTGGGCGCAATCCGAAATTGGGTCAAAATGCAGGATGAAATGGAGTGCCTTTATTTCCTCGCGGATTTGCACGCAATTTCGATGCCGCATATTCCTTCAGAACTCACCGCAAATACCCGGGAGATGGCAGCGGCGCTCCTGGCCTGCGGGCTGGATATCAACAAGGCGATTCTGTTCAATCAGGCGCAGGTTCCTGCCCATGCCGAACTGCAATGGTTGCTGACTGGGACAGCGCGCATGGGTTGGTTAAACCGGATGACTCAGTTCAAGGACAAGTCCGGTAAAAACCGTGAAGGCGCCAGCATTGCTTTGTTTACCTACCCCGTCCTGCAAGCCGCTGATGTTTTATTATATCAGGCAACGCATGTGCCCGTTGGCGAAGACCAAAAACAGCATTTGGAACTCGCGCGCGACATCGCGCAGAAATTCAATACGGATTTCGGCAATGGCATAGACATTTTCACCTTGCCCGACCCGATCATTCCCAAAGCAACCGCGCGCATTATGAGCTTACGGGACGGCAGTGCGAAAATGTCGAAGTCTGACCCAAGCGATATGAGCCGCATCAACCTCACCGATGACGCCGACACGATCTTAAGCAAAATCAAGAAAGCGAAAACCGATCCTGAGCCATTGCCTTCCGAACCAGACGGCCTTGAGGGCCGCCCCGAAGCCAAGAACTTGGTCGGTATTTATGCCGCCTTTGCCAACGAAACCGTCGAGGACACTTTGACGCGTTTTGGCGGCCAAGGCTTTGGCGCGTTCAAACCTGCATTGGCAGAAATTGTGGCTGAGCATCTTCGTCCGATTTCCGAACGCTTCACAGCGTTGAAAGACGATCACGAACAGATTGACGCCGCGCTGGCCAAAGGGGCCGCAAAGGCGCGCGAATTGAGTGCGCCAACTTTAAAGGCAGCCTATGCTGCGCTTGGACTGCTGCGGTAAATGGGACCACAATGTTGTTCAACCGCAGTTCATTGAAACTAACTTAGTTTTCGACGGTTATATGGTATCTGGCATTTGGCCGATTTTGAAGGAATATGAACTGATGAAAAAGGTCGTAATGTTTCTAGCTCCCCTAGCGTTGCTTACGCTTGGCGCCTGCGCCACGCCCTTCAACGCGGAGGTGTCGCGCTTTCAAGAACTTCCTGCGCCGCAAGGTCAGACCTTTGTCATTCGGGCGGCAAACCCAGCTAATGCAGGTGGTATTGAATTCGGACAATATGCGGCCTTGGTCGCCACCGAGCTTCAAGAAGTCGGCTATGTGCCTGCTTCAGGTCCAAACGCCGATATGACGGTGGTGCTCGATTATGCGGTTGATGATGGCAAGGAGCGCAACATCGTTCGGCGGGACCCATTTTATGACCCTTATTGGGGCTTTGGCAGCCTCTACCGTCCCTATGTCGTCCGCACACGGCAGGGCGCGCGCTATGTCGTCGGTTATTATGACCCGTTCCTATACAGTGGCTTCAACCGTCCATATGACGTCGACAGCTTTACGGTATACACCGCCAATCTTGATATGAAGATTGATCGCAACAATGACGGCAAACGCCTATTTGAAGGCAAGGCCGAAGCGAAGTCGCGTTCAAACAAATTGCCGCATCTGGTGCCGAACCTGATCGAAGCCATGTTCACTGGCTTCCCCGGCAACGGCGGTGAAACAGTGCGCATATCGGTTGCGCCAGAGGAAAAACGCTAAGCAAGAATAAGGTTGCGGCGCGTTAAACGCCGCAACTCAGCTCGGTTTTTCCGTAGGTAGCGCTCTCACCGCGCGTCGCGGATATCCCTGCGTAAAGATCGGTTGATGGAAAAAGCCCATCGCGCCCGATGTTGAACCCTTGTGCGCGAAATACCGCTATGACCTGGGCAGGTGGTTCGTTGAAATATAACGATTGCGACTCATAATGCTGGCCAATTCCTGTCAGCGACAATCCTTCAAAAGAACGGCGGAGCTTCATATATTTGCTTTTGCCTTCGACCGCCGCATAGGCCTTGTCACGCGCAGCTTCGTCCGCAAATTCTTTTGCTTCTAATGCCTGCCATTTTGCCTGCTGCTGCGCGCCAATTTTGGCAAATTCAGCCCCAATCTCACCCGAAAACGCGCAGGTTTGTGGGTTGAACGCAATCATAATTGGCTTGCCGCCAAGGCGCGCGATGATCGCTTGGGCATCATTCAGATAGCCATAACGATCACCAGAGAGCTTGACCTCGATAAAGTTATCTTCGGTTGTTCCAACCAGCGTCAGCTGTGTTCCCTCGCCAACCCGGTCCAACAAGTTGCTGTCCGGCAGCGTAGTGGCCCACACATCAAGCGCGCCGTCAGCTATCCAAATCTGGTCATCCAAGGATTTAACAAGAACCGGCGGTTTGACTTGCGATAGGTTAGCCAGCGCCACGAAGCCATTACCATCGCTCAGTTCAAGCCACGCAACGCTGGCATCGGCATCGGACCGAACGATTCCAGTCAACTGCGAGCCGCGGGGCATTTTACCCAATATAACACTGCCGGTCATTGCTGGCTTGTCGCGAATATTGGCTTCAGTCATCGTGAAGAAAATCTGCGCTTCGGCACGATCGTCGGATTGCGACGCAATCGCGGGCGCAGCATCATCGGGGCGCAAATCATCCGCAATGAATAGCCAAAAATACAAGACACCCATGGCCAAAATGCCCAGCACAAAGACTGAAGGAACTCCCCACCAGCGTTTCTTTGGGGCCGCAGCGCGTTTTGTGGAAGCAGCGGCGCGCTTTATTGCATGCCCGCAACTTGCGCAAAAAGCAGCATCATTGGCCGCAGCCGCTCCACATGATGCGCAAACTTGGTTCATCCGATTCCCTCCGAATCAGTCTCGGAGAATAAGCGTTGGAAAGGCTGTTGAAAAGGGGTGGAAAAGTAAAACTCAAGCTTCCAATTGGCGCAGCAAGGCGCGGACGTCATTATCCATCTCGCTGTCCTGCTGACGAAGGCCTTCGACCAAGCGCACAGCATGAATGACCGTCGAGTGATCACGGCCACCGAATTTGCGACCGATTTCAGGATAGCTACGCGGCGTCATGACCTTTGCCAGATACATGGCCACTTGGCGTGGACGAACTACGGCGCGGGCGCGACGCTTTGACGACATTTCGCTGCGATCGATGCGATAATATTCGCAGACCGCACGTTGGATTTCGTCAATGGTGATGCGGCGGCGGCATGCACTTAAGATATCTTTGAGCTGTTCTTCCGCGAGCGTCCGGGTAATTGGCTTGCCGGTCAATTGTGCGTAAGCAAGCAGCTTGTTCAATCCGCCTTCCAATTCGCGGACATTGCGGCTGATGGTGCGGGCAAGAAACTCTACAACATCTTCACCGACTTGCGCTTCCGGCATGTTGGCGAGGCGTTGCTCCAAAATCAAGCGACGCAGCTCAAGATCAGCAGGCTGAATGTCGGCAACCAAGCCCATCGACAAGCGCGACAAGATGCGCTGGTCAACACCGTCTAGCGCTTGTGGAGCGCGGTCAGCGGAAACGACCAAGCGTTTGCCTGCACCAATGATGGCGTCGATCGTGTGCAGAAACTCTTCCTGCGTTGACACCTTGCCAATGATGAACTGGATATCGTCAATCAGGAGAACGTCAACGGCACGCAACCGTGCCTTAAACTCCATAACTTCCTTGCGCCGCATAGCGGTCACAAATTCCATCATGAACTTTTCAGCCGACATATACAGAATCTGTGCGTCGGGATTAACCTCAGAATATGCATGACCAATGGCATGCATTAAGTGCGTCTTGCCTTGGCCAGTCGCAGCCTGAAGATACAGCGGGTTGAAAAGTGGCTTGTCTTTGGAAGCGACGCGTTCTGCCGCACTAAGGGCAAGAACATTGGTTTGGCCCTTAACGAAATTCGCAAAAGTCATCCGCGGGTCAAGCGCCGAACGCGGGGCAAGTGCCTCACTTGCCTCCTGCGCCACGGCACGTTCCGCATTGTTGGAAGCGCGGAGCAACTCCACACGTGGCGCACCAGGACGGGTCCGGATTTTTAGCTGCTTGACGCTGCTATTGGTAATTGACCAAGCCAGACGCAAACGGTCGGCATAATGGTCCGAAACCCAGCTGGCGGAGAAATCCGACGGCAACAAAAGCTCCAGGGTGCCTGTCAGGTCGCAAAAATCGCCAAGACTGATGGAACGAATCCATTGCCCGTAGATTTGTGCACCAAGGTCGCGTCGCAATCCTGAAGAAATATTATGCCAATCGGCGTCGAAACGTGCGTTTAGCATTGAAGCATCATTTGCGCTTCCTGCTTGACCCGAATCTATCTGCGATACTGAATTGCCTTCGGCCAACTTGCCTGCCCCCGATTTTCCACCCCGTCCAGTACTTCACAACCGCAAGCTATCTACCGGACACGGATCGCCATAAGCGTGACCGCGCATTTGTTGCCAAATGCAGCCACTGCTGCGATTAAATTCTCCATGTAGGGCATTGCCTGACTGTCGTCATGCGTTGCTGGACGTCCTATTCTTAGACGCCTAAAATCGAGTCGATCAAGAGCCGTACTTAAAAAAAAATGAAATAAATGCCATTGACTCGGTAAGACGCGAGCAAATGCGTTAACTAATATCTATATCATTGATTTTCATGGTTATTTTAACACGTCACTACGGGCATCTCTCCCGAATCGCGGGAAATCCTCATGTTTCAATAATATTACACTGGCCAAAGAAAAACCCGCCGTGATTGCGGCGGGTTTTGAATTTTAGTAGCCGGACAATCCGGCACAGTCAGTACCGCTTAAGCGAGACCGCCGACCGCCTTTGTGAGGCGACCAAATTTGCGCGAAGCTGTGTTTTTGTGGAAGACACCCTTAGATACGCCGCGCGCCAGTTCAGGCTGCGCTGCTGCAAGCGCTGCGGCTGCAGCAGTCTTGTCGCCAAGTGCGATCGCCGATTCGACTTTCTTGATGAAAGTGCGGATGCGGCTGACGCGTGCGCCATTAACTTCAGTGCGACGCGCGTTGCGACGGATACGCTTTTTTGCTTGCGGCGTATTGGCCATTTTTATCCTCGAATTTCGATATCTGAAGAGGCGTACCCATGCGGTACACCCGTTGAAGGAGCGGCCCTTAACCCTGCCTAACAGATTCGTCAACCTGATATTGCCGCATTATCGCTGGCATTTTGGGCAGTAGAAGGTCGACCGTCCCGAATCGACGCGCCGCAATATGGTCGCACCGCAGCCACACGGTTCCCCAGCACGGCCATAGACGCGCCAGTCCTTGGCGAAATAGCCAAGCGCACCATCGGGGGCTGCAAAATCGCGTAGCGTCGATCCACCAGCGGCGATCGCGGCCGTAAGGACTTCTTTAATCGCGACCACCAATCGGCTTAGTCGCGGCTTGCTGATGCTTGATGCGGCAGAAATTGGGTCAATGCCGGCCATATGGAGCGCTTCGCACACATAGATATTCCCCAGGCCCGCGACGATATTCTGGTTCAGCAGCATCGCCTTGATTGGTGCCTTTCGGCTATGCAGCGCCTTTTGCAAAACAGACGCATCGAATGCGTCGGACAGTGGCTCTGGTCCCATTGTGGCAAAGAATCGGTATGCGTCTAATTTGTCCGAATCAGTAATGTCCAACGAACCGAAGCGGCGATGGTCATTCAACGCGACCACCCGCCCGCTCGCCGTTTCCAGAATGAAATGATCGTGCTTTTCAATTTCCGCCGGGTCAACACGCCAACGACCAGACATCCCCAAATGAAATATCAACACGTCCTGCCGGTCGGTATAGATCAGGCCATATTTGGCGCGGCGCCCCAGCGCCTCTATCCGCGCGCCTGTCAGCCGCTGGCGCAAATCCGGCGGGATTGGCCAACGCAGGTCGGCACGGCGCGGTTCCGCACGAACAATCAGCTCGCCTTCAAGGACCGACCGCAGGCCGGAGACAGTTGTTTCCACTTCAGGTAATTCGGGCATATGATTTT
>CAIJLW010000072.1 GCA_903821685.1 uncultured Sphingomonadales bacterium | reverse complement strand
GCGTCGACCAAAGCCTGCCCCATGCGTCCTGCGCTGCCAATGATTCCAATTTTCATATTTAACACCCTGACCTTGTCCAACGGTCTTACTATATTAAGGTGGTGAAACAAGTTCGGGGTGACGTTGAGGGCATGAATGTGGATCAAGACATCAAAAATATCGTCATTCTGACGGGCGCTGGGGTCAGTGCCGAGAGCGGTATTGATACTTTCCGCAGCGCAGGCGGGCTTTGGGAACAGCATAAGGTGGAGGATGTGGCCACCCCTGAGGCTTTCGCACGTGACCCAGACCTTGTGCTGCGCTTTTACGATATGCGCCGCGAACGTATTCAGCAGGTTGAACCAAATGCCGCGCACCATGCGCTGGCGCGGCTGGATGCAGCTTGGGCGGGAGAGTTGTTGCTTGTGACCCAAAATGTCGACGATTTGCACGAACGGGCAGGGGCAAAGCGTCTGCTGCATATGCATGGTGAGCATTTGAATGCATGGTGCATTGCCTGTGACGAACGCCACCCATGGCGCGGGACATTGACCGACCGACCCGCCTGCCCAGCATGCGGCATAGCAGGGCAGTTGCGGCCTGACATCGTGTGGTTTGGGGAAATGCCTTACCGGATGGACGAGATTTACCACGCGCTGAACCACGCGGACCTGTTCGTCAGCATTGGCACATCAGGGGCCGTCTACCCCGCCGCTGGACTGGTGCGTGAGGCGCGGCAGAAGGGCATCAGGACGTTAGAATTAAATCTTGAACCATCGCACGGCACATCATGGTTTGCAGAATCGCGGCATGGCCCAGCGACCCAAGTCGTGCCCGCGTGGGTAGATGAAATACTAGGCGGCTAGAACGCCGCAGCTTCTGCAAGCAGGATCTTTGGGCAGTTGTATAGAACGCATCGCGGGCGCCATGCCGTCGAACAGAACTAGCTTGCCCTTTTGGGCCTCTCCAAAGCCCGTCAGCGCGCGAATGGCCTCCATGGCAGCAAATGATCCCATAAGGCCACACATAGCCCCCAGAACGCCCTGTGTGGCGCAGTCGTCGCAATCATCGGGGTCATGCGCGTCACCCACAAAGCAGCGGTAGCAGGGGGCGTCGTCGGCCCACCCAGTGAAGGTACCAATCTGTCCATGAAACTGGCCAATGGCGGCGCTGACCAAAGGCACTTTAGCAGCGAGGCAGAGGTCATTGACGATAAGGCGGGTTGCGAAGTTGTCGCAACCGTCAATGACCACATCGACGCCTGTTAGAATGTCTGCCGAGGTGGAGCGGTCGATACGCTGCTTGATTCCATAGAAGGTCACGTCGGGGTTTAATCGCGCCACGGCGGCGCCCGCGGCATCGACTTTCGCCGTCCCAATGTCGTTTTCGCTGTACAGAATTTGCCGTTGAAGATTGGACAAAGATACAACGTCATCATCAACGACGCTGATCGTTCCGACGCCAGCGCCCGCAAGATATTGGATGGCGGGACAACCTATGCCGCCCGCACCAATCAGCAGCACATGGCTCGACAGCAATTTGGATTGTCCTGCGCCGCCAATGTCGCGCAGCACGATGTGCCGGGCATAACGGTCAAGTTGCTGGTCGCTAAGCGTCATACGCCGGTGGAGCCAAAACCCCCGGTGCCGCGCGCGGTTTCGTCAAGCGTGTCCACTCCAATCATCTCACCTTGGGTGACCGGCGCAACGACGATCTGCGCGATCCGGTCGCCTTTGGTGATGATGAAATCATCTTCGCCCAAATTCGCCAGTATGACCTTCACTTCGCCGCGATAGTCACTGTCGATAGTGCCGGGTGTGTTCATGCACGTGATGCCATGCTTCAGCGCGAGGCCCGAGCGCGGGCGCACCTGCACTTCGTATCCGTTGGGAATGGCAAAGGCGAAGCCGGTGGCTACCGCGTGGCGTTTGCCCACACGCAGGGTCATGCTCTCGGCGGCGCAAATGTCCATGCCAGCGGCGCCAGTTGTTGCATATGCGGGCAGCGGCAAGCCCGCGCTATGATTCAGGCGCAAAACGCGAATTTCAACCTTTTGCGAGTGCATCGGCAACCTTCTCCATCAATTTGCGGGCAATGACATCTTTGGGACTTTCGGGCCAGCTATCAACGCCATCTTTGGTAACAATATGAAAGGCGTTATTTTCGCCGCCCATCACATCGCCCGACACGTCATTGGCGACAATCCAGTCGCAGCCTTTTTTGGTGAGCTTCGTCTGGGCATGATCGACAATTTTTTCGGTTTCCGCCGCAAATCCAATCAGCAGCTTTGGGCGGTGCTTATGGGTGGCAAGGCTTGCCAATATGTCAGGATTTTCGGTTAAGACGAGGGCTGGTATCGCGTCGCCATCTTTCTTGATTTTCTGGTCAGGGGCCTGCGCTGCGCGCCAGTCAGCGACAGCTGCCACCATGATAGCGGCGTCGACGGGCAGGGCTTTTTCTACCTCTGCCTGCATTTCAAGCGCGGTTTCGACATTAATCCGGATAACGCCCGGCGGTGTTTCCAGATGGACTGGTCCAGCAATGAGCGTGACTTCAGCCCCCAGATCGGCCGCTGCGGCGGCAATGGCAAAACCCTGCCGCCCCGACGAACGGTTGGCGATGTAGCGGACAGGATCAATCGCCTCATGCGTTGGACCAGCGGTCACGAGGACGCGCTTACCGAAAAGCGGACGATGTTTGATGTCGGCAAAATCTGGCTGCGCTGCGCGCGGCGCAGCGCTCGGAACGGTGGTTGGCGAACGCCCTGCAGTTAACGCAGCATTGAAAGCCTGTCCCAACATCGCGCAAATCTGTTCTGCGACGGCAGGTGGTTCGGGCAGTCGGCCGGGGCCAAATTCGCCGCATGCCATTGCGCCTTCGTCGGGTGCCATGATGTGCACACCATCGGCGCGCAATTGCGTCAGATTTCGTTGAGTTGCCCGATGGTTCCACATGCGCACATTCATGGCGGGAACCGCAAGCACGGGCTTGTCAGTGGCCAGCAGGATCGTGGTGGCGAGGTCGTCGGCAATTCCTGCCGCCATTTTTGCGATGATATTGGCGGTTGCGGGGCAGACAACGATCAGATCGGCCTGACGGCTCAACTGGATATGGCCAATCTCGCTTTCTTCCTTTAGGTCGAACATGTGGCCGTATACTTGGTCTTCGGTCATCACCGCCATGGACAATGGTGTTACGAACTCCGCCGCACTTTTGGTCATCACCGCCCGCACAGCGATGCCCTGCCGCTTTAGTAAGCGAACAAGCTCCAGCGATTTATAGGCAGCTATACCGCCGGTTACGATCAGGAGTATGCGTTTTTCGATCATGCGCTTCAATATCCGCTTAATAGTGTATCGACTGCGGAGGTGATGACCAAATCTTCCTGCGCCAGAGAACCGATTTTTGCACCAAGTCTATCAACCGGAATGGCAAAAATCAGATGTGTCGACATAATGTACCGTTCATCGTTAATCACAAACACGGGGTGCAATCGCGACACGGACTGCATGTCTTCGGCTGGCAGTAAAGGCACGATCACCCGACTGCCGAATTCATCAAGCAAATCTGACTGGATGTCCAGCAACAGACCGCGCGCATTTCCGCTTTTGTAAACATCAAAGCGCGCCATTAAAACTGGCGATACTCATCATAAGGCATACCGTTTTCGGCGACCCATTTGTTCCAGCTTTCTATAGCTTGGCGGTTTTCGCGTTTCCACTCCTCGCCCAACGCTTTGCGCACCTGTTCCTGCAGTCCGGTTTCGCAAGCTTGCGATACGTTAATGCCGAGCCGCTTGGCCTCATCAACCATATGACCGGGCAAGCTTACATTTGTGGCGCGCTTCGCGGCGTTAACGCGTGAAGGTCTATTCATGTGCATAACATATGCGCAATCAATATGGGGGTCAAGCGAACGCCATAGTGCCCGCAACACCTATAGCGGCTGCCAATAATGCCACTGCAAAATAGCGCCAGCCATTACCGGCTCCCTTGCGCTCCCAAATCAATTGAACAGGCGGCAATGGCGGGGGTTCTGGCGCCCCGCCCTTGCGTGGCAGCTGTTCATCCAGACGGCGGATAAGGTCAGGGATCATCTTCAGCGTATCGGCTTGTTTGCGCAAACCATCGGCCAGCATAGCCTCAGGGCCAAGCTCGCCGCGGATCCAGTCGCGCACATAAGGAGCGGCGACATCCCACATGTTGATGCTTGGGTTTAACGAGGTTGCGATGCCTTCAACCATGACCATCGTTTTTTGCAGCAACAACAAATGCGGCTGGGTCTGCATGTCGAAATCACGCGTAATGGCAAACAGGCTGTCGAGCATTTGCCCCACGGACAATTCGCTGACTGGTTTGCCGCGCGTGGGTTCGCCTACGGCACGCAGTGCAGTCGCGAATTCGTCGACATTGTGATAGCTTGGTACATATTGCGCCTCGAAATGAATTTCGGCGACGCGTTTGTAATTGCCCGTTGTTAATCCGTAGAGAATTTCGGCCAACCAAAACCGTGCTTGCCGGTTGATGCGGCCCATGATGCCGAAATCAATGGCGACAATCGTGCCATCGGCGCGGACAAACAAATTGCCCTGATGCATGTCGGCATGGAAGAAGCCTTCCGAAATGGCCTGACGCAAAAAGGTAAGGACAAGCTTTTCAGCTATTTTTTTGAGGTCATGGCCAGCCGCCTTGAGCGCATCAATATCGGAAATTTTGACGCCATCGACCCACTCGAGCGTCAGGACGCGGCCAGACGTCCGATCCCAGTCAATCGTCGGGATCGTATAGCCTTCAACCGCGACCATTGCGTCTTTCAGTTCGGACGCGCTTGCCGCTTCACGGCGCAAGTCCAACTCACGCAAAGTCCAGCGTTTCAAGTTGGCGATGACCAGTTGCGGACGCAAACGCGCCGCTTCGCCGCCAAGTGCTTCCAAATGCGCAGCGGCCCATTCATAAGTTTCAATGTCGCGGGCAAATTGTTCGCGGATACCGGGACGAAGCACTTTGATGGCAACATCCTTGCCTTCGGACGTCCGCGCGCGGTGGACCTGCGCGATCGACGCGGCGCCAACCGGCACCGGATCGATATATTCGAACAAAGCGGCCGCTGGCTTATTCAGGCTGGTGTCGATCTGCGCATAGACAAGGTCGAAGGGCGCCGGGGGCAATTGGTCCTGAAGCATCAGCAGATTGTGCACGGCTTCTTCGCCAATGATGTCGGGCCGTGTCGCAAGTGTCTGCCCAAGCTTAATCGCCGCAGGGCCAATGGCCCGAAACGCCCCGGCATAATCGGGCGCTTTGGGTTGGATCGTGCCAAATCGCGCAATACGAAGAAGGCGCTTTACTTGCGGCGGGGTGTTGCGATCAGCCTCAATGGCGCGCAACGCTCCGTGGCGCGCGAGGATGCGGCCCCATTTGAGCAAGCGAAGAATATGTGTAGTTGGACGGGTCATCTGGTGCGGCGTTACACCCTCCAGCCGCTGTGGATCGCGACCAGTCCGCCCAATATGGGCTCAACTTTGGTTTGCACAAAACCAGCCTCACCAATCATGCGCTTGAAATTCTGCATATCCGGGAAACGACGAATGGATTCGACGAGATAACGATAGCTGTCTTCGTCTCCTGCAATTGTCTTGCCAAGCTTTGGCACCAGCTTGTCCGAATAGACATCGTAAATTTGCGCAAGACCAGGCCATTCGACCGTGGAAAATTCAAGGCAGAAGAAACGGCCGCCATAGCGCAGGACGCGGTGCGCCTCACGCAGTGCCTTGGGAATGTCGGTGACGTTGCGGATGCCAAAGGCGATCGTATACGCATCAAAATGTGCATCGGGAAAGGTCAGCGTCTCAGCATTTTGTGCGGACCAGATGAGGCTGTCGATGCCGCGCTTCATCGCGCGTTCCATGCCCACATCCAGCAT
>CAIJLW010000071.1 GCA_903821685.1 uncultured Sphingomonadales bacterium | reverse complement strand
CTTGCTGCTTTCTCAGTTGGTATCATGGGCGTTGCGGTCAATTGGCTATGTGCGGGATTGCTTGCCTTTTCGATCTTCTTTTACGCGATTGTCTACACCATCTGGTTGAAGCCCAACACGCCGCAGAATATCGTGATCGGCGGCGCGGCCGGAGCATTTCCGCCTGTAATCGGATGGGCGGCGGTAACAGGCGACGTTACGTTTATGCCGGTCCTCCTATTCGCGATCATCTTCCTTTGGACGCCGCCGCATTTCTGGGCGCTCGCTTTGTTTATGAAAACGGATTACGGCGCCGCCGGAATTCCCATGCTCCCCAATGTGAAGGGGCAGCGGGTCACGCGGAACCAGATATTCGGCTACAGCTTCCCCATGGCGGCAACGGCGATACTGCCTTTCGCTTTGGCCGAAACGGGGTGGGTCTATGGCGCAGCAGCGATTGTTCTGAACCTCCTGTTTTTGGTATTGGCCTATCGGGTCTGGCAAAACGAGGCCACGGACGCCGCCGCGATGAAGCCGGAGAAGCAACTTTTTGCTTTTTCGATCCTTTACCTGTTTCTCCTCTTCGCCATTTTCGCCTTTGACCGGATGCTAACATCATGACCCCGAATGAGCCGTCTGCCTACACCGTCGAAGAAACGGCCATTATCCGCAAACGCCAGGCGGGACGCTCGCGCGTGATGGGCGTTGCTTTGGTCGGCCTGTGTATCTTGTTCTTCTTAATCACTGTGGTGAAAGTGGGGGTTTGGGGCTGATGGCTATTTCTAACGCAAAAACCGGATTTTTGGCGGCAGCACTTGCGGTATCAATGGTGGGCGTTGGCTTTGCTGCGGTGCCTTTGTATCGCTTGTTTTGCCAAGTGACTGGCTTTGGTGGAACAACGATGCGTGTCGATGCTGCACAGGCGGCTACCGTGGCGGTAATGAACGAAACTATGGTCATCCGGTTTGACGCAAACCATCGCGGCGACCTGCCTTGGGAATTTAAACCAGAACGGCCGACCGATACCGTCAGCATCGGCGCGAAGGATATGTCGATCTTCCTTGCGAAGAACCTGTCCAACGAAGCCGTAACCGGAACGGCCACCTTTAATGTCACGCCCGAGTTGGCTGGCAAATATTTCAACAAGATCCAGTGCTTTTGTTTCACGGAGCAGACATTGAAGCCGGGCGAACAGGTTCGCATGCCCGTGCTTTATTATGTTGATCCAAAAATCATGACAGATCCGAACACCAAAGACATCGAAGAAATCACCCTTAGCTACACTTTCTACCCGGTCGAAAAGCCAAACACGGTGGACCAGGCGGCAAACTGAAGCTAAGACAAATGTTAATAAGTAAGACTACAGGGAATTGACCATGGCGGGTGCCAAAAATCACGATTATCACATTTTGCCACCAAGCATCACACCGTTGCTGGGTTCATTTTCGGCCCTGACGATGTTCTTCGGTCTGGTCATGTGGATGCATCCCGAACAGTTTAGCTATGGCAGCCTTGTCTTCGGCATTGGCTTGATCGCAGTTATATACACATTCTATGCGTGGTGGAGCGACGTCATTCATGAAGCTCATGCCGGTGACCATACGCCAGTCGTGCAGCTTCACCTGCGTTACGGCATGATCATGTTCATTGCCTCAGAAGTCATGTTCTTTGTCGCTTGGTTCTGGGCATGGTTCGATTATGCCTTGTTCCCGGTCCCGCTGGAACTCGTTAAAGACGCAGAAACCCATGCATTCACTGTCACCAACCTGATCGGTCAGGAAGGCGCTGCAGCGTTGATGCAGTGGCCGCCAAAAGGTCTTGAAGTTCTCGACGCGATGAAGCTTCCATTGCTCAATACGCTGATCCTGCTATGCTCGGGCACCACAGTCACATGGGCGCACCATGCGTTGATCCATGGCGACCGCGAAGGTCTGAAGAAAGGCCTGTGGGCGACCATATTTCTCGGCCTGCTTTTCAGCAGCATTCAGGCTTATGAATATCTCGAGGCGCCGTTTCCATTTGCTGGACTGAATTATGGCACGGCATTTTACATGGCGACTGGTTTCCATGGCTTTCACGTCATTGTAGGCACCATTTTCTTGGCGGTCTGCCTTGCACGTACCTACAAGGGCCATTTTACACCTAAGCAGCATTTCGGTTTTGAAGCTGCGGCATGGTATTGGCACTTTGTCGACGTCGTGTGGCTTTTCCTCTTCATCACCATCTACATTTGGGGTGGCTGGGGCGCACCAGTGCACGCATAAATGACCAACAAACAATCCACAGAAGGGCAGCCCAGCATCGCTAAGGCTGCCCTTTTTGGTCTCTGCCCCCAATGCGGTAGCAAGACCCTTTTCGCTGGGTTGGGCCAGTTCGCCGACAGATGCGAAAATTGTGAGCTGGATTATAACAGCTTCAACGTTGGTGATGGGCCTCCCGCCTTCCTTGTCATGGTCATAGGCGCGTTGATCATCATACTTGCCTTGATCGCGGATGCCGCATTTCGCCCGCCCTTTTGGGTGCATGTGGTGATTTGGGTTCCTTTCACTGCGGGATTAACGGTGCTCTTTTTACGCATGACCAAGGCTGCGTTGTTGGCGGCAGAGCATCGCAACCGCGCCAAAGAGGCTGGGAAGGATGATGTGTCATGACACGCTGGCTGATTATCCCGACATTCTTCGTTACGTTGGCCGTTGCGACGATGGTTGCGCTGGGTTTTTGGCAACTTCAACGCAAAGCTGAAAATGAAATGCTGTTGCGATATGTTTCCGCCAACAGCGTAAAGCCTGCCATAGCTTACCCGAAGCAGGGTCCGGTGAGCCTTGACGCGTTGCACCGTAAATCATCGTTGAATTGTCTGCGTGTTTCAAAATGGCGAGAAGATTCAGGCAGCGATACGCTGGGCAAGACAGGCACGCGCTATCTTGCCGAGTGCGTGACTGAAGCAGACGGACCAGGAGCGTTAATTGTTGCAGGCATCTCCGCGCGACCGAACCAAAAGGTTGACTGGAATGGCGGACTGGTAAGCGGGGTCATCACGACTGAGCCTGACCGGCAATCATTGATTGCGAAGCTGTTTGCCAAGCCTGCTACCTTGCGTCCCATGCTGGTGCTGCAGCAAGGCGTCGGCGGCCTGCGTACGGCCGAACCACCGTCGTTGACCAAAATCCAGCGCAAGATTTCCAACAACGGATTCTATGCTATTCAATGGTTTTTGTTCGCCTCCGCAGCGGCAATTATCTATATTCTCGCTTTGCGAAAGCGCCTCAGGGCATCCTGATTTTGCCGACGGACATTCTGTTTTACTGCGTCGCTGGCGTGGCGGTTATCTTGGTCGGGCTGGCCAAGGGCGGCTTTGCCGGACTTGGTGCGGCGGCCATGCCGTTGCTCGCTTTGGTCATGGACCCAGTGGCTGGGGCCGGAATGTTGTTGCCCATCCTTATGGTCCAAGACGTCGTGAGTGTCTGGGCCTTCCGCCGTAGCTATGATCGGCGCACGCTTCTTCTGACCCTGCCCGGCGCGGCGATAGGTATCTTCTTGGCGTGGCTGCTCGCGTCGGTCATCAATGAAGATGCGGTGCGCGGCTTTGTCGGCGTTATCGCATTGGCTTTTGGTACCTATCGGTTGCTTCCCCTCATGGGGATGCAGATGAAGTTAACAGGGCCCGCGCCAGAGTGGGTCGGGACAGTAATGGGCGGCGTGTCCGGCTTCACAAGCCAGATTGCCCATGCGGGCGGCCCTCCGTTCCAAATCTGGGCGCTGTCGCGCAACTTCCCGCATTTGGTATTTGTGGGGACTTCGTCGATATTCTTTACGATCATCAATTGGATGAAGGTGCCCGCTTATGCGGCGCTGGGTCAGTTTAACCGCGAGAATATGACGCTCACGGCAGTTTTCCTGCCGCTTGCGATCTTAAGCACTGTTGCCGGAGTGCAGCTGGTTAAGCGCGTATCGCCTGAGCGGTTCAACATCATAATCCAGCTTCTGATGGTCGTCATTGGTGCCGAACTGATTCGGCAAGCCATTTGGTAACTGCGCCCTATTTGGGCGACAGTACCATTAGCATTTGGCGGCCTTCCATGCGGGGATGTGCCTCGATCTTTGCAGTCTCGGTCGTATCTGCCTGAACGCGCTGCAACAGTTGCATACCCAATTGTTGGTGCGCCAATTCACGACCGCGGAAGCGCAGCGTAATCTTGACCTTGTCACCTTCTTCAATGAACTCTGCGACCTTCTTCATCTTGACCATATAATCATGGTCATCGATGTTTGGACGCATCTTGATTTCTTTGATTTCTTGGGTTTTCTGGCTCTTACGCGCCAAATTGGCCTTTTTCTGGGCCTCATATTTGAACTTACCGATGTCCAGGAATTTGCACACGGGGGGATCGGCGTTCGGGGAAACTTCAACCAGATCGAGCCCAACTTCCGCTGCTTGCGCTATCGCCTCGCGGGTATACATGACACCCAGATTCTCGCCGTCATCGTCAATGACTCGTACTTTTTCGACGGTGATGAGATTATTGTAGCGCGGACCACTTTTAACAGGTGGGGTCATAGCGCGCCGGGTCGGCGGGGTGGCGATAGTCAATACTCCTTG
>CAIJLW010000070.1 GCA_903821685.1 uncultured Sphingomonadales bacterium | reverse complement strand
GAAAATGCGGAAATAGTGATATGCGGCAATGGCTGTAACCAAGCCGGAAATGGTAAGCGCGGTCTTGTAGGCTGGGCCTACTTGCGACCGGCCAAGCCACAAAAACAGCGTTGCTGCTGCCATGGTGGCAAATGTAAATGAAAACGCGTTATAGACCAATGAATATTGGCCAAATGTTAAATTTTCCATGTTTCTCTCCCTCAGATAATACTGGAGTATTGATGTTTTCACACTCCTAAACCAACGTCAATGAATTTTGTTTCTCTGTTTTGGAATCCCCATGGAGAATAGAGGCGTTAAGCGAGTGGGCTAAGGCAGAACATATAGAATTGGGAGTAAGGGCGCTGCATATATGTTGTGTTCGAGCCCGCCTATATTTTGAGCCGTTCATTCAGTTCCGTTTGCTCTGCCAATTCTGGGAGTGGGTACACCCAAATATTCATTTTCTCGATTGAACCAAGCTGCCTTTCAGGGGTTACCTTCAGGTACTGCAACGAAGGAGAAGTGGCATGATAATCAAAAGGAAGACGCGCGCGCGTAAGACCGGCATGGGCGTGCGTTATGTGCTGGCGATATCGTTGATCCTTGCGGTGGTCGCGATGATCATTGTCTATTTGGGAGTTATATGATGACGAATACCCAAGTTAATCCTGATCCAAAACCTTATATACCGCCCAATGAGGTCCCCGGAACAACGCCCGACGAAGTAACGCCTGACCAAGGTGACACAGATTATCCCGGCAGCGTGCCCGACGAAATGCCGGTCGAAACGCCGCCTCCAGCATCGGAATTGCTGAATTGAAAAGAATGGTGCTGGCAGCAGAGATGCCGTCAGCCCCATTTTCTATTCATCTTTGTAGCTCTAGCCGCTTGTTAGCCTGCGGTTCCCGGATTGAAAGACGGTGGATCACTTGCAGGGAAAGACGCATCCGACATCTCGTCAACATCACTCCAATCCGCACCAGGGTCGTCACGCATAGAATCGGCACCTGCGTGCCGCGTCTGATCAAAGTTTTCATAGTCGGTTTCATCATCGGCAAAAGCCGCCGAAAAATCACCCTTCCATTCACTTGCCTTTGGCATCCACTGATGACGGGTCGCATAGAGCCCCGCGCCAACCGCGACGCCTATACCAACTGCGGATATTACCGTACTCAGCCATGAAGGCACCTCTGAAGTCGGTTTTCTGTTGAGGCGCGGCTTGCGCGCCTGCATCACCCGGCGGGAAGGTTTTACGCCTTGTTTAACGCCCCGTTGGGCTGTCCCATTTACGCCATGACTTGCGCCGTTGTCCCCCGTCAGCATTCAATAGACAGATTGGCTGCATAAAATAGGAGAGTGTTTTGGGTTCATCGTAGTGACTGTAAGGAACGAAGATGAATCAATCATTGCGCTCCATATCAAGCAGATCGTCGAAAGTTTAGGCCACGAGACAATCGCCATCGTACGCACGCGGGCCGAAGCAGTTGCCAAGGCGCGAGAAGATCGACCGGAGCTTATTCTAGCCGATATCAGCCTTGCCGACGGATCAAGTGGTATTGACGCGGTGAAGGACATTTTGGCCGAACAAACTGTGCCGGTTATTTTTATCACTGCATTTCCCGAACGGTTGCTTACAGGCGAGCGGCCGGAGCCTACCTATTTGATAACGAAGCCTTTTGAACCCGAAACGATCATGGCGACCATTGGCCAGGCTTTGTTGATGCATCGCGATGTCGATCTAGACGCAAAAGCGGCATGATTTTTGGGAACAATGTTCGGTTACAAAGGTTTGCTTGGTCTAAACGAAATCGCAGATCCAGAAAATAGTTAAAGCTGTTTTTTACGAGCTGGTCGTCCACCCCCCAGACCAGAGCGCTAGCACCCCGGCCTAACTGCCGGGGTGTTTTTGTTGGTGCTGCGAAAATCCCCGCCTCATGGTTCCAGCCGTCGATAACGGCAGGTGGATTTTTTGCAGCACAATCCGGTTATCTGCATTAAAAACAGGTCAGGTTTTCTGTGTACAAAGTTTGATTTACCAAGATTTGCATTTTTTCGTTTACCTTTCAGCAAGACCCAATTGCTATTCCAGTTATCGATCGAAAAAGAAGTGATAGCCGATGTCCGCAAAATTTGCATGGGGAGCGCCGAGTACTGAGAATATACCATCGGAGGGATCGCGCGGTTTTCTGGAAAGGTGGACACAAACGAAGGCTGAAATCAACCCACCGGGTAGCAGCTCCTTTGGGTCACCGCATGAAGCCATTTTATTGCTGCGTAATTTCGAGGCTAGCGGGCGTGGCTGGTTTTGGGCGACGGATGCCCACGGGCTTATAACTTATATCAGTGCGCCTGTGATCGCGCTTCTGAATAAAGACCCAGCAGAGATATTGGGCCAGCCATTTCTGCGGCTGTTCTGCGGCATTGAAAATGGCTTAGGTCAGCGCACATTACCGTTCATTTTAACCAAACAGTCCAAATTCGACGATCTGCCGCTTCAGGCCGCGTCGGACGGCGATGAAATCTGGTGGTCGGTTTCGGGGAAGCCCTTTCGGGATAAAGCAGGCAATTTTGCGGGCTTTCGCGGCAGTGGCACCGACATCACCAAAATGCGGCGATCCGCGGAAGATAATTCCAAGCTCGCAACCTATGACTCGCTTACGGGACTTTTGAACCGCTTCAGAATGTCCAAATTGCTCGAGACAACCTTGTCTGCGTTCAAATTGCAGAAAAGATCTTGTGCGGTCATTCTGATTGATCTGGACCGTTTCAAACATGTCAACGACACGCTTGGCCATCCCGCAGGTGACGCATTGTTGAAGCAGGTGGCAGAGCGATTGGTGAAAACCATCGGAGATAGGGAAAAGATTAGCCGACTTGGCGGCGACGAATTCCAAATCTGCTTGCCTGATATGGAAGACCGCACGGCGCTGGCTGACCTTGCCGAGAGGATAATTGCTTCTTTGTCGCAACCTTACTCGGTTGACGGTAGTCGGTGTATCATCGGCGCATCGGCTGGGATTGCCGTCAGTCCGTTTGATGGCCAGTTAAGCGAGGATCTGATCCGCAACGCTGATTTGGCGCTCTACGCGGCAAAGGGCGGGGGGCGCGGACGATTTCGCTTCTATTCAAGCGAATTGCTTCAAGCTGCCGAAGACCGGCGCATTTTGGAAGATGACTTACGCGACGCGCTCGCCAAGGGGCAGATGTGGATTTCGTATCAGCCAGTGGTGGATTCCAAGACAAACATCGTTTCGGGCTTTGAGGCATTGTTACGCTGGAACCATCCAGAGCGGGGACCCATATCACCTGCGTTGTTCATCCCCATTGCCGAAGAGGCCAATCTGATTGGGGCGATCGGCGAATGGGCATTGCAGCAAGCTTGCGAACAAGCGGTAAAGTGGCCGGGTAAGTTGAAAGTGGCGGTTAATGTTTCGCCCAGTCAATTCAGCATGGGCACTTTGCCAAAAATTATCGAGAGCGCGCTGGCGACCAGCGGATTGTCGCCTGCGCGATTGGAGCTTGAAATTACCGAGGGCGTTTTCCTTGAGGAATCTGCGGATACCGACAGCATGTTTGCCGCATTGAAGAAAATCGGCGTGCGGCTTGCCCTTGATGATTTTGGCACAGGTTATTCATCATTGGGCTATTTGAAAAATGCGCCTTTCGATCGAATCAAAATTGACCAAAGCTTCGTACGAGGTGCAACCGAACCGGGTTCGCGTAACGGGGCCATCATTGCCGCGATTGTCGCCCTTGCCAATGCGCTGAATATGCAAACTACCGCCGAAGGCATCGAGACTTTGGATCAGCTTGATTTGATCCGCTCCTTAGGCGTTAGCCACATTCAGGGTTATGTATACAGCCGGTCTGTGGACAATGAAAGTTTGCTTGAACGTTGCGCTGCGGGTGAATGGGTAATCATGCCAGCGGGCCCGGCGGTACAAAGGAGCGAGCGCTTTTCGATGTACCGCAAAATTCGGGCGGTCCACGATAACCATCGTTATGAAGTTGTGCTGCGCAACTTGTCTGTTTCTGGAGCGCTGATCGAGGGTATTTATGACGTGCCGGTTGGAACGAAATTTGTTTTGGAATTAGGCGATGGCCAGCTTGTGATTGCAACGACGGTGCGGTCGGCGGCCTGCCAGCAAGGCGTGATGTTTGAGGAGCGGCTCGTGAGCGACGGTGATCACGGCTTGTGTACCAACCGTCGTGCGTCGCCTTATATGCTTGCGGCCGTTGGTCTAACTGCCGCGTCTTCGGCGCAGGGCTCTTATTCTGTTGTCGACAGCGACCAGCAGCCCCCAGGAATACCTGCTTTTAGTACGATGGGTAACTTGAAAGTGGTCTGAACGAATTCAAAATGCGGGCACCAGTAATTTTGGGTCGATCCGGGCGCTGTTCCATTTCATTCCCCAATGCAGATGCGGCCCACTTGTCCGACCAGTTGCACCTACCCGTCCGATGATTTGGCCTTGCTTAACGACGTCGCCCTCTTTCACAAGAAGTTCGGACGCATGCAGGAAGGCGCTGTTTAGTCCCACGCCATGGTCAATCATGAGCAAATGGCCCTCAAGGGTAAATGCGTCTGCCGCGGCAAGAACTACAACGCCGTCCGCGGGCGCAACGAATGCGGTCCCGCTTGCTGCGGCGATATCCATGCCGGTATGATAGCTGCCGGGAATACCGTTGTAGACCCGCTGGGCACCAAATAGCCCGGATATACGGCCCGCAACAGGTCGGATGAATTTTTGCCGCCAGCCGTTGCTTTCACGGCTTAGCGCGCGCGCCGCATTGATCCGTGCAAGCTCTGCGCTGCGTCTTGCGTCAAATTCCGCTGAACTTTTTGCACCGCCCGTCATATTCGCAGCAACATTTTCAATGCGCCAGTCGCCGCCGGCGACGGATATATTGCGTACCGTCTGGCTGCCGTCTGCGAGTATGAAAACGACATTTGCCTGCACCGGAGCATCGCGG
>CAIJLW010000069.1 GCA_903821685.1 uncultured Sphingomonadales bacterium | reverse complement strand
CGGCATCCATATTGTCCAGCAACAAATGGCTGGCCCCTGCGGCAAGGCCAGGCTCGATCTGGGCGATACTATCAACCTCTAGGATAATGCGTTCGACGCCAGCATTTCGTGCGCGCGCCACCGCTTCGGCCACGCCGCCTGCGACCGCGACATGGTTGTCTTTGATCATGGCGGCATCCCACAATCCCATGCGATGGTTCGTTGCGCCGCCCATGCGTGTCGCATATTTTTCCAGCACGCGAAGGCCAGGAATAGTTTTTCTTGTGTCCAAAAGGATACAACCAGTGCCCGATATTGCGTCGACATATTGCTGCGTCATAGTCGCGATGCCGGATAGGTGCTGCACGGTGTTCAGCGCAGACCGTTCCGCCGTCAACATAGCGCGGGCATTGCCCTTTAACCGCATAAGGTCTGTTCCCGCTGGCACCTGCTGGCCGTCTTCGACCAATATTTCTATGTCCATTGCGGGGTCAAGCGACCGGAAGAATGCTGCCGCAATCGACAAGCCTGCGACGGTTATTGCATCACGGCTGTCCATGATACCGGCAAACTGTATATCGGCTGGAATGACGCTTTCGGACGTAACGTCCTTGGAGGTCGGCCCCAGATCTTCGGCGAGTGTAGCCCGCACAAAGGCCTCAAGATCGAATTGGGGAAGGGTAAAGACCATTGTGCTATTGTCCGGCGCGGATTGAAGAGAGGGGTTATCCCGCAACCTTAGGTGCTGCCGATGGTCTTTCATACACCAAAAGATACCGAGCTGACCGAGATTAGTAACCCATCAGGCTCATCACTTCCTTACGGCTTGACTGGTCGTCAAGGAAGCATCCTATAAGTTTTGAAGTGACCATGCCAACGCCATGTACCTTCACGCCGCGTCCGGTCATGCACCCATGCTGCGCTTCGATAACGACAGCTACGCCTTCGGGCTTCAAATGTTCCCAGATGCAGTTTGCGACTTCGGCGGTCAGGCGTTCCTGAACCTGAAGCCGCTGGGCAAATCCGTGCAGAACGCGTGCTAGCTTTGAAATGCCGACGACTTTGTCCGTTGGCATATAAGCAATCGATGCTTTACCAATGATGGGCGCCATGTGGTGCTCACAATGCGACTGGAACGGAATGTCCTTCAGCAGCACCAATTCGTGATAGCCACCAACCTCTTGAAAGGTACGCGACAAATGCGCTGCGGGATTTTCGGCATAGCCGCCGCAATACTCACGCCATGCGCGGCCAACGCGTGCTGGCGTATCGAGCAAGCCTTCGCGCTCTGGGTCATCACCTGACCAGCGAATCAGCGTACGGATGGCGTTCTGGACTTCATCAGGAACGACGATTTTGCCGTTCTCACCAATTTCGTCTTCATAATGTATATGCGCGATGGGAAACACCTTCTCGGGCTTGTTCATCTTTAGGCTCCGGCGAGCTTTGTTCTCGCGTCTTCTGCCTGAAGATAGGTCTGCCCGCCTTTAAAAACTATACGGACAATAGCCCATATATGCAGCTCCGCAAATCCGGAGATTTTTGCCAGCGTCTGTGCGTTTTTCTGCAATCACAAATTAGCCAATGGCCTGACCGGTTTTCGCCCAATCGGCCAAAAAGCCTTCGATGCCTTTGTCGGTTAGGATGTGCTTGAACAAGCCTTTTATGACCGACGGCGGCGCAGTCATCACGTCAGCGCCGATCTTTGCAGCTTCAAGCACATGGACACCATGCCGAACGCTGGCGACGAGTATTTCGGTGCCAAAGGCGTAGTTGTCATAGATCAAACGGATGTCGCTGATGAGTTGCATGCCATCAAAGCCATTGTCGTCATGACGGCCAACGAACGGAGATACGAAGGTCGCACCTGCTTTGGCGGCCAACAGCGCCTGATTGGCGGAAAAGCACAAGGTGACGTTGACCAAAGTGCCTTCCGAAGTCAGCGCCTTGCAGGTTTTCAAACCGTCAATGGTCAATGGTACCTTGATGCAGACATTGTCGGCGATTTTGCGTAAGATTTCCGCCTCTTTCATCATTGTCACATGGTCAAGCGCAACGACTTCAGCCGAAACCGGGCCGTCAGTCAGCGCGCAGATTTCGCGCGTTACTTCAATGAAATCTCGGCCTGATTTGGCAATTAATGACGGATTAGTGGTCACACCGTCGAGCAAACCAGTCGCTGCCAGATCCTTGATGTCGGCAATGTCAGCGGTATCGGCGAAGAATTTCATGGGACGTCTTCCTGATTGGAGATTCGGGTTCACTGCTTATTGGCAAAGTTGCAGCAGAAATAACAGGGCCTATCGGATTGAGAGAGCTAGCAACTGATCGAAGGTGGTGACGTTAGCCATTCAATTGCCTATACGCCCGTCATGAGCCCGCCCATCAACCGCGTCCGTGTCGTCTTGTTGACTCAAGCGATTGGTCCGCTGGATTACCGCTTACCTGCCGATATGCACGCTGGTCCGGGCACTGTCGTGATGGTCCCGCTTGGCCCACGCAAATTGCCGGGCGTTATCTGGGACGATGATGTCTTTGGCGACGAACTGGTTGACGCCAGCAAACTGCGCGCTGTGCTTGAGCATGTTGAATGTCCACCAGTAGGGCCGGGTCTGCGCCGCCTCGTTGACTGGGTAGCTGATTATTATCTGACCACCCATGCTGCGGTGTTGCGGATGGTGTTGGCGTCCTCCGCTGCATTCACAGCCTCAGGCACTATTACGGAGTATCGTCGCACGAGGTTCGAACCTGCACGGCTTACACCGCAACGCGCGGCAGCGCTCGATGCACTGGAAGGCGTTCAGGGGCTTGTGCGCGAGCTGGCGGCGGAGGCTGGGGTGAGTGACGCGGTCATTCGCGGGCTTATCAAGGCTGGTGCCTTTGAACCTGTCACGATCAGCGTCGACACGCCCTTGCCCGAACCACAAGCTGACTTTGCTGCGCCGGCATTGAATGAAGCACAACAGGCGGCTGCAACCAGCATGGTGGAAGCGGTTCGGACGGGCGGCTTTGATACCTTCGTCCTTGATGGCGTCACGGGGTCGGGCAAAACTGAAACCTATTTTGAAGCGGTTGCCGAGGCGATACGTCTGGGTAAACAGGTTTTGGTCCTGCTCCCCGAAATCGCGCTGACCGCTCCATTTCTTGCACGCTTTGAAGGCAGATTTGGGGTCGAGCCAGCTGTATGGCACAGCAATCTGCGTTCCACCCAGCGCCGCCGTGTCTGGCGCGCTGTTGCAGATGGCAGTGCGAAGGTGCTCGTGGGCGCGCGCTCGGCCCTTTTTCTTCCTTTTCCTAATCTACGCCTCATCATCGTTGATGAGGCGCATGAGACCAGTTTCAAACAGGAAGACGGCGTGCGCTACCATGCGCGCGACGTTGCAGTAATGCGTGGCCGTTTTGAACGCTTTCCGGTCGTGCTGGCTTCAGCTACGCCCGCACTGGAATCGCGCCACATGGTTGCAATTGGACGATATAAAGGGCTTGAAATCCCGTCACGCTTTGGTGCGGCCAAAATGCCAGAGATCAAGGCCATCGACCTCACTCTGGATGCGCCTGAATCGCAGCACTGGATTGCGCCGACATTGTTGAAAGCGCTGGAAGAGCGGGTTGAACGGGGCGAACAGAGCCTGTTATTCCTCAACCGACGGGGATATGCGCCGTTGACCTTGTGCAGAACCTGCGGTCACCGTTTTCAGTGCCCGAATTGCACAAGCTGGATGGTTGAGCACCGGCTGGTTCGTCGACTCGCCTGCCATCATTGCGGCCATGTCATGCCACCGCCGGAGGAATGTCCCGAATGCGGCGAAAGCGACACCTTGGTTGCCTGTGGCCCAGGCGTTGAGCGCATAAGTGATGAGGTTAACCGCCTGTTGCCGAACGCCCGCACTATTGTTGCGACATCGGACACGCTCTGGTCGCCTGAAAAAGCCGCCGAATTCGTATCGCGCGTTGAAAACAAGGCGGTAGACATCATCATCGGCACGCAATTGGTAACAAAGGGCTATCACTTTCCTGAACTGACCTTGGTCGGCGTAATCGACGCGGATTTGGGTCTTGAGGGCGGGGATTTGCGTGCTGCCGAACGCACATTCCAGCAAATCGCACAGGCGGCTGGCCGGGCGGGGCGCGGGGAAAAGCCCGGCGAAGTTTTTATCCAGACACGCAACCCGAATCATCCTGTTATCGCCGCTTTGGTCGCTGGCGACCGCGACGCATTTTATGATGCCGAGACTGAACAGCGTAAATCCGCTGGCGCGCCGCCATTTGGCCGGTTTGCCGCCATTATCATCTCGTCCGAGGACGAACGGGAAGCCATTGAGGCTGCACGCGCAGTGGGCGGAGCTGCACCGAAGGTTGAGGGCATGCATGTCTATGGTCCAGCACCCGCACCGTTGGCGATGCTGCGCGGCCGCTATCGTCAGCGGCTATTGGTGCATGCGCAACGGTCGGTTGAGGTGCAGACGATTATCCGCGAATGGCTTGGCGGCCTGCAATTTACGCGCGGCGTCCGCGTCGGGGTGGATGTCGATCCTTACAGTTTCTTGTGATCCGCACTTTAAGGCCAGCATGCGTGGCTAAATAGCGGATTTACCTGCGCCATCTTTTGTTGCATCTAGCCGTCAAAATATTTGGAGGAAACAGGATGCGGAGAATTTTATGGGCGGCGTTATTGAGCACCGTATCGGCCACCGGCGCATGGGCACAAGATGCAAAGCCAGCCTCTGATGTGACGATCGCCGCGCAACGCAACGTCGCGGCGCAGCTTCCAGTCGAAGACGGCCGCGATTTCGATTTTGCTGACCGGGGCTTTATCGGTACTTTGTCCGACCCTGTCATCACCAATAAAGATGGCAAGCCGGTATGGAATCTCGGTGCGTATGACTGGATGACAGACGGCAAGTCGCCCGACACCGTCAACCCAAGCCTGTGGCGGCATATGGGGCTGCTGCGCAAGCATGGTCTTTACGCGCTGGCGGACAATATATGGCAAGTGCGTGGGTTTGACGTGTCGAACATGACGATTATCAAGGGCCAAACAGGCTGGATCATCATCGATCCGCTGACCAGCCGCGACACGGCGGCCGCTGCGCTAAAGCTTGTGAATGAAAAGCTAGGCGCGCGGCCAGTCACGGCTGTTGTCTATAGCCACAGCCATGGCGACCATTTTGGTGGGGTGCGCGGGATCATCAACGAAGCCGATGTGAAAGCCGGCAAGGTGGCGATTATCGCGCCGGAGCATTTCCTCGCAGAAACCGCATCTGAAAATGTCATGGCTGGCCCCGCAATGAGCAGGCGCGCCACATTCCAGTTCGGCACCAACCTGACCCCCGGACCACAAGGAACCATGGGCAGCGGCATTGGTAGAGGCATTGGCGGCGGTGACATTACGCTGATTCCGCCCACAATTGATATTCGCAAAACGGGCGAGCTTCGTGCAGTTGATGGCGTCACGCTTGAGTTCCAAATGGTGCCTCAGTCAGAAGCCCCTGCCGAGATGAATGTGTACATGCCAGCGTCGCGGACGTTTCTTGCGGCGGAGATCGCGACCTGTACCCTCCACAATATCCTGACGCCACGTGGCGCAAAGGTGCGTGATACGCTGAGTTGGTCCGGGTTTTTGAATGAAGCGGTCAACCTTTATGGTGACCGGAGCGATATCATCGCTTCAAGCCATTGCTGGCCGCGTTTTGGTCAGGCAGAGGTCAAAGGTTGGCTGTCGGGGCAACGCGACAATTACCGTTATTTGCATGACCAAACCGTCCGCATGATGAACAAGGGCATGACTCAGCCGGAAATTGCTGAGGTTTTGAAGGCGCCGCCTGCGATTGCCAATCAATGGTTCAATAAGGGCTATTACGGCACATATAGCCATAATTCGAAGGCGATTTATCAATATTATCTCGGTTGGTATGATGCTGTTCCTGCAAATCTGAACCCGCATCCGCCCGAATTGCGCGCGGCCAAAATGATCGCGGCAATGGGCGGCGCGAAGAAGGTCATAACTGAGGCCAAGAAGGCGATGAAAGCTGGAGATTATCGTTGGTCGTCGGATCTGCTGAACCAAATTGTCTTTGCGGACCCCAAAAATATTGAGGGACGGGCGCTGCTCGCCGACAGCTATGAACAGCAAGGCTATCAGGCCGAATCCGCCATTTGGCGCAACATGTTCTTGTCAGGCGCACGCGAATTGCGTGAGGGCATGAAGGCGAGCGTGAGCGCGCAAAGCATCGATATGATTTCCGCGATACCGACGGGCCTATTGCTAGATTCGGTCGCGACGCGGTTGGACCCGAATATCATTGGCGACGCAGCGTTGGCGCTGAACTTCGTGATTTCGGACCGGAAGGAAACGGCGAAAATAACGGTTGGCAATTCGGTGATGTTTACCGAAATGGGCAAAGGGCATGCTTCGCCAGCCGTGACCATAACAGGGCCGCGCCAATTGTTTCTTGCTTTGCTGTTCCTCAAAATGCCTGCGGCGCAGCTCCAAATGGCAGGGTTGAAGATTGAGGGTGACCGGACGGTGATTGAAAAGCTTCAGGTTGCGCTTGACCCGATGCCGGACGCGTTCAACATCGTCGAGCCTTAAGGGTTACATTTCACCGCGCTGCCGGCGCAGAGCGTACCATTTTGCCACATTTGCATTATGCTCTTGCAACGTGTCGGCGAAAACATGCCCGCCCTTGCCATCGGCAACGAAGTATAAGGCGCTCGTCTTTTGCGGGTTTAGCACAGCGGCAATTGCCGCGCGCGACGGATTGGCAATAGGTCCTTTTGGCAGACCAGCCATTGCATAGGTGTTATAGTCATTCACGTCCGTAATTTCGGATCGGAGAATACGGCGGCCAAGCGGCTTACCTTTTGTGATCGGGTAAATGATCGTTGGGTCAGCCTGCAACCGCATGCCCGTGCGCAAGCGATTGGAATAGACTCCAGCGACGATCCGCAATTCGGACTTTAACGCAGTTTCCTTTTCGACAATGGATGCCAAGGTCAGCGCTTCGAGCGGGGTTCTAACCGCGGTGTCGGCGCTTCGCTCCGGCCATAGCTCTGCGATTGTTTTCGTCATCGCGTCCTGCATGCGCTGAAGGACGTCGGCGCGGGGTTCGTTTTTGTCAAAAGCATAGCTGTCGGGCAGCACTGAGCCCTCGGCGGGTATGGAGATGCTGCCGCTGAGCCGATCATTAGCCATGATGCGTTCATACACCATGATCGACGGCATGCCCTCGGGAATGGTCACCATGCGTTGCACGGTTTTCCCACTGGTCAGTATGGACAAAATGTCAGAGTTGGAAGCTTTCGCCGGAATGACGAATTCACCGGCTTTGATCGTGCTAGACGCGCCAAACACCTTTGCCCGGTTCACAAAAGCACTGGCGGATTTGACCGCGCCACTTTTTTCAAGCTTTTCGGCGGCAGAGGTGATGCTTGACCCCGGCTTAATCACAACACTGGTTTCGCGCTCCAGCGGTCCTGCAGCAGTCCAGCCATAGATGAAGTTGCTGGCAATAACTGCAAGCAGCAACGCCGCCGCTAATATCGCCCATGTGGCGAGGCGGCGCATATTGTCAGATGGCCTTCATGATGAGGCTGGCATTGGTGCCGCCAAAGCCAAAGCTGTTGTTCAAAGCAGCTTTTACTTCACGCTTCTTGGCCACATGCGGAACCAAATCGACGCCTTCAGTCCCGTCATCCGGGTTGTCCAGGTTGAGCGTCGGAGGCACGATTTGATCGCGGAGGGCCAAGATGCAGAAAATGCTCTCAACCGCGCCTGCGCCGCCCAGAAGGTGGCCGATGGCGGACTTGGTCGAGCTCATCGATACGTTCGACATCGCATCGCCAAACAGGCGCTTTACCGCGCCCAGTTCAATCGTATCGGCCATGGTCGATGTGCCATGGGCATTGATATAATCGATATCGGCTGGAGTCATGCCCGCCTTTTTCAACGCCATTTGCATCGACCGAAAAGCCCCGTCACCTTCAGGATGCGGTGCCGTTACGTGATAGGCGTCGCCCGACAGGCCGTAGCCTACGACTTCAGCATAAATCTTTGCACCACGCGCCTTTGCATGTTCATATTCTTCCAAAACGACCACGCCCGCGCCTTCGCCCATAACAAAACCGTCGCGGTCCTTGTCATATGGTCGACTTGCGGCTTCTGGCCGGTCGTTGTAGCTCATGTTTAAGGCACGCGCTTGGGCAAAACCTGCAATCCCAAGTGGGTTGATGGTGCCTTCCGCGCCACCAGCTACCATGATGTCTGCATCATCATCGCGGATCATGCGAGCAGCATCACCAATGGAGTGCGCCCCCGTAGAACACGCGGTCACGACTGCGTGGTTAGGGCCTTTTAGCCCATATTTGATGCTGACTTGACCGGAAATGAGGTTGATTAAGCGGCCATGCACGAAATGTGGGCTGACACGGCTTGGTCCTTTTTCTGCGAGCAACAGGGCTTCGCTTTCGATACCCGGAAGACCGCCAATGCCCGATCCGATTGAGCAACCAGCGCGCACCTTTTGCTCTTCGGTTAAATCTGTGAGGCCTGCATCTTCCAGCGCTTGGCCAGCGGCATCAATTCCGAAAATAATGAATGGATCAACCTGGCGTTGCACCTTGTGGTCAACGCGCTTGTCAGGGTCAAAGCCCCATGGGTGGTCCTTTGGCTTCACTTCGCACGCAATCAGGCATTTCTGGTCGCTTGCGTCGAAATGCGTAATCATACCCGCGCCAGATTTTCCGGCTATCAGGTTGGACCAAGTCGTTTCAACATCTGCACCCAAGGGTGTAACCAGACCTAATCCAGTGACCACGACACGACGCATTGCGTTATCTCCATATGCTTATCTTTGCGGCCTATTACTGTGAATAATGCCTAAAAAGCAAACGGCTTTCCGACTGGAGCGCTGTTGACGCTGGCCGGAAAGCCGTTTGAATTTCTAACTAACCGCGCATCATATTGCGCGAAGCGGCTTAGCCGTTGCTGTTGATGAAATCGATCGCGTCCTTGACGGTGGCGATCTTTTCAGCGGCATCGTCTGGGATTTCGACGTTGAATTCTTCTTCAAACGCCATAACCAACTCGACAATGTCGAGGCTGTCTGCGCCAAGATCGTCGATGAAGCTTGCAGCTTCCGTGACCTTGTCGGCTTCCACGCCCAAATGTTCGATTACGATCTTTTTGACCCGTTCTGCGGTATCGCTCATTTTTGTGCCCCTTAATTGGTTGGGATGATGAATTTCTATTATTGCCCTAATGTCCAGATTGGCCGCTGGCAAGTGGCAAGCGACGGTTGTACATCAAAGCATTACCATGCCGCCATTCACATGGATTGTCTGGCCTGTAATATAGCCAGCTTCTCTTGATGCGAGATAGGCAACCGCAGCTCCAATGTCCGTGCCTTCGCCCATACGGCCCATGGGGATGCGCGCATTTAGCGCGTCTTTCTGGGCATCGGGCAAGCTTTCGGTCATTGCGGTTGCAATGAAACCTGGCGCAACGCAATTGGCCGTCACGTTTCGGCTGGCAAGTTCCTGCGCGATGGCCTTTGTCATCGCTGTAAGGCCACCTTTCGACGCTGCGTAATTGGCTTGGCCGGGATTGCCCGTGGTGCCAACGACGCTGGTGATCGTAATAATCCGGCCAAAGCGCGCCTTCATCATTGGCTTGGTGGCTGCGCGCATCAGGCGGAATGCCGCTTCAAGATTAATGCGGATAACGTCGCCCCATTCTTCATCCTTCATCCGCATCGTAAGGTTGTCGCGGGTGACACCGGCATTGTTTACAAGAATATCGATCTGGCCCAATTTCTCGAGCGCAGCAGGCACAAGCGCCTCAACGCTGTCTTTGTCGCCTAGGTCGCAAGGAACCGCGACATGGTCGCCGCCTAAAGACGCTCGGAACGCCTCTAGCTTGTCCACATTGGAGCCCGAAATCGCAAGGCGCGCGCCTTGGGCCGCAAGCGCCTGACAGATCGCACTGCCAATCCCGCCCGATGCGCCCGTGACGAGCGCGGTCATACCGGTTAGATCAAACATATTACTCTCCCTTAAACTCGGGTTCGCGTTTTTCCAGAAACGCGGTGATGGCCTCGTCATTATCGGCGGTCGCGTGCGCAAGGCTTTGCATCGCGGCCGACATTTCTAGGATATTTTTGAGGTCCGCTGTCTGCCCTTCGCGCAGCAGCCTTTTGGTCATCCGAACCGCATGCGGGGGGTTCGCAGCGATCTTGTTTGCAACCTTGCGCGCGGCAGCCATCAATTCGGCATCGTCCACCACTTCGGAAACGAGCCCGATGCGCAAAGCTTCTGCTGCGTCGATGGTTTCACCGGTTAATGCAAGCTCGGTGGCTTTTGAAAAACCAACAATCCGCGGCAACAGCCATGCGCCGCCGTCACCTGGAGTGATCCCCAAGCGCACAAAGCTCTCGGCAAACTTGGCCGAAGCCGCAGCGATCCGTATGTCGCACATCGTTGTGAGGTCAAGCCCTGCACCGATGGCTGCCCCGTTGACCGCTGCGACAACCGGAACCTCAAGTGCCTGAAACATCAAGGGCAGCCGCTGAATACCATATTTGTAATTGCGCCGGGTTTCAGCGGGCAGACCTGCCCGCAACCCGCCGCTATCAGGACGCATTTGCTTGAGGTCGCCACCCGATGAAAAAACGGTCCCTGCGCCGGTCAGAATAACGCAGCGCACCGACATATCCTGATCCGCCGCTATGAACGCCTCGCACATTTGGTCCACGACACCGACATCTGATATCGGGTTACGTTTTTCGGGCATATTCAGGGTGATGGTCAATATTCCGCCATCGCGTGACTGAAGAATTTGGTCGGTCATTATATCGCTTTCAATAAGGCTTCTATGTCATCCATGCTGATGACGCTTGAGGTCGCAATGTCTTCGCCCGCGCTGCGTTTGACCATCGGCGACAGAACTTTCCCGCCGAACTCGGCAAAATGGGTAACGCCGGCCTCGGCCATGGCAATCGCCGATTCGCGCCAACGCACACGGCCAGTGACCTGCTGCACCAACTGCGCAGAAATGGTGTCGGGGTCGGAAACAGGCGCAGCGGTTACATTGGCAAATAGCGGTACCAAAGGCGCGTGGATTGTTGTGGTCGCAAGCGCGCTTGCCATGTCATCTGCGGCAGGCTGCATCAACGGGCAGTGGAAGGGGGCGGATACGGGCAGTAATATGCCCCGCTTGATGCCATGGTCCTTTGCCAGCGCAATCGCGCGGTCAATCGCACCCTTATGTCCGGAAATAACGACTTGCGATGGGTCGTTGTCATTGGCCACGGTACAGGTTTCGCCTTCCGCGGCGGCTGCAGCCAAGCTTTCCGCCTTTTCTATATCCGCGCCAAGCAAAGCGGCCATGGCGCCAATGCCGACAGGCACAGCCGCCTGCATTGCGCGACCGCGCAGTTTAAGCAGCGCCGCCGTTACGGACAACGGCAACGCCCCTGCGGCACATAAAGCGGTATATTCGCCCAAGGAGTGGCCAGCGACGAAATTGCATTTTTCGACCAACCGCACGCCGCCTTCGGTTTCCAGCACGCGCAAGGTTGCAATTGCGTTTGCCATGATCGCGGGTTGCGCATTCTCGGTGAGCGTCAATTCGCTCTCCGGGCCTTCACACATCAATCGGAACAGATGTTGGCCAAGCGCTTCGTCGATTTCCTCAAACACCGCGCGGGCGGTTGGGCTTGCTTCTGCAAGCGCCTTGCCCATGCCAACGGCTTGGCTGCCTTGTCCGGGGAAAATGAATGCGCGCATATCTAGTCCTATGGTCGGTGTTATTGCCAAACCGCCTATGGCGCAGCGCTTGATGTTGCAAGCCCGAACGGCACGATGCGGTTGTCGGTATCATGGCCAATGTCGGCGCGGCCATGATAGTTTATACCCATTTTCGCGCACCAACGCTTTGCTATTTCCTCTGCGTCCTCGCCAAAGGGTCGGTCATTGTCGGGCACATCGCTTACCCGGCCAAGCCGTAATCCGGTTAGTCCCACGGACCGCAGATGGCTGGTGACGTGAAAAAACGCGCGGTCATAGCCGTAAAGATATTCGCTTACCTCTTCGACCATTAGGACATGGTCGCTTAGGTCTGGCATCAATGGCGTCCCAACCATCATGGCCAGCGTCATAAGGTTAAACGCCGCATGTTTTGCGCCCGCCTGCACATGCGGTTCAAGCGCCTGCGGTGATGCGTGCAGCATCCAGTCAAGCGCGCGTAGCAAAGCTGCCTCGCCGCCATTCCGCCGCACGTCGGCTGGCATCGGGCCATGACAGACACGACCGATCTTCGCGCCGTACAACGCGCCAAGCAAATTGCCCGCATCGCTATACCCCATATAGATTTTATCCCCTGCCGCCGATTTAAGCGCAGCCAAAGCGTCCTGCGCAATCCGACACGCGCCATAGCCGCCGCGCACGAACCAGACAGCATCAAAATCGGGGTCATTGGCAAGGTCCACAAATGCCGCAATACGCGCATTGTCCGGCCCGGCGAAATGCCCATCCTCGGCAAAGCATTGGTCATGGAAGATGAGATTGGCCGTCGGAAAGTTGTGCGCTGCGAGCGCAGTAACACGCGCCGCATCCTCACGCGTAAACGGCGTAGACGGCGCGCAAATACCTATTCTCATAAGTTACCCGTTTCCTCAAACTTCGTCATTTTCGCGCAGGCGCGGGGGTGACGATGTTATTGCTATACAGAACCATTGCCAAAATCATCTTCCGGCCATAACCGCCACTGATGCACAAAAACAAATCCTATTTCTTCTGTGGCGTTGGTGGATCGGGCATGTTGCCTTTGGCGAACATCGTTCGCGATGCAGGCGCGGCTGTTTCCGGATCTGACCGCGCGTTGGATCAAGGCCGGCTGGGACCGAAATTCGAATGGCTCCAAAGCTTAGGCATCGACCTGTTTGCGCAAGATGGCAGCGGTATCATTAGCGGTGACCAGGTCCTCATTGCCTCTGCAGCTATTGAGGACAGCGTTCCTGATATCGCCAAGGCCAATGCACTTGGCTGTTCCCGTATGACACGCGCCGAATTGCTCGCAGACTTGTTCAACGCCGCACCGCGCAGCGTTGCGGTGGGTGGAACGAGCGGAAAATCGACGGTAACCGGCATGATCGGCTGGATATTGACGGACGCCGGCCGTGATCCCACCATCATGAACGGCGCAGTGATGAAAAATTTCGTTGCTGATGATACCCCCTTTGCCAGTGCGCGGGTAGGGCAGGGCAATGTCTTCGTCAGCGAAGTCGATGAAAGCGAT
>CAIJLW010000068.1 GCA_903821685.1 uncultured Sphingomonadales bacterium | reverse complement strand
GTCTTGATATGCGACAGATGTATCTTGAGGGTGTTGATCGTAAGCGGACGATCTGGAGTACTGAGCTTGTTGATGTAATCGCTGATGACGCTGTAATCTATGTCCGCAATCTCATACTTTCCAAAGTGCGGTAGCAAGTCAGCTTCCAGTCGCCCTGCGTCATAACTAATCTTCTGCTTTGATAATTCACCACGCTTGAACCGTGCATCATTCTCTTTGGCAAGACCACGAGCGCAAACTTCAAAGCCACTCGTTTTTGTGAACGGCAGATTGTTCATCTTGCGATGCTTGAGATCAACAAAGACCTTCTTTGCAGCTTTGATCGCTTCCTTTTTGTCAGCAACCTTCAAACTACGACGAACGATTTTTCCGTCCTCATAGTACCGCGCATACCAGAATGGAGACGCTGCCATTTTGTAAATTGTGAGCGTACCGAACCCCGTCACCTTCTGCAGCGAACTTGGGATTGGCTGCGTGCGGTCACGCATTGTCGGGTCAACACGACTTTGACTATTTTTTACAATGCCTTTGCTCATGAAATTGTTGTATAGGAAAAACTATACAACAGCAAGCGTGTCTAAATCACTGTAAGTACTGCATTTCTGGGAAAAAATGGGTGTTCGCCAACACATTACGAATGCGATGCTCTACCAACTGAGCTAAGGCGGCATGTGGCGTTTCGGCCTGACGCAGTCGCATAGCCAAGTGCTCACCCGAGTTCAAGTGACCTTTACGGCAAATACCCCAACGGCTAACGCTTGGCCATCGTTAGCTTAACAAATCGTAGGCTTAATCACCTGACAGCACCCAGCCAACACTAATCTGTTTGGCGGCCAGCGGGACGTCAAGCCGCGCCTCGCTGAAGCCGACCTTTGCCCCCGGCGCAAGCGTGCGGACTTTCGTTTTCATTTTCCAACTGTAAACGGGACGGCCGCTTGCGTCTTTCAGCGTAACCAAAATTTCGGGTACAGATTGTTTCACCCCAGTTGGGTTCACGACGCTGCCGCTTGCGATAAAATAGGGCGTTCCATCCTCGCGTTCGTTCAGTTCGAGATTTTCGTTCAAAACGATGGTGAGGTCAGGTTCTTCAGCCGCGCCGGAAAGGCCAATATTCGGGACGCCATAATAAGAGGTCGCCACGCCGGCTGCGCCGACTGTCAACGCAAAGAGTATCGCCACAAGCATCCATATTTTTGCAGGATTGCGACGTTGGCTAAACGGTGGAGCATGGGCGAAATGGCTTTGCGCAGGCGCATTATCGTCCAAAATGCTTGGGGCTAAGCCCAAGTCGGCATACACTGCGGTCCGCGTCGGTGAAATGGAGCGTTCGGGTGCAAAGCGCGGAAACGCAGGCGGCGCCCGATCGGCATCGGCTTGTTGGGCGATGGACGTAGGGGAGCCGTCTGACGAAAAGACTGGGCTCGTCAAGGACGCTGGGGGGGCCTCTGGCACCTCCTGAACTGGCGATTGCGGCAAAGGTGCTATAACGGGAGCAGGCGGCGCTGGTGGAATGTGGGCGGGCGTTGCAGCCACATTCTCCGTTGGCGCCGCTATGGATGGCGCTGGCGCGAGTGGTGGAATGGGCCCTGCCTGAAACCAGCCATGCTTGCAGTTGGCACAGCGCACTTGGCGCCCATCAGTACCAACGGCATTGTCAGGGACAACATAGCGTGTGTGGCAGGATGGGCAAACGAGATGCATGGGCTCTCATAAACATCAGCAGTCGCCGACTTGCAACCCTGCTGTTAAAAATTGCTGTGGACGAGGGCTATCGGCGACCTAGCGCGGCAACGAATAGCCTTTGCCCCATCATTCGGTTTGTGCCATTCTTAGCGGTAATGCAAAGCGTGGTGGAATTCGATAATGTGGGACTGCGATATGGGGCAGGCGTGGAGGCACTGACTGATCTCAGCTCGTTAGCTGGCCTTGCGTTTCCAGTGTATGGTTGGATAATCCTCGCACTCATTCCGCTTGCTGTCACCGCACTTGCTATGCTTATGGCGCGTTTCACGGTGATTTCTGCATTGAAGAAAATGTTATGATCCAAAGATCCATTACTTTCATATTGCTGATCTGGATGCTGGGCTTTGCTTGGTTCGCTTTGCTGTTGCCGCAGCCAG
>CAIJLW010000067.1 GCA_903821685.1 uncultured Sphingomonadales bacterium | reverse complement strand
GATATTTGGCGGCATCACCTTGCTCGTTTGGGAAGGTACCGACCAAGTGAAGGAAGGCGTCATATCATCGGGCACTTTGTTCGCGGTTGTCTTATATGGCGCGCTTGTCGCGGGTTCGTTTGGCGCGTTGACCGAAGTATACGGTGACTTGGTCCGCGCTTCAGGCGCGGCATCGCGGTTGGCCGAATTACTGAATGAAGTGCCTGAAATAGCGTCGCCGGCCAGCCCAGTTATCATGCCACCCGCGCGTGGCCAGTTGGAATTCCAACACGTTCGTTTTCGCTATCCTACACGGCCGGATGTGGCCGCACTTGAAGATTTCAGCCTGAAAGTATCGCCGGGTGAAACGGTTGCCGTAGTTGGGCCATCCGGCGCCGGCAAATCAACATTATTCCAATTGGCAGAGCGCTTTTATGATCCCGAGGTCGGCACAGTCCGCATTGACGGTGTAGTACTGACCAGTGCAGACCCCGCAGAATTCCGCCAGCGGATATCGTTGGTTCCGCAGGATACTGTGTTGTTTGCAGCCTCAGCGCGCGACAATCTGCGCTACGGCCAATGGGATGCGAGCGACGACGCGATTTGGGCAGCGGCTGAAAAAGCCAATGCGGCAGGTTTCCTGCGTGAGCTTCCCGAAGGTCTGGAGACATATTTGGGCGAAGGCGGCGCGCGGCTTTCCGGCGGCCAGCGGCAGCGGCTTGCGATTGCCCGCGCATTGCTGAGAGACTCTCCTATTTTGTTGCTTGATGAGGCGACAAGCGCACTGGACGCCGAAAGCGAAAAACTGGTTCAGGATGCCCTCGAGCGCTTGATGGTCGGGCGCACCACAATTGTCATTGCGCACAGGCTGGCGACCGTTCGCTCCGCTGACCGGATTATCGTCATGGATCAGGGGAGGATCGTCGAAGAAGGCGACCATGCAACGCTAAGCGCGGCAGGCGGCTTGTACGCCCGCCTCGCTAGCCTCCAATTTGACGCTTAAAAGGACGACTGCAAGCGTTCACGCATCGCATGACCAAGGTCCGTTGGGTCTCTGAAGGTTCCGCCTCAGAAATTTCGCCTGCACGAAGCGTCTTCGGATTTAGCAACCACACGGCCAGCGGCCTAAGCAAGGATGTCGGGCACCAACTGGTCTTCAAGGCGCATGATGCGATCTTTCAATATCAGTTTTTTCTTTTTAAGTCGGGCGATCTGAAGTTGGTCTACCAAGGTTTGCGCTGTGAGTGCCCGGATGGCATCGTCGAGATCCCGATGTTCAATCTTCAATTGTTCAAGCTGCTGCAGATAACCGTCATCGTTCATGTGCCCTACTAAACAGAGTGCAGCAAACAAGTCATCGTTAAAAAACAGGCAGTTTGGCGAGATCTGGTTTTGTAGCGGGCCAGAACGATCATTTTGGGCAAGACCCGTGTTTAGTTTCATGATTTACTCAACTCTTCAGATTGCCGAGTCTCAGACCGAAGGAGAATGATGTGAATAATAATCATCTGTCCGCGCCTCGTAACAAGCATGCCGCACTCGAACAAAAACTAGAGCGTGAAGAGAGCAGACCGTCTCCCGACAGCAAAATTATTCTCAATCTGAAAAAGCAGAAATTACATCTTAAAGATGTGCTTATGCATGAGCCTGCCTTAACTGGCTGACTACGAATAAATTCATGCAGGGTATCGCTTGCCTTTATGGTCTCTGCTAAGTGCAGCTTATGGAAAGCGCTACCCGTTCTGCCCGTAACATCCTGACTGGTCTTCATGAGGTGATGGCCTCAAAGAACCATGCGCAGGGAAAGCTTAACCATGTCGTCAATATTATTGGTGAGGCGCTCTCTAGCGAGGTCTGTTCGATTTATTTGTTGCGGGATGGCGCGCTTGAGTTGTTCGCTACGCGCGGGCTCAATCAAGCCGCCGTTCACATCACGCGCTTGGGGCTTGGCGAAGGTCTTGTCGGAACTATTGCCGAAAATGTCGAAACGCTAAATCTTGATGAAGCGGCTGCACATCCGAATTTTCGCTATGTCCCCGAAACCGGCGAAGAGCGCTTTCACAGCTTTGCAGGCGTCCCAATTGTCCGTTCCGAAAGTGCGGTGGGCGTGCTCGCGGTTCAACATGTCGAGCCGCGCAAATATGAGGAAATCGAAATTGAGGCGTTGCAGACCGTCGCAATGGTCCTGTCTGAGCTAATCGCAAATGCTGATTTAATTGACGAACCAAGCGCACGTGGCGGCAACGAGACTGGTACTATTAGTCTCACTGGCCTGCCACTTGTTAAGGGCGCAGCAGCTGGCGTAGCGATTTTCCATCAGCCCAATGTGCGCATCGAACATACAGTTGCCGAAGACGTTGAGGCAGAGCGCCAGCGCGTATATTCAGCCTTTGACAAAATGCGTGAACAAATTGACCGCATTGCGAGCCAAATTGATTTCGGTACGGGCGGCGAGCATGAAGAGGTCATCGCGACGTACAAGATGTTTGCGTATGACGAAGGCTGGAGCCGCCGGATTAACGAGGCAATCGACAGTGGCCTAACTGCCGAGGCAGCCATTGAACGCGTTCAGCAGCGAACCCGCATGCGCATGCGTCAGATTGATGATCCGCTGCTCGCGGATCGCATGCATGACCTAGAGGATCTTTCCAACAGATTGCTCCGCATCGTGTCCGGCCAGATGAGCACTGCGGCGCAGCTTGGTTTGAAAAGAGACTCGATCCTGATTGCGCGCAATCTAGGGCCAGCCGAATTGCTCGAATATGACAAACGGCGGTTGCGCGGGGTGGTTCTCGAAGAAGGCTCACTCACGGCCCATGTGGTAATTGTTGCCCGGGCGATGGGCATTCCTGTTCTTGGCCGAGTGCGCGGCATTCGTCACAAAGTACGCGACGGCGATATGCTTTTGCTGAACGCGGATGACAAAAGCGTAATTGTAAGGCCATCTTCTGCCGCCGAAGAGATTTTCCAGCACGACCTGATTGATCGGCAAAAGAAAAAAGCGCGTTATGCTTCGATGCGGGACGCGGCATCGGTCACCACCGACGGCGTGCCGGTTACTTTAATGATCAACGCTGGCTTACGCGATGACATGTCAGCTTTGGCGACAACGGGGGCCGAAGGCGTTGGCTTGTTTAGGACAGAGTTCCAGTTCCTGATCTCCGCCACGCTGCCACAACGTGAACGACAGCAGCGTTTCTATCGCGATGTGTTGGACGCGGCTGGCGACAAACCCGTTATTTTTCGCACACTGGATATCGGCGGCGACAAGGTGCTGCCATATCTTAAAGATGAGGCGAGCGAAGAGGAAAATCCGGCGCTTGGTTGGCGCGCGCTGCGCCTGTCGCTTGATCACGCCGGCTTAATGAAGGCACAGGCACGCGCCTTGATCGAGGCGGCGGCTGGTCGTACACTGAATGTTATGTTTCCAATGGTGTCCGAACCTTGGGAATTCGATGCAGCCAAGGCTATTTTCGATGGACAGATTGCGTTTCTAAACAAACAAAAGAAACTGCTGCCCAACAAAATCCGATACGGCGCAATGCTTGAAGTGCCGGCGCTGGCGGAAACTTTGGATATCTTGCTGCCGAAGATCAACTTTCTGTCGATTGGCACAAATGATCTAACCCAGTTTCTGTTTGCCGCAGATCGGGCCGACCCCCGATTGGCCGAACGTTATGATTGGTTAAGCCCAGCCATTTTGCGCTTTATCCGTCGGGTCGTCAAAGCGACGGAGGGCCATGACGTTGATGTCGCCGTATGCGGGGAAATGGGCGGGCGAACACTTGAGGCACTTGCCCTAATCGGGGTTGGTATTCACCGTTTGTCGATCACGCCTGCTGCGGTTGGCCCAATCAAAGCCATGATACGCTCTACCAACCATTCGGACATTCGGGCGAAGATGGACGAATTGCTGAATGCTCCCACCGAAAACCTGCGTGAATCGCTAACAGCATGGGCAAATAGTCAAGGTATCGAAATAGGCTGAACCAATTGATTTTGAATGATGAGTTTCCGCAATCAACGTTGACATTATGCGCAGGATGCCCATTATCTGCACGACTGCGGGCAAAGGTGGGGAATTAGGTCGTGGAGAATGCAGTAGACGAAATCCTCCCTGTCGAAGCTGGATTAAAAACGGTCGGTGAACTGCTTAAGTCTACCCGCGAACAGTTAGGCATGACCCTTTCCAGCGTTGCGGCAAAGACGCGTGTGCCCATGCGCCATTTGGCGTCCATTGAACAATCTCAATTCGGCGCGCTGCCCGGTCAAACATATACAATTGGTTTCGTGCGGTCATATGCCCGCGCCGTGGACCTTGACGAGATCGCGACAGTCAACGCATTGCGCGCCGAATTGTCGCGCAGCGGGCATCAGGGATATCAGGCGCCACTTCAAAATTACGAACCAGCGGACCCTGCACGCGTCCCATCCAAAACATTAGCATGGACGGCCGCTGCAATTGCGGCCGTTATTCTGGCTGCTTATCTGGTATTCAGAAGCGTGACATTAACGCAGGCTGTGACTGCGCCTCAGTCGGTCGCGCGGCAAACCTTGGCTCAGCCGAAGCCTCCGGGGACCAGCCGCAAAGGCGCTGTGGTTTTGACCGCGACAGGAAATGTGTGGGTTAAAATCTACGATGCAGACCAAAACCGGCTGTTTGAAAAAGAAATGGTAAAAGGTGACAGCTTCACTGTTCCTCAGGATGCCAACAAGCCAATGATTGTGACGGGACGTCCGCAGCTGCTGGACATCACCGTTGGCGGGAAAGCAGTGCCGCAGCTTGGCGCACCCGATAAAACCATCGCCGACATCGGTATCAGTGCACAGGATCTGCTTGCCCGCGCTTCAATCCCGGCCCCATTGGCCCCCTGAATTTAGTCATAGAAGCCGAAACTCCGATAAATTTGAAGTTGGTTACTCCGAATTTAAGCGATGGGCCTTTATTGCGGAGTTCCAGTCAGCTATAAGGTGCCGACTTTTGGCAAATGGAAGTAACACAATGAATTATCGGTTCGCCATCATCAGCAGCGTAACACTGGCACTAAGCACGCCTGTATTCGCGCAAGACGCAAACATAGATGGGCGCGTCGGCAAGCTCGAGAAAGAAATGCGCGCTGTGCAGCGTCAGGTCTTCCCAAATGGCGCCGGTAAATTTGTCGAGCCTGAAATCCCTTCGCAAACTGCACCCGCGCCAACCACAAGCTCCACAAGCGCCACTGCTGATTTAACTGCGCGGGTCGACGCACTTGAGGCACAGCTGGCAACCTTGACCGGGCAAGTAGAGTTGCAAGGCAATGGTATGCGGGGACTTGAGGGCAGGCTGAAAGCTATCGAAACGCAAATGGCAGCGCAAACAGCGCAGACAGAAGCTGTGATGCCAGCGGCTGCGCCAGCCGCTGCCGCGGTCACGCTACCAAAACCCAAGCCAGTCGTTGCGACGGGCAAGCCCGCTGTGACCGCTAAGCCAAATCCAGCGCGCGTCGCGGCGGTCGATGCCGTAGAACGCCCCGCCACAGGCGATATGTTCGAGGACGGCTACACCTATGGATACAGATTGTGGGAAGCCAAATTCTATCCTGAAGCGCAAGCGACCCTGGAAGAAACCTTAACCAAATTTCCGAAACACAAGCGCGCCAGCTATGCGCGCAATTTGTTAGGGCGCGCATGGTTGGATGACAAAAAACCGGCGACTGCTGTCAAAGTATTCTACGACAATTATAAGACCGAACCGCGCGGCGACCGCGCACCCGACAGTCTATTTTTCCTTGGCTCTGCATTGACAGATCTCGGCAAAAGAGCCGAAGCCTGTGAAGCCTTTGGCGAACTGGAAAGGGCTTATCCTGATGCTGTCACCAGTCGGCTGGTAGAACGCATCGCGGCGGGCAAAACACGGGCGAAGTGCAAGTAACCCTCGATCCGGTCATTCTTGACCGGTTTAGAACTGCCTTAGGCAGTGTGCAGGTTGCCGAGAGAGACAGGCTGCTCTGCGCTGTGTCTGGTGGACCGGACAGCTTGGCTTTGCTTTTTCTGGCGCAGGCGGTGTTGCCTGGAAAATTGGTGGCTGCAACAGTTGATCATCAATTACGGCCAGAGGCAGCGGATGAGGCGCGATATGTCCACAGCGTTTGCGAGGCTTTGGGCGTTCCACATGTTATTCTGACGCCAAATGCCACCATAAGTGGTAATATTCAATCATCGGCGCGGGTTGCGCGCTATGGATTGTTAGAGCGCGCCGCTGATGCGGAAAACTGCAAATATATCGCCACCGCACACCATGCGGATGATCAGTTAGAAACCCTGTTGATGCGGCTGGCAAGAGGCAGCGGCGTCGACGGATTATCCGCCATTCGGGCCCGCAATGGTCGCGTTGTCCGTCCACTTTTGGATTTTAGCAAGGCTGATCTCATCGACATCTGCGCACAGGCTGCTGTGCAGACAGTCGATGATCCTAGCAACGCCAACGCAGCCTTTGACCGCGTCGCCATGCGGAACTGGCTGGCGAGCACGGCGCATCCCTTTCGTACGGACAGGGCGGGACGCACCGCCGCCGCTTTGGCCGAAGCAGCCGACGCCCTGACCTGGATGACGGACGAGCTTGCAGAACACAGAATTACACGCGAAGCCGGCATGGTTTTTTGCGACGCGCAAGACCTGCCGAATGCTTTAAGAAGGCGTCTTTTATTGCGCTGCCTTGAGACGTTAGACCCTGACATTACGCCACGTGGCGACGCTATCGACCGATTGCTGATTGCCCTCACCGACATGCGCACCGCAACAATTGGCAACGTCAAATGTACGGGCGGAAAAAAGTGGCAGTTTTCTATCGCGCGTCCTCGGCGAACGTAAACATCCACAGACTAGAAATTTGCCAATCCCTATATTGTCATTCACATATTCGCGCCTACATTAGCTTCATATTCCCGCGCATTTTGCACGGGCGCTAATCAAGGCAGTGATGATGAACGACGAACAAGAACCAAAAGGCAACCCGATGCTCCGCAATATGGCTATCTGGTCAGCGATCATTGTGGCGCTTTTGCTTGTTGCCTCGATATTCAGCGGCTCCTCGGCGCCAACCAATGGCATCACCTATTCGTCTTTCCGCGACAAAGTTGAGGCAGGTGAAGTTAAGTCCGTTGCCATTGCGCCGGAACGCATCACCGGCAAGCTTCAAAATGACGAAACATTCGTCACGGTTCCGATCCCCAACGACACGAGCCTGTACCCCCTGCTTGATGAAAAGGGTGTGGTCGTAGAAGCGAAGGCCGAGGAACAACCAAGCCTCTTGCTGTTGTTGATTTATCAGGCGCTTCCGTTCCTGCTGATCTTGGGCATCGCATTCTTCGTTCTGCGGCAGATGCAAAAGGGTGGCGGCGCTGGTGGGGCAATGGGCTTTGGTAAGTCGAAAGCGAAATTGCTTACTGAAAAGCATGGCAAGGTTACCTTTGACGATGTTGCCGGTATTGATGAGGCCCGCGATGAACTGCAGGAAATCGTAGAGTTTCTGAAGGATCCACAAAAGTTCAGCCGCCTCGGTGGTAAGATTCCAAAGGGCGCATTGCTCGTTGGTTCACCGGGCACAGGTAAGACTTTGCTTGCGCGTGCTATTGCAGGTGAGGCTGGCGTTCCGTTCTTCTCAATCTCGGGCTCTGACTTTGTTGAAATGTTCGTTGGCGTTGGCGCAAGCCGCGTGCGCGACATGTTTGAACAGGCGAAGAAAAATGCGCCATGCATTGTCTTCATAGACGAAATCGATGCCGTAGGCCGCAGCCGTGGCGCAGGCCTT
>CAIJLW010000066.1 GCA_903821685.1 uncultured Sphingomonadales bacterium | reverse complement strand
TTGGAACTGGCCCGCCGGCACGACAATGTGCTTATTACCCGCACCTTTTCCAAAATCTTCGGCCTTGCCGCCGAACGCATTGGTTGGTGCTATGGGCATGCCGGCCTTATCGCAACGCTCAACCGCGTGCGCGCGCCGTTCAACGTCACAACGGCTGGCCAAGCCGCGGCTATCGCTGCGCTTGCGGACACCGAATTTGTCACGCGCAGCCGCCAGCATAATGCCGAATGGCGCGCATGGATGGCAGAGGAGTTTGCATCGCTTGCCAACCATGGGTTGCGGGCGATACCATCATGGGCGAATTTCCTGATGATCCTGTTCGAGGGCAAATGCAGCGCAGAGGTCGCCTATAACGCGTTGATGGCCGAAGGATATATCGTCCGTTGGCTGCCGGGGCAGGGCCTTGGCAATGGCTTGCGGATCACGATCGGCACCGAGGATGAAAATCGCGGCGTGATGGCTGCCTTGCGCAAAATTCTGGGTGATAGTGTCTAATGCTTCCTTTTGCGCGCCTTACAATTATTGGGCTGGGCCTTATCGGCTCGTCGGTCGCGCGCGCCGTCAGAGCGCAGATGCCCTCGGTGCGCATTATAGGGCATGATGCAGATCCTGCGGTGCGCGCGCGCGCTGTCGCGTTGGGTATTTGCGACGATGTTACCGATACGGCAGGCGCGTCAGTAATCGACGCCGATCTTGTGATCCTATGCGTGCCCGTTGGCGCGATGGGCGCTGTAGCAGCAGAATTCGCCGCTGACCTACCCGCCGACGCCATTGTCAGCGACGTCGGATCGTGCAAGCAAAGCGTCGTCGACGCATTGACCGCTGTTCTGCCGACAGCAACAATCATCCCTGCACATCCCGTTGCAGGTACCGAAAAAAGTGGCCCCGACGCCGGTTTTTCGACTTTGTTCAAGGGCCGCTGGTGCATATTAACGCCGCCCGAACATGCGCCCGAGGCGGCGGTTGAACGCCTGCGCATTTTTTGGCAGCAGCTTGGGGCCGATGTCGAGATTATGGACGCGCGCCATCATGACATGGTCTTAGCCGTCACCAGCCATTTGCCGCATTTAATCGCCTACACCATCGTCGGCACAGCCGATGATCTGGAAGGCGTGACGCAAAGCGAAGTCATCAAATATTCGGCAGGTGGTTTCCGCGACTTTACGCGCATTGCTGCCTCTGACCCGGTTATGTGGCGCGATGTATTCTTGTCCAACAAGGACGCTGTTCTCGAAATGCTGCAGCGTTTTTCGGAAGACTTAAGCGTGCTGCAACGCGCCATCCGCTATGACAAAGGCGACGAATTGGAGGCATTATTTGCCCGCACGCGCAACATCCGGCGTTCAATTGTCGAACAGGGTCAGGATGATGACGCCCCCGACTTTGGGCGCAAGCATTAAGCGCGCTATGCGTTCAGTGCGTTAATGGCGGCGTGGACACGTGCCTCAATCTCTGCGCGCGGCAGACCCTTGGGCAGCTCTTCGCCGACCTTGTAGGTAATCGTCCCTGATTTCCAGATGCCGGCCTTTCGGGGACTCAACGATCCGCTATTTACGGCAATGGGCACTACAGGCAGATTGATCAACTTGTATAGTCCCGCAAAGCCGGACTGTAATGGTGGCTGGTTGCCAGGCGCAACGCGCGTCCCCTCAGGAAAAATGACGATTGGTCGTCCGTCTGCGATCATCTTTTTGGCCAAAACGAGCATCGCGCGGAGGGCTGCTGCGCCGCCGTTGCGGTCTACAGGGATCATGCCATAGGCCCGCGCGGCTGGGCCCCAGAAGGGAATGTCGAACAGTTCCTTCTTCGTCACCACGGCGGGCTTGCGAAACATGCGCGGCATGTCGATCGTCTCGAACATACTTTCATGCTTGATGGCGTAGAGCACCGGTTTGTGGGGTAAGTGGCCCTCAATCCTGACGTGAATACCCAATATTCTGCGGTAACAGCTATACTGCCATTTGGACCATCCTCGCACGGCCCATTGCATTAAGGGAATGGAGAACCATTGCGCAAAAAAAGCGGTGGCAACGAAAAACACTGACCCAGTGTAAAAAATGACGATGTATAAAGCTGATCGGATGACAGCGATCATGCCTTAAAGCCCAAGAAGCGAGGCGACCGCGCGCAACCAATATTTATTATATTCCTTGAACAAGATGCTAAGCGAGGCATGTGTCGACACCGCATCGTTCGTAACAGCGATGTTGTTGGGCAAGGCCCGATCCAGTTCGAATCGCGCGCGACGCATGTGCCAATCATGCGTAACAAGTCGGAGACTCGTCACTTTGTTCCGCTTTGCCCATGCCGCTGTTTCCAATGCGTTTGAACGCGTATCTACCGATTGGAAACCAAGTGCGATGCAACATTTAAAATATTTTGCTGATCCGGGATATTGCGCTGCAAGTTCGCGGGGTTTTACATCGCGGTCGACGCCGGAAATCAGCATTTTTTTGGACTTTCCAGATTTCAGTATCTCAAGCCCACGGTCAATCCTGTTCGCCCCCCCAGTTAGGACAATGACCGCGCCTGTCTGCGCGATGGGTGCTGGCTGCGGCAACAGCAAAGCGAACCAAGCAAAGCCCAGCATCCAGATCAGCAATATGAAAGTAATGGATCTTTGGATCATAACATTTTCTTCAATGCAGAAATCACCGTGAAACGCGTCATAAGCATAGCAAGTGCGGTGACAGCAAGCGGAATGAGTGCGAGGATTATCCAACCATCCACTGGAAACGCAAGGCCAGCTAACGATCTGAGATCAGTCAGCGCCTCCTCGCCTGCCCCATATCGCAGTCCCACATTATCGAATTCCACCACGCTTTGCATTACCGCTAAGAATGGCACAAACCGAATGATGGGGCAAAGGCTATTCGTTGCCGCGCTAGG
>CAIJLW010000065.1 GCA_903821685.1 uncultured Sphingomonadales bacterium | reverse complement strand
TTCCGGTGTTTCGGATGCAGCCAACTGCATTGATGCCCGGGCTGCGCTGCATGACGGAGAGAGCCTTCAGGCGGTCTGCAACCGCTTTGGCTGGGCGCCCGATTTTGAACAGTTGGTGCCATGGTCGCGCTGGCGGCCGCCCGCTTTTGAGCGGGCATCGCGGGTTTTCGATACGCGTTTCTATCTCGTCGATGCTGGCAACACGACGCCGCTGGCGACCGTTGACCAAACCGAAAATCGGATGCTGTTTTGGGCCACCGCGGGCGAGGTTCTGGAGAAAGCCGACAAAGGCGAAGTGAAGATCATCTTCCCGACGCGGCGCAATCTGGAACGGCTTGCTATGTTTGGTGACTTTGATGCCGCCGCTGCGCATGCGGCGGAACATCCGGTATCGACAGTACTGACTTTTGTGGAGCAGCGCGCGGATGGAAGTTGGCTGTGCATCCCCGACGGGCATGGCTACCCAGTGCTTGAGGAATCGCTCGGTAGCGCCATGCGGGGTTAACCCGCCCTCCTGCCTGCGGGAGGGCGTTAGGTCAGCTTTTATACTGCGCCGAAATCAATCCTCAGGCGCGATGGTCACTATCAAGCCATCAAGCGCATCGCTGACGGGAATTTGGCACGACAGGCGCGAGGTTTCGTTGCGGTGGTCGGTGCTGTCGAGCAGATCGTTTTCGTCCTCGCCCATTTTAGGCAGGCGATCGGCAAAGGCAGGATCGATATGCACATGGCAGGTGGCGCAAGAACAGCAGCCGCCGCAAAGCGCGAGCAGTTCATCAAAACCATTGTCGCGGATGACTTCCATCAGCGACAAGCCGTTTTCAGCTTCGACTTCGCGGCCTTCGCCGTTACGTGAAATTACCGTGACTTTGGCCATGAAAAGCTCCCTTAATCCTAAACAATGTCGGACTGATAGGTTGCACCCGCCGACATGTGAAGCCCTAATTTGATGGGGATAAGTTAGGCCGCACACTTGGCCCGCGTGACACGAATGCCTATGTCCCGATCCAACAGAATCAGAAAGACCTTCTATGACCGAAAATCGCCACGCACCTGTTGTCATCATTGGCTCTGGACCTGCCGGCTATACTGCTGCCGTTTACGCCGCGCGCGCCAATTTGACGCCGATGATGATTACGGGAGTCGAAATAGGCGGGCAGTTGATGACCACGACCGAAGTCGACAATTGGCCCGGCGATGATGCAGGCGTGATGGGGCCTGAATTGATGGAGCGGATGCGCAAGCATGCTGAGCGTTTCGGGACGCGCATTGAAAATGACTATATCGAAAAGGTCGACTTTTCGAAGCGGCCATTCGTGCTGACTGGCGGGGCAGGCGACTACACCGCCGACTCGGTGATCATCGCCACAGGCGCAAGCGCCCAATATCTTGGCTTGCCTAGTGAAACTGCCTTCATGGGCAAAGGTGTGTCGGCTTGCGCGACATGTGACGGATTTTTCTACCGCAATAAGCCAGTGGCTGTAATCGGTGGCGGGAATACCGCTGTGGAAGAGGCGCTGTATTTGGCCAACATCGCGAGCCATGTGACCTTGGTACATCGCCGCGACAAGTTAAAGGCGGAGAAAATCCTGCAAGACCGGCTGTTCGCGCGGGAGGCAGAAGGCAAAGTTACCATTAAGTGGAACCACAGGCTGGATGAAGTCTTGGGCGATGCGATGGGCGTCACCGGCATGCGCATCGCGGCGACCGATGGCGACGGCACTGCCGATATCGAACTCCACGGCGTTTTCATCGCCATTGGGCACAAGCCGAACACCGGTATTTTTGAAGGCCATCTCGATATGGCGGGCGGCTATATCAAAGTGCGCGGTGGCTTCGAAGGGCAAGCAACCGAAACAAGCATCCCCGGCGTTTTTGCCTGCGGCGATGTGATGGACCACATCTACCGGCAGGCGTGCACAAGCGCAGGTACTGGTTGCATGGCAGCGCTGGATGCAGAACGGTTTATCGACGCGGTGGCATAAGCCGCTTTAGCCCGCGGCTTTCTTCTCCTGACGGAATTTATGGAGAAGCGGTTCGGTGTAGCCATTAGGCTGCGTCAGGCCTTCGAAAATGAGGGCGCGCGCGGCCTTCAATGCTAGGCTGTCCCCTACCAGCTTTTCATATAACGGGTCGCTCGCATTTTGGGTGTCAACCTTCGCGGCCATCTTCGTCAGTGCAGCGTCCACTTGCCCCTCGGTCGCAATGCCGTGCAGCAGCCAATTGGCAATATGCTGTGACGAAATGCGTAAGGTGGCTCGGTCTTCCATAAGGCCGATGTCGTGAATGTCGGGCACCTTGGAACAGCCAACACCTTGGTCAATCCAGCGTACGACATAGCCCAATATGCCTTGGGCGTTGTTTTCCAATTCTTGGGCCACATCCTCGTCTGACCAATTGTGACCAGCAGGTGCGACGGGAATGGTCAGCAATGGGTCAAGGCCCGGCGTTGGCTCCTTGGCAAGTTCCGCCTGACGGGCAAAGACGTCAAATGCATGATAATGCATTGCGTGCAATGTCGCTGCCGTGGGCGAGGGCACCCATGCGGTATTCGCCCCTGCCTTGGGATGGCCGATTTTCTGAACCATCATATCCGCCATCATATCGGGTGCGGCCCACATGCCCTTGCCGATTTGCGCCTTGCCACTCAGGCCACAGGCAAGACCAATTTGGACATTGCGCGCCTCATAAGCCTGAATCCAGGACGAAGCTTTCATCTCCGCTTTGCGGATCATGGGGCCGGCCTGCATCGCGGTGTGCATTTCGTCGCCAGTGCGATCAAGGAAGCCCGTGTTTATGAAGACAATTCGGTTGCGGACGGCGTGTATGCATGCGGCAAGGTTTGCGCTGGTGCGGCGTTCTTCGTCCATCACGCCGACCTTGATGGTGTGGCGGGCAAGGCCAAGCACATCTTCGACAGCGTCGAAAAGGTCGTTGGTGAAGGCGGCTTCTTCTGGGCCGTGCATCTTTGGCTTAACGATATAGATGCTGCCAGCGCGGCTGTTGCGGTGCGTGCCGAGTGCCTTCAAATCATGAAGCGCGCAGAGCGACGTGAATAGCGCATCCAATATGCCTTCGGGTGCTTCGCTGCCGTCGGGCAATAGAACGGCTGGATTGGTCATCAGATGCCCGACATTACGGACGAACATCAGGCTGCGACCAGCCAGCGTCAGGCCATCATAGTCGCGATCCGGCTCAAGCGCCCGGGTGACGGTCTTTCCGCCCTTGTCAAAACTGGCGACAAGATCGCCACGCATGAGGCCAAGCCAGTTGGTGTAGGCCGCAACCTTGTCATCGGCGTCGACTGCTGCGACCGAGTCTTCCAAATCGATGATCGTCGTGAGCGCGGATTCAAGGATGACATCGGCGATGTGCAATTCATCTGTCGTGCCAACTGGGTGCTGCGGATTGACCAAGATTTCAATATGCAGGCCGTGATGTTTGAACAGATAACGCGCGGCGTCACCGGCTTGCGCTTTTGCGACGAAATATCGGCTTTCGCCGCCAGCCAAAGCTGCTTGCCAACCGGGAATGGCCTCGCCAAGGAAGCCGCGCACATAGGCCACGACTGCCGCGCCACGATCCGTGTCATAACCGCCGGGCCGTGCAGCTGGCGCGGGCAGGACATCGGTGCCATATAACGCGTCATATAGGCTGCCCCAGCGGGCATTTGCGGCGTTGAGGACGAAGCGGTCATTGAGGCTTGGCACGACAAGTTGCGGCCCAGCCATAACAGCGATTTCGGGGTCTACATTCTGCGTGCCGATGCTGAATGGTGCTGGCTCGGGGACCAAATAGCTAATGTCGCGCAAGAAGGCTTGATAGGCCGCCATGTCGGTAATTGGGCCGGGATGGGCGCGATGCCATGCGTCTAGCTGCGCCTGAATATCGTCACGCTTGGCCAGCAGCATCCGGTTGTGCGGTACAAAGCGGTCAAGGATGTCGGTTAGGCCCTGCCACAGAGTATCCGCAGCAATGCCAGTGCCAGCAAGGGCACGGCTTTCGGTAAACTCAACAAGCTGCGCGGCAATCCGAAGCCCGGCGCGCGTTACATATTTGGTCATATTTTGGCTCCAGCGAAAAACGGCGCCCCAGGGAGATTTATAGTGTTGCGCCTCCCCTAACGGCAGTTGCCCAACGACAAAAGGAAAAAACTGCGACGGCATTTTATTTGCTGGCGCGTCATTAAAAATCCATCAAACTCCGCAAATGTTTTGCAGACAAGCCCTGAGGCCGGTCGGATATCCCTGCCGCCATATGCGCGATCGGCGGCAGTTTAAAATCCCGCAAATGGGTCGCGGTAAGAATTTGTCTGCAATTAACCGGACACAATCAAAAATAGCGGCCTGCTTGCTTCTTTAAGGATCATTGCTTAAGCACTGTTCCGTCATCTGGGGAGTAGCCAGTCGTTCAAAACGAACGAGATATGCATCAACATATTTGGCTGAGAGGTCATGGTGCATGTGGGACCATAAGATCGGAGACGATCACATGGTTCAAGGCGAGACCAATGGCATCGGCAATCCGTACCGGTCGGGCGGGATGGCCGGTGGCATTGCGTCGAAAAACTGCCTGACCTGGATGTTTTTATGGAAATCTTCTTCACCTCTACCTTGCTCGTCGCGATTGCGGAAATCGGCGACAAGACCATGTTGCTGGCGATATTGCTCGCCACTCGCTTCAAAAAGCCTATACCCGTCATCGCGGGCATATTCACCGCCACTATCGCCAATCATGCGTTGGCTGCATGGGCGGGGAGTACGCTTGCCTCAATCTTCATGAGCGAGGCATTCCGCTATGCAGTCGCCACTGGCTTCATTTTGATGGCCGCATGGACGCTGGTGCCTGACAAGGTGGATGATGATATCAACGTTGCGTCACAACGCGGCGCTTTTGTCGCGACCACCATCGCCTTTTTCTTCGTCGAAATGGGCGACAAAACGCAGGTCGCGACTATTGCTTTAGGCGCGCAATATCATGCGGTCTGGGCAGTCGCCGCCGGAACAACATTGGGGATGATGATCGCAAACATCCCCGCTGTTTTTCTGGGCGAGCAACTCGTGGCAAAAATTTCGCTGCGTACCGTGCACAAAATTGCCGCTGCGCTGTTCTTGGTTCTAGGTCTTTGGCAGTTCTGGGAGTTGTCGAACCCCGCCTAAACTGTTAGGCGCGCCGCAGATATTCAGCTTCGGAAAAAATGTGACATGACAGACAGCATTAAAAAAGTCGTTCTGGCCTATTCGGGCGGGCTCGATACCAGCGTCATCCTGAAATGGCTGCAGGTCGAATATGGTTGTGAAGTTGTCACCTTCACCGCTGATTTGGGTCAGGGCGAAGAGCTTGAACCTGCGCGCGCGAAAGCGGTGTTGATGGGCGTGCCGGATCACCATATTTACATTGACGATTTGCGCGAAGAATTTGTCCGCGACTTTGTTTTCCCAATGATGCGCGCCAATGCGCGTTATGAGGGCGATTATCTGCTGGGTACGTCAATCGCGCGCCCGCTGATTTCGAAGCGGCTGATCGAGATTGCGGCTGAAACCGGCGCCGACGCGATTGCACATGGCGCGACCGGCAAGGGCAATGACCAAGTTCGCTTCGAGCTGTCGGCTTACGCGCTGAACCCCGATATCAAAGTCATTGCCCCTTGGCGTGAATGGGATCTCACGAGCCGCACGCGTTTGATTGAGTGGGCGGAGCAGCATCAGATCCCCGTGCCAAAGGACAAACGCGGGGAAAGCCCGTTTTCGACGGACGCGAACCTTTTGCACACATCGTCGGAAGGCAAGGTGCTTGAAGACCCATGGGATGAAACGCCTGATTATGTCTATTCGCGCACCGTCAATCCAGAGGATGCGCCCGATACGCCTGAATATATTACCATCGATTTTGAAAAGGGTGACGGCGTTGCCCTGAACGGCGAAGCCATGTCGCCAGCAACATTGCTGGCAGCGCTTAATGACCTTGGCCGCACACATGGCATTGGCCGTCTTGATCTGGTCGAGAACCGTTTCGTTGGTATGAAATCGCGCGGCATGTATGAAACGCCGGGTGGCGAGATTTACGCCCGTGCCCATCGCGGCATTGAAAGTATCACGCTGGATCGCGGCGCGGCGCATCTGAAAGACGAGCTGATGCCGAAATATGCCGAACTCATTTACAATGGCTTCTGGTTCTCGCCGGAGCGTGAGATGTTGCAGGCCGCAATAGACCATAGTCAGGAACATGTGTCAGGAACTGTGCGACTGAAGCTCTACAAGGGCCTCGCGAGCGTGGTTGGCCGCAAGTCGCCAAACAGCCTGTATAGCGAAAAGGTCGTGACCTTTGAAGACGATGCCGGCGCATATGACCAGAAGGATGCAGCAGGCTTTATCAAGCTGAACGCTCTTCGCCTGCGGTTGTTGGCGCAACGCGGAAAATAACAGCGGCTGGCCGCGAATAACTTCAACGCATAGCATCTCGAATGGCCTCGCCGCGGACGTTTTTTTGGGAGACGCAGAGGTTTAATTGCCTAATTAAACCTGATACGCTCAGCGCGAGGACAAAGGAGAGTCGGCATGCATGATCTTGTTATTCGTGGTGGAACCGTGGTTGATGGCACAGGCGCGGCGCGCTTTGTTGCTGATGTTGCAGTGGACGGCGGCGTAATCACGGCGGTTGGACATATCAGCGCGCAAGGCCGCGAAGAGATTGACGCAACGGGTAAGATCGTTGCACCCGGCTTTGTCGACATCCACACCCATTATGATGGCCAAGCGACTTGGGATAGCGAGATGGGTCCGTCGAGTTGGCATGGCGTCACCACGGTCGTCATGGGCAATTGCGGCGTTGGCTTTGCGCCGGCGAAAAAGGACAAGCATGA
>CAIJLW010000064.1 GCA_903821685.1 uncultured Sphingomonadales bacterium | reverse complement strand
TGGCCGACGACGGGAACGGCATGATTTACCTGCCGATATTGAATTATATGGATGGCAATTTGGACTTCACCAAAGAGCTGCTCCAGCGTGACGATATCGTCGCATCGCTGTCCGACGGCGGCGCACATTGCGGAACAATTTGCGACGCGGCGTCACCGACATTCCTGCTCAGCTATTGGGCGCGCGACCGTAAAGCCGGAACAATACCGCTTGAACTGGCCGTCAAACGGCAATGCCACGACACCGCGCGGCTTTATGGATTGAATGATCGCGGTGTGCTGAAGCCGGGCTATCTCGCCGATATCAACGTCATCGATTTTGACGCGTTGAAATTGTTGAAGCCATGGCTGGCGTTCGACCTGCCCGCCGGTGGCAAGCGTTTACTGCAAAAGGCTGACGGCTATGTTGCGACGATAAAATCGGGCGTGGTGACCTTCCGTGAAGGCACGATGACGGGCGCGTTGCCGGGCATCGTAGTGCGCGGCCCGCAGAATGTGCTGATGGCCGAGGCGGCAGAGTAGGAGGGCGACGCGCAGATTTTCTCAATCTGCGTCGTGTTAATATTAAGGCCTTGAAAAGATTTCAGGGCCTTACTTTTATCGGATTAGTTTAGATCAAACCCGCATCGGCATTAGGACATAGAGCGCCGCTGATTTATCATTCTCACGGATCAAGGTCGGCGCGCTTGCGTCAGCTAAATGCAGTTCGACGATGTCGCCTTCGATCTCGCCCAGTATGTCCATCAAATAACGGGCGTTAAAGCCGATTTCGAAGCCGTCGCTGCTATATTGGCCGGACACTTCTTCCGCCGCAGTGCCGTTTTCGGGGCTGGTGACGGACAAGGTGATCTTGTCCTTGTCGAGCGCCATTTTGACGGCGCGGGTTTTTTCGGTGGCGATGGTCGCCACGCGGTCAACGCCTTGGCTGAATGCCTTGGGATCGATGCGCAGCAGCTTGTCATTCGCAGTTGGAATGACACGGCTGTAGTCAGGGAAGGTGCCGTCGATCAGCTTCGATGTCAGGATAACGCTGTCGAAGGTGAAGCGAATTTTGCTTGCCGACAAATCGACCTGAATCACATTGCCGCCGCTTTCATCAAGCAGCTTGCGGACTTCGGCAACGCATTTGCGTGGCACAATGATGTCGGGCATATTTTCCGCACCAGCAGGGCGCGGCAAGGTTACGCGGGCCAGACGGTGCCCGTCGGTTGCCGCAGCTTTCAGAACGGGTTCCGCATCGTCCGTGACGTGCAGGAAGATGCCATTCAGATAATAACGCGTTTCTTCGGTCGAAATCGCAAAGCGCGTTTTGTCGATGATCTGGATCAGCGAGCTTGCAGGGATTTCGAACGATGTTGGCAGTTCGCCTTCGGCAATAGTCGGGAAATCGTCGCGCGGCAGTGTTGCAAGCGAGAAGCGGGCACGGCCAGCGTTGACAGCCATGCGGCCATCGGCAGCATGCAGCTGCACTTGCGAGCCATCGGGCAATTTGCGCGCGATTTCAAACAAGGTGTGCGCAGAAACTGTGGTTGCGCCTGGCGTTTCGACATCGGCTGCAAAGGTTTCGACAACCTGCAAATCAAGGTCTGTCGCGGTCACCTTGATCTTGCCGCCTTCGCTGGCTTCGATCAGAACGTTGGACAATATGGGTATAGTGTTGCGCCGCTCCACAACAGATTGGACGTGGCTCAGGCATTTCAGCAGGGTCGCGCGTTCGATCGTGGCTCTCATTCAAATTCCCCTTGTCGGGCCGGTTGGTCCGCGAACCAACCGAAAAACCCTATTACTATGCTGAATCTTACATAACCGCTTTGAACATTAGGGCAAGCCGATAGCTTTTGCCTCCAACAATATCCTGTGGAATAAGGGCAATATGGGTATTTCAACAAACAATAGACGGCTTTTCATCGCGCGGCATGGGGAGACAGTGTTTAACAAAGTTGCACGGATGCAGGGGCAGGCAGAATTGCACACGCCGCTGACGTGGGAGGGCTGCGTGCAAGCACGTGACATGGGCCGCGCGCTGTCGGATTATCTTGGGGCTGATGCCAGACCACAGCTTTGGTCCTCTACTGCTGGACGGGCGCTGCAAACGCTCGCGCTGATTGCAGAGGAGATTGATGCAGATTGGCACCAGACCCATCGCGATGACCGCTTGCTGGAAATTGACGTTGGTCGCTGGTCAAGCCGGACTTATGCCGACATTTCTGCCGAAATCGGTCCAATCGTGGACATGGAGCATAAGTTGTTTGCCGTTCGTCCGGATGGCGGCGAATATTATGAAGATGTGGCGCAGCGTCTTTCGCAGTGGCTTGGCGAGCTGCCCCTTGATCAAGATATGCTCATCATATGCCACGGAATGACAGCGCGGGTTCTCCGTGGGCTTTTGCTTGATCTGGAACCCATGGAGCATTTTGGAGCGCCGATCGCAGCCAGCCTTGCCCAAGGCAGCATGGTAATGATCCGCGATGGTTTAGAAGCGTTGGTCATCGACGGTGGCGGGCAGGGGGAGCGGGCGTGATAGCTGTCGCGTGGGGTTTATGTCTTTTCATAAAATCTGCGCCTTTATTCGCCAAAGATCGCCTCAGCGTGATGCGCATAATCGCGTGTTGTCGTCGACAGCGATCGAGGATGTTAGCCTGAGAAATTATTTCGCGGATGTGTGTAACGGAATCGTTGCATCAATGATGGGGGCAGTTGTGGTGGTTTTGGACCAAGCACCCGACACCAAAGTTTCGGTTATACATAATGCTTGGGCCGCAACGCTGGCTTTTCAAGGTCAACGCAATTATAGGCCCCATCATCATGCAGATACCTGGCCATATCGACCCTGTCGTCACGCCGCGCGCCATAACGCCGCGCAGTGACGGACGCATTGACCTCATGGGGTTGAGCCATCTTCAAATTCGTCAGTTGTTTGAAGAATCGCAGCTCGATGAAAAAGCTGCAAAGCTGCGTTCAAAGCAAGTGTTCCATTGGATATACCATCGCGGCGTCACTGATTTTGAGGCGATGACGGACATTTCCAAGACCATGCGGCCTTGGCTTGCCGATCGCTTTGTCATTGGCCGGCCCGAAATTGTCGAGGCGCAGGTGTCGGCAGACGGAACGCGCAAATGGCTTTTGCGGACCGACGATGCGCAGGATTATGAAATGGTGTTCATCCCCGACGCTGATCGCGGGACCCTATGCATTTCTAGCCAAGTGGGTTGCACGCTTAACTGTCGTTTCTGCCACACGGGCACAATGCGGCTGGTACGCAACCTGACACCCGGGGAAATCGTAGGGCAGGTTATGCTTGCCCGCGACGCGCTCGGCGAATGGCCGAAAGGCAACATGGCGTCTATGGCGGCAGACGAAGACGAAGATGATGACGTTGGACATTACACCGCTGATGGCCGCATGCTGACCAATATCGTGCTTATGGGCATGGGTGAGCCGCTGTACAATTTTGATAATGTCCGCGATGCGATTAAGATTGTCATGCATGGCGATGGCCTTGGCCTGTCGCGTCGTCGTATCACTTTGTCGACGTCTGGCGTCGTGCC
>CAIJLW010000063.1 GCA_903821685.1 uncultured Sphingomonadales bacterium | reverse complement strand
GTTGGAAAAGCTTAAGACAACCGGGCGCGGCGTTTGGCTAAATGACGAAATGGATCGAATTTCCGACGCGGCCAATTATCGCAACGATCCTGAAAACGCATGGTCGCGGATTAAGGTGCAATCGCGCAAACCCGAAGTGCTAGGCAGGCTTCAGGCAATGGCCGCGTGGCGCGAAAAGGAAGCGCAGCGCAAGAATATCCCGCGCGGGCGGATCATGAAAGATGAGACGCTCGCCGATATCGCCGCGCATCCCCCCAAAAGTCAGGCTGACCTTCCAAAAGTGCGCGGATTATCACCGGCATGGCGGGATAATGAGATTGGTGCGCGGCTGCTTGCTGTCATTGAGGGCAGCCAGCCAATGGCACGAGACAATCTGCCCGACCGAAGCCGATCGTCTCCCGGCGGCGGCAAGGATGGATCGCTTGTCGCTGACCTGCTTAAGCTGTTGCTGAAAATCCGCTCGCGCGAAATTAACGTTGCCCCGCGCTTGATTGTTAGGACGGAGGAATTGGAACGCCTAGCCGCCGGAGAACGCGATGACCTTGAGGTTCTGACCGGCTGGCGCTTCGAACAGTTTGGCCGCGATGCGCTTGATCTGGTGGAGGGAAGACTTGCGTTCGCAGTCGTAAACGGAAAGCTCAAGATGACGCGCACGCATGAAGAAGACATGGTCCGAGAAACCGCAGCTTAAATCAGCTTTCGAGCACCTTTTTAACCAACGTCAAATTGACCGGTGCATTTTCCGCCAGTGCCATTGCGTTTGCCGACCGAGCAAATTTCTCGATTGCAGCAAAGCTGCGTTCAATACGGCGCTTCACATAGCTTAAAGCGTCCATACTGATCGCGGCGCCGCGATCAGCTAGCTGTTTTTGCAGCAATTGCTCAATCATCTCATCATCTGGCGGCGTGATATCAAGCAACAATGCCGCGCCCAATCGCGATTGCAAATCGGGCAGCGAGATATTCCATTCTGCAGGCTGCCATCGCGAGATCAGCAATAACGGTACGCCGCTCTCCTGCGATCGGTTCCATGCATTAAACAATGTTTCATCAGGAGCCGCTTCTGCCTCGTCGATGACAGTCCCGTTCTGCCCCGAAAAATATCGCGCCATGAGCGTTTTCCCGGATCGCGCGGGCCCAGTTAAAATCGCACAGCGTTTTGCCCAGCCAGCGGCACTTGAGAGACCCGCAAAGGCCGAAGCGTTGCATTCAGTGATGATCAGGCTGGAAGATGCGCCGCTTCGCAACTCGTCCAAAGGTAAGGCAATTTGGTGCATCGGTGCAGCTAAGTGCGCTTAAGGCCGCGGTTGCGGCACAGCAGGTGCAGGCGTTATAGGGGTCTGCGCTTCTGGCAATATGGACTTAACCACGTCATCGAGAGATGGCGTACCGGTATTGCCCGGCCCAGAGGCGTCCCCATCAATTACAGCATTGCCCTCAGCTTCTATCGCCAGTTCCTCACCCTCCACAACTTCGGGTTCAAGCACAAGCGATGCATCCGCACGCAACCGTCCTGATATAAATGCAGATTGAAACAGTTGATCCATTCGCACAACCGCCTGATCCATCATCGCAGCTATGCCCGCACTATCAGCAGCGCGCAGCGTGAAAGAACCCAGAAACCTGTTATCCGATCCGTAGCGCGCCGAGAAACGACCGATAACAGGACCGCCCGGCCATTGCCGCTCAATCCGTGCAATAGGAATAATGACGTCGGCCGCGCCAAATTGGTCAAGGATCGTGCGCCACCAGATGCGGCTGCGTCGTTCCGATTGGCCAGCGTTCAACAATAGCGACTCGCCGCCGGCACCGCTTGGTCGCACATAATCGATCGTGCTGTCCGCCGTGCGATATTTGGCCCAGCTGCGCTGCCACGATGTTCGTTGTTCAAAAACCGTTGGCGCACCTGCCGAATAGGTTATCGGCAAGAGAAGCAATGGCGCAGAACGCCTCTTTACACCGCTGACGCCCAGCAGTTGCCCGGCGCGTGCACGGTCGAACAATACACCAAGTTTTGCCACATAACGGCGCGGGCCGATCTGTTCCTGTTCGACAACAATCGCAGCAACTATTCCATCCAGTGTCGAATCGGACAAGCCCGCCGCCGCGTTGCCATGGGTTTTACGCCACAATGCCGCCCACGCAATGCGTTGCGCCTCTTCCCAACCCTTCTCTCGAGCATCAAAGGCATTATTGCCAAGCACATTGACCGAAACGCCTGTAACTTCAAAGTCACCAGCGCTGGCGATTGGCGCTATTCCCCGCTTTGGTCCTTCAATCTGCGCAACAACAATCCCGCCGCCAACCAGCGCCAAAGGCAAACCGATTGTTGCTACACTCAGCCATTTTGTTCGGAAAATTGTCATCGCGGCATCTTTAGGCGACATAGGCATGGAATTCCAAGCCTGTTCTCGCTAACGGCAGAAAATGGACGCAAAAGAACACACCACCGAATCCTACACTTACGCCAAAGCGGGTGTTTCCATTGAAACCGGCAATGCGTTGGTGCGCGCCATTGCGCCCCTGGCAAAAGCAACGCGGCGCCCCGGTGCGGATGCAGACCTTGGCGGGTTTGGCGGGTTTTTTGATCTAAAGGCGGCAGGGTTCAATGATCCGCTGCTGGTCGCTGCCAATGACGGCGTCGGAACCAAGCTCAAACTCGCAATAGAATCGGGACGGCACGAAGGCGTCGGCATTGATTTGGTCGCGATGTGCGTCAATGACCTGATAGTGCAAGGCGCAGAGCCGCTTTTCTTTCTTGATTATTATGCCACCGGCAAACTTGACAACGCGGTGGCCACCTCTGTTGTCGCCAGCATTGCCGAAGGCTGCAAGCAAGCCGGCTGCGCATTAATTGGCGGCGAGACCGCTGAAATGCCGGGCATGTACTCCGAAGGCGACTATGACCTTGCCGGTTTCTGCGTTGGCGCGGTGGAGCGCGACCAAGTGCTGACGGCTGATAAGGTCGCGGCGGGCGACGTCATTCTGGGTCTTGCGTCATCAGGCGTGCATTCCAACGGTTTCTCGTTGGTTCGGCGGCTCGCCACAGACAAGGGCTGGAAACTCGATCGTCCGGCAATTTTCGACCAAAATGTCATTCTTATCGACGCGCTCATGGCGCCGACCCGCATCTACGTGAAATCGCTGTTGCCGATGGTCCGCACCGGTAAGATCCACGCAATGGCGCATATTACGGGCGGTGGCTTGCTTGAAAATATCCCGCGCATCCTGCCGGACGGTTTGCACGCGCATGTCGATGCAGACGCATGGCAACAACCGCGCTTGATGGCTTTCTTGCAAGCCCAAGGTCATATCGAGCCAGAGGAAATGGCCCGCACATTCAACTGCGGCATCGGCATGGCGGTGGTTATCGCTAAAACCGAAGTCGTAAGCGTAACCGCTGCACTCGAAGCCGCTGGAGAGACAGTGTTCCGCATCGGACATATTGCAGCCGGTGAAAAAGGCTGCACGGTTACCGGCAGCATCGAAACCTGGAGTGCCAAAGCCGATTGGAGTGCGACGCTTCATGTCTAAGGCGCGTGTTGCAGTCCTAATTTCCGGCGGCGGCACCATTATGGGTGCGTTGCTATATGCCGCAAAACGCCCAGACAGCCC
>CAIJLW010000062.1 GCA_903821685.1 uncultured Sphingomonadales bacterium | reverse complement strand
GATACACGAAGTCGCATCTGACCCAATACACAAGGCAACTATCATTCCACGTGGTCGCGCCTTGGGTATGGTCATGCGTCTACCAGAGCGCGATAACTACAGCTACCACCGTGACAAAATGCACGCTAACTTGTCGGTATCAATGGGTGGCCGCGTGGCGGAAGAACTGATCTTTGGGTATGATAAGGTTAGCTCTGGCGCATCAAGCGACATTCAATATGCAACGAGCCTTGCCCGCGACATGGTCACGCAATGGGGCATGTCGGACGCCATGGGACCACTACAATATGAAGAGCGTCAGGAAGGCTATCTTGGCTATGGCATGTCGCAACGTTCGGCCATGTCAGACGAAACCGCACAGAAGATTGATGCAGAAATCCGTAAGCTGGTCGAAGGCGGTCATAAGCGTGCTACCGACCTTTTGACCGAACATAACAATCAGTTGCACCTGCTGGCCAATGCGTTGCTTGAATTCGAAACGCTCTCCGGCGAAGAGATCAACCAGTTGTTGGAGACAGGTAAGTTTGAGCGGGATGACGGCAAGGTCATCAAGCCTTCGTCTATCCCGACAGTTGGTACAGCGATACCTAAGGCGGGACGGGGTAAGTCTACGCCAGTTGGCGGCGCGACACCCCAGGGCGCTTAATTTTTGGCTATTATTCTTTGCCTTAACTCTTTAACCTTCGGCAGGATAGAGTTGAGGTCACGAATATGAAATTCGCGTTGCTATTAGCGACCGGCTTGTTGCTATCTGCAATCCCTGCGAATGCCATGGATGCAGAGACCTTTTTTGTTAAAGCAGTCGCTTTGAAGAAAAAGGGCATGGGCGCCGTATTTGCGAAGGATCTGAAGCCGATGATAAGGGTGTTCGAGGCCGCCGCAGAAGCGGTAAAGGCTGAGAATGATGTTGCCAGAGCAATCGGCGCGCCCTTATTCTGCGCGCCCAAAAAATATCGCATGACTGCAGATCAATTTATCAGCGAATTCAGTCGTATTCCCAAAGAACGCAGACAAATACAATCGGTTCGCGATGCATGGCGCGAAATAGTCATCCGCCGTTTTCCCTGCTAACTTAAACGCAATAGGGATGGGCCGCCACACCGCTAGAAAAACAGCACCGCACATATGGAACCTGTGTCGGGCTATAGGCTGAGCTTTTTGTATGGCCGCTCGTTTTTAGCGCCGACCTAGAAAGCCAAAAGAAAAGGCCCGGGCAAGCCGGGCCTTCTTTTCAAATAGATTTAAATGCAAATTACCGATCGTAATCGCGCTGCATACCTGCACCGCGCGCCGGAGCGGCAGCCGTCAGGCGCAGTGCTTCGGCAGACAGGCTGATCGAGCCAACTGCATCTGCTTCTTCGTCCTCATCCACTTGGACCTTCTGAAGCGACTGCACGAGGCCTTCCTTCAGCTGATCGGGACGGACAGTCTCTTCTGCGATTTCACGCAACGCAACGACTGGATTTTTATCGCGGTCGCGGTCAACGGTCAGTTCAGCGCCACCAGAGATTTCGCGCGCACGTTCGGCGGCAAGTAATACAAGGTCAAACCGGTTGGTGATCTTGTCGATGCAATCTTCAACAGTAACGCGTGCCATCTTGGCTCCTGATTCTTCGTAATTTTCGGGAAGTTGCCCGTGCCTAGAGATAACTGGCCAAAATGTCAATGAAAAGGGCGGGTCGCTTGCGGCATGCTGCGCAAAGCAGTAACATGGAGATATGACAGTGCAATCTGGCAGGCCCGACTTTCCCGGAACGCACTTTCACATTGCGGGCCATGATTTGCATGTGGTTCATTTGCCGCAAGATAGGCTAGGCGCAGTATTGGGGCTCATCGCCCGCGCTAAAAAATCTATCCAGATGTTTTTCTATATGTTTGGCGATGATGCCACTGGCCGTGAGGTGCGTGACGCGTTGGTGACTGCCGCAAATAATGGAGTGGACGTCCAGCTGATCATCGATAGTTTCGGATCGGGGAATGTAAGCGACCGTTTCTTCGATGCATTGGTAGAAGCCGGCGGCTGCTATCACTGCTTTAGTACGCGTAAAGGGCTTGGCTACATCATCCG
>CAIJLW010000061.1 GCA_903821685.1 uncultured Sphingomonadales bacterium | reverse complement strand
CGCGGCAACGCGCGAGATACTCTGCGCCACGGCGGTGAAGGCGGCAAAAGCGGTCGACTATGTCGGCGCAGGCACGATCGAGTTCATCGCCGACGCCTCCGAAGGTCTGCGCGCCGACCGCATCTGGTTCATGGAAATGAACACGCGGTTGCAGGTCGAACATCCCGTGACGGAGGAAATAACCGGCGTCGATCTGGTGGAATGGCAATTGCGTGTGGCGAGCGGAGAGGCCTTGCCAATGCGGCAGGACGAACTGGGCATTAACGGTTGGGCGATGGAAGCCCGGCTCTATGCGGAAAATCCCGCGACGGGCTTCTTGCCCTCCATTGGTTCACTCGACCATTTGGAGTTTCCCGAAGAACTGCGTGTCGACACAGGCGTAGAGCAAGGCGGCGAAGTGTCACCATTCTACGACCCCATGATCGCCAAGCTGATTGCTTGGGGCGAAACGCGTGAAGAAGCGATTGACCGCTTACGTGACGGTATCGACGGCACTGAAATATGGCCTGTCAAAACCAACGCAGGATTTTTGGGCCGTTTGCTTGATCTGGACGACTTCGGACTTGGCGATGTTGATACGGGCCTTATCGCGCGGGAAGTTGATGACCTTGTTCATCCATCCGAGCCAGAGCCCGAAGAACTTGCAGAAGCTGCGGCATTGCTATGCGCTAGCCCCGGTAACGGACCTGTTAGTGCCATTCTGGGCTTCCGATTGAACGCACCGCCACGTGCGGAAGCACGCCTCATGGACGACGCTGGCAACCTTTATGTGGTTCCGTTTGACGAAGTCGAGGCCGATGAGCCGACTGCTGATGTACTCGCCTTTACCGATGGTTTTGCCCGCCGCTATGTGTTGGATGAACCGCGTGGGTCTGGGCACAGTGCCGCAAGCGACGGCGCAATATTGTCGCCCATGCCAGGCCGCATCATTGCGGTCGAGGTTGCGGCAGGGGATATAGTGACCAAGGGCCAGAAACTCGTGACGCTTGAAGCGATGAAGATGGAGCACAGCCTCATCGCGCCGTTCGATGGGACAGTAGCGGAGCTGAATGCCGAGGTTGGTGCCCAAGTGCAGGTTGAGGCGTTGTTGGTGCGGATAGAGGTAGTGAAAGTGTAATGGCAGGCAAATATTTCAACCAATGGCAAATCGGCGACAGCATTGTTCACGAAATTCGCCGCACGGTAACCGAGACGGATAATCTGCTTTTTTCGGTTATGACCCACAATCCGCAACCGCTGCATATCGACGCGGAGGCGGCGAAGGCCAGTGAGTTCGGACAAATTCTCGTCAATGGCACCTTCACTTTTGCGCTTATGGTCGGGCTTTCGGTGGGGGATACCACGCTGGGCACGCTGGTCGCGAACCTTGGTTATGACAAATTGGTGATGCCAAAACCGGTGTTTATTGGCGATACGCTGCGTGCGGAAACCGAGGTCATTGCGCTCAAGGAAAGCAAGTCACGGCCAGATGCTGGCGTTGTGACTTTCCTTCACCGTTGCCTCAACCAGCGCGACGAAATTGTATGCCAGTCCGAGCGCGCAGCATTGCTCAAGAAGGCTTAGGTTGCCATAACGTCGGGCGAGGGGCATGATAAGGGCATGAAACTGCGTTCGCTCCTTTTCGTCCCGGGTGACCGGCCTGACCGTTTTGCAAAGGCCGCTGCTAGCGGTGCTGATGCGATCATCATTGATCTTGAAGACTCGGTTGCTGTCAATCGGAAGATTGTAGCGCGCGAGGCGACGGCTGAATATCTGTCGGGCGACCGCCCCATTCCAGTTTTCGTGCGCGTCAACCCGCAGGATAGCCATCTAACACATGACGACCTTGCGTCGGTGTTGCCTTATATGCCCGATGGCATCGTGTTGCCCAAGGCGGAAGGCGCGCGCTCAGTCAACTGGCTGCGCGCGGAGGCAGCGGCGGTGGCGGATAGTCAGGATGGCGAAGCCCCGCCGATTTTGCCGATAGCGACTGAAACGCCAGGAGCAGTGTTTGACCTTGGCACCTTGCGTGAGGTCGCCCATCATCTGGTTGGCGTAAGCTGGGGCGCAGAGGACCTGCCCGCCGCGATAGGGGCCGCAACCGCGCGCGAAGCGGATGGCCGCTACACAGCGCCGTTTGAAATGGTGCGGTCGCTTACGCTTTTTGCCGCGCATGCCGCGGGTGTTGCGGCAATTGACACTGTGTTTCCGAACATAAAAGACGAGGCCGGCCTTGCCGCTTATGTCGGCCGCGCCGCGCGCGACGGCTTCAGTGGTATGCTCGCTATTCACCCGTCGCAGGTGGCAGCAATCAACGCAGGCTTTACACCTTCCGCCGAACAGCTTGCGCATGCGCAATCAGTTTTAGATGCCTTCGCAGCCAACCCCGCAGAAGGGGTGCTGCAAATGGACGGTAAAATGATCGATGCGCCGCATTTGAAAGCGGCGCTATCGATCCTCACAAGGGCTTAAGCAGCCAATTTCCGCAGCACATAATGCAGAATTCCGCCGTTCATGAAATATTCGACTTCGTTCGCGGTGTCGATGCGGCACAAAGTGTCGAAATTGAACGTCGAGCCATCCTTGCGCGTAACCATCACGGTTACCGTCTGGCGCGGCTGAAGCATTCCTACGCTGGTGATTGTAAAGCTGTCATCGCCAGTCAGGCCAAGCGTTGTCCGGCTTTCGCCCTCTAGGAACTGCAGCGGCAATACGCCCATGCCAACAAGGTTGGAACGGTGGATACGTTCGAAGCTTTCGACGATCACCGCGCGGACGCCCAGAAGGTTAGTGCCCTTGGCGGCCCAATCGCGTGACGAACCGGTGCCATATTCCTTGCCTGCGATGACCACTAAGGGTGTGCCGTCGGCTTTATGCTTCATGGCGGCGTCGTATATTGCCATGACTTCGCCTTTATAGCTGCTCATGCCGCCTTCGATGCCGGGGACCATTTCGTTTTTGATCCGGATATTGGCAAAGGTTCCGCGCATCATGACATCATGATGCCCACGCCGCGCGCCATAGGAGTTGAAGTCAGCTTTGCTAACCTGATGCTCTAAAAGAAATTTTCCTGCTGGGCTGTCGGCTTTGATGCTTCCAGCAGGAGAGATGTGGTCGGTGGTAATCGAGTCACCCAAAATCGCCAGCGGCCTTGCCTCGATGATGTCCATCACCGGCGCTGGCGTCATGCTCATCCCCTCAAAATAGGGGGGATTTGCGACATAAGTCGACCCGGCGCGCCATTGATAGGTGTCCGAACCTTCGACCTGTATCTTCTGCCAATGCGCGTCGCCTTCATAGACCTTTGCATAGCGCGCGGTGAACATCGAACGGTCGATGTTTGCGGTCATGACATCATGCACTTCTTGATTGGTAGGCCAGATATCGCGCAGATATACATCGCTGCCGTCCGTTGCCTGACCAATGGGCGTCGTAGTGAAGTCTTCGGTCACTGTGCCCTTAAGCGCGTAGGCGACAACGAGTGGCGGCGACGCCAAGAAGTTGGCGCGCACATCGGGCGACACGCGGCCTTCAAAGTTGCGGTTGCCCGAAATGACGGAGGCCGCAACAATATCATGGCCATTAATCGCAGCGGAAATCGGTTCCGCCAATGGACCGGAGTTACCGATGCAGGTTGTGCAGCCATAGCCGACCAAGTTAAAACCAACCGCGTCCAAATCCGCGGTTAGGCCCGCACGATCGAGATAATCGGTCACAACCTGTGACCCCGGCGCAAGTGATGTCTTTACCCATGGCTTGGGGCGCAAGCCAAAGGCATTGGCCTTGCGCGCAACAAGGCCAGCGGCAACGAGCACGCTTGGGTTCGAGGTGTTGGTGCAGCTTGTAATCGCCGCAATCACAACGTCGCCATCGCCAATATCATGCGTCTTGCCCTCAACCGCGACGCGCTTTGCGCTGTCATGCTTGTAGACGTTGATGAGATCGTCGTTGAACACATTGTCGACTTGCGTGAGGATCACCTTGTCCTGCGGACGCTTTGGCCCTGCAAGCGATGGAACCACGCTGCCCATGTCGAGCGAAAGCGTGTCGGTGAAAATCGGGTCTGCCATATCGGCATAAGCCCACAGGCCTTGTTCCTTGGCATAAGCCTCAACGAGCGCAATCTGGTCCTCATCACGGCCAGTCAGGCGCAGATATTCGATGGTCTTTTCATCAATGCCAAAGAAGCCACAGGTCGCGCCATATTCAGGCGCCATGTTGGCGAGCGTCGCACGGTCGGCAAGCGACAAGGACGCAAGACCGGGGCCATAGTATTCTACAAAGCGGCCAACAACGCCCTTAGCGCGCAACATTTGCGTTGCGGTCAACACAAGGTCGGTCGCGGTTACGCCCTCGGCCAACGCGCCGGTCAGTTTGAAGCCAACGACTTCGGGGATAAGCATCGATACCGGCTGACCAAGCATTGCGGCCTCTGCCTCAATACCGCCAACGCCCCAACCCAACACGCCAAGACCGTTGATCATCGTCGTGTGGCTGTCTGTGCCCACGCAGGTGTCTGGGTAGGCGATTGTCGCGCCATCTTCGCCAACGCTCGTCCATACGGCCTGCGCGATATGCTCCAGATTGACCTGATGGCAAATGCCGGTTCCGGGGGGGACTGCCTTAAAATTGTTCAGCGATTTTGAACCCCATTTCAAAAAGTCATAGCGTTCGGCATTGCGTTGATATTCGATTTCGACATTCTGCTCGGCTGCCTTGGGGTGGCCGAATTCGTCGACCATGACGCTATGGTCAATGACCAGATGGACGGGGACGAGCGGATTGATCTTCGACGGGTCCGCCTTCAACGCGGTCATCGCGTCGCGCATCGCGGCTAAGTCGACAACGCAAGGAACGCCGGTAAAATCCTGCAACAAAACGCGGGCGGGGCGATATTGAATTTCGCGGTCCGATTTGGCGTCCTTCTGCCAATCGATCAGTGCCTGCACATCCTGCACCGAAACGGTAAATCCGCCATCTTCAAAGCGCAGCAGGTTTTCGAGCAATACCTTCATCGAAAAAGGCAGACGCGAAACATCGCCCAATTTCTCCGAGACCTTTTTGATCGAGAAATAATCGACCGTCTTGCCGCCAGCGGTCAAGGTGGAACGGGTTTGCAGGCTGTCTAATCCGATTGCGGTCATATTATCACTATCCCTTAAAATTTGGGCTTTTGGCCGGATGGGGAAGACAACACGGTCACCGCTATCTGCGGCCACTGAACGCGCGTCAAACCAGCGTAAAAGCGGGAGATTCGTTTGCTGGCCGCGCCTTAGCGCTTATGGGGTGGGGGTGCAAGATACGACTGTAACCCTATCGACCCCATAGCGTGAGGCATTTGCTCCGCACTGGCATCCTGAACTGGTTGCTCCTCGTTTAGTTGCAGGAATGAGGGGCAGGACAATTTATCCGTTCCGCAAACTGTCCGTTACTTCCTCAAGAGTGCCGCGCACGCGCAACAATTGGTCTTTGCCAAATACAATCAAGCATTCGTCATGCGCATTGTCGGCGGTACGGACGAATTGGACGATTTCCGGATTGACAGATATTTTCTGGCCACGGGTATCAGTCATGGTGACGAAGGGGATCATAAGCGTTCCTTTTAATGCAAATATGCTGCCAACAGGCTGCCGCACGGGCGAATTTTGGGCCTACCACGTCTAATGTCATACCGCGAGACATCATCGGTCCGGGTCTGCGCCGATGCTGGCAATGCTATGGGTTTTTCAACTTTTCCAGCTGCGTTGGTTTTTGCCAACGCCATCGCACCGGGTGCCCGGCGCAATATTAGCTATCGCGGTGCAGTGAAGTAACTGTTTTGGGCGATCTGATGGGGAAGGACCGCGCGATAAGGCAATGTTGCTTTCGGCTAAAACCCTTGCAGCGGAGATCAAACCCGGATTTTCATAGTTGAGGGAGAAGGGAGATCTCCCGCATCGGGGCGGTGGTGTGGCCGTTGTCGTGGCGCGGCGATGTCGTCTGGCCCGTGCATTGCTTTGGCTGGCTTTTGGCAGCAAGCGCCGCTAAGGCGCGGATATGAACCCCATCATCCTTGTCATGTCGGGCGGAGCCATTGGCGCAGCATTGCGTTACGGCCTGTCCCGTGCGCTGCCGATTAGCGCGGCAGGCTGGCCATGGCCAACCTTTGCGGCAAATGTCGCCGGCGGTCTATGCATGGGTGTGCTGGCAATGTGGGTGATGCGCGGCGACAATTCGGCAGAACCGTTGCGTCTGTTTCTGGGCGTTGGCGTGCTGGGTGGGTTTACGACTTTCAGCGCCTTCTCTCTTGAAATGGCGCAAATGGTTCAGCGCGGGCAGATGGGCATGGCGGCAATCTATGCCATTATGTCCGTAATATTGGCGCTTGGCGCGATTTTCGCCGGAATGGCGATAACAAAGGCAATTTGGGTATGAGTAAAAACGACGAAAAAGGCATCAGGCAATTTGTCGTTGCCCCGGATGATGACGGCATAAGGCTGGACCGATGGTTCAAAAGGCATTTGCCCGATGCTTCGTTCAACATCGTATCGCGTTGGGCGCGTACCGGGCAATTGCGCGTCGATGGCAAGCGCGCCACGCCGGGTGATCGATTGCTTGCGGGGCAAACCCTGCGCGTGCCGCCTGCTGATGCATCTGCATCCTCAAGCGCGCGGCCGACACGCATTCGCCGCGAGCTGACGAACGACGAGATGGAATTCGCGCTGAGCATGGTGATCCACAAGGATGACGCTGCGTTGGTGATCAATAAGCCAGCGGGTTTGGCAACGCAGGGCGGGACCAAGACGGAAAATCATGTTGATGGTTTGCTGGACGCTTTGGGCTTTGAATTGGATAACCGGCCAAAGCTTGTCCACCGGTTGGACAAGGACACGTCGGGCGCATTGTTGCTGGCGCGCACGTCGCGGTCGGCAGGGCATTTTGCCAAGGCATTTTCGTCCCGCACCGCGCGTAAGGTCTATTGGGCATTGGTTGTCGGCGTACCGGATATTGCCGATGGTTTCATCGACCTGCCCATCGGCAAACAGCCGGGCAGTGGCGGCGAAAAAATGCATGTGGATGAAAAAGAGGGGCAGTCCGCACGGACACGCTACCGCATCGTCGAACGCGCGGGCAACGCCACGGCTTGGGTTGAGTTGCAACCCTATACGGGCCGGACGCACCAGCTGCGCGTGCACATGGCAGCGATTGGCCACCCGATTGTCGGCGACGGCAAATATGGCGGCAAGGACGCATTTCTGACAGGCACGATAAGCCGTAAAATGCATCTCCACGCCCGCCGTATCCGCATCGACCATCCGTCGGGGCATCAGATTGACGTCCGCGCCGATATGCCCCCGCATATGAAGGCAAGCTTTGACGATTTGGGTTTTGACATTGAACTAGGCGACGCGCTGGTACTGGACGCGCCCAAGTTCAGCGACACCGCCGAAGGCAAGAAACGCGTCGCTGCTAACATCGCAAAATCCGCGCGCAAAGAACGCAAGGGCGAACGCCGCTCTCGCGGATCAACAAGTGAAAAGCCAAAGGACAATAAACGCAGCCAAATGGCAGCCGGCAAAAAAATCGCCGCTAAGAAGCCAGTGATTAAAAAGGCTGTGACGGGCAAGGTGCCTGGCAAAAAACCAGCGGCGAAAAAGGTTGCACCCAAGGGGAGGACTTAATGCATCCTAATGCTGCGTTTCGGTGGGAAGACCGCGCCGCTATGCGCGCTTTTGCGCAGGAAGTCGGCTTTGGCATGCTATTCCTCAATACCCAAGACGGGCCGCATGTGGCGCATCTGCCATTCGTTTTTCTTGGCGAGGACCGTATCGGTTTTCACATGGCGCGCGGCAACGTAATTGCCCGATATCTTGATGGGGCAGAGGCGCTGTTCGTTATAAACGGGCCTGATGGCTATATCAGCCCAGATTGGTATGGCGCCCCTGATCAGGTTCCTACATGGAATTATGTGGCGGTCGAGTTGGTGGGGTCTGCGCGTAAAATGGACGAGGCGGAGTTGATCGCTCAATCTGATGCTTTGTCTTATTCCCAAGAATTGAAATTGACGCCCAAACCCGTTTGGACACGCGCCAAAATGACGGATGGCCTGTTCGAAAAAATGCTGCGCGGTATTTACGGGTTTGAAATGCACGTCACCACATGGCGAAGCACCTTGAAACTTGGACAAAACAAAAGTGACGCTATGCGGGAGGCAGCGGCAAATGGCGCGGCGGCGGCCGGCAATATTGCAATTGCCGACGCGATGCGTAATCTCCCTGAATGACGCACCGCCTTGCCATATTTGATTGCGACGGGACCTTGGTCGACAGCCAAGCGAATATCTGCATGGCCATGGAGCATGCGTTTGAGGGCGCTGGGCTGACCCCACCGCGGCGTCATGATATCCGGCGGGTAGTTGGGTTATCGTTGGTGGAATCCATGCGCGTGTTGCTGCCGGATGCAGAGGATAAATGCCATCAGGACATGGCCGAACATTACCGGACTGCGTTTCTTACATTGCGCAACAATGGCTTGGTTGATGAACCGCTCTATGACGGGATGGCATCGTTGTTATCGGAAATGGATGCGGGCGGATGGCTGCTGGGCGTGGCGACGGGCAAGTCCGATCGCGGGCTGGTCCGCTGCCTCGACCATCATGCCATCACGGGCTTGTTTGTCACGCTGCAAACCGCCGATCGCCATCCGTCCAAACCGCACCCGTCAATGGTATATCAAGCGCTGGCCGATGCCGGCACCGATGCACGCAACGCAGTGGTCATTGGCGATACGGTATATGACATTCACATGGGCCGTGCGGCAGGCACGCGGACCGTGGGGGTGAACTGGGGCTATCATAGCGTGGAGGACCTGCGCGAAGCAGGGGCAGACTATATCGCCGAAAGCATGGACGACCTTAAAACCTATCTCATGGATTTTGCATGACACCCACAGACGATAAATCACGCGCAGAAACACGCGCGCAATACCGGTTTCTGGTTATCAACCTGTGCCGGATTACGGGTGCGATCATGCTGGTTGTCGGCTTGGCCGTCATCGCACGCGAAGCATTTGGATTGCCCAAGGCGCTTGGCTTCGGCTTGTTTCTTATCGGCATGATAGGCTTTATGCTCGTACCTGTTCTGCTGTCGAAAAGATGGAAAAGTACACCTGATAAATGAGGCGATTTTGGAAGGCAGTTACGCTTGAACCCAGTGATTATGGGTACGCCGTTCGGCTTGATGGCCGTCCGGTAAAGACGCCAAAAGGCAATCTGCTGGCGCTGCCCTCGCAAAAAATGGCGGACGCCGTTGTGGCCGAATGGGAGGCTGTCGAAAAAAACGTGAACCCCGTGCTGATGCCCAATACGGGGTTTGCCAATGCAGCCATCGACCGGATCGCACCGGACCATGATGGTTTTGCCGCCGCCATTGCGGCCTATGGCGAGACGGACAATTTTTGTTATCGCGCTGCGGCTGGTGAGGCATTGGCCGACCGGCAGGCGCAGATTTGGGATCCGTGGCTGGACTGGGCCAAAGGGCATTATGATATCGATTTCCTCATTGTCGAAGGTATCATGCACCAACCCCAGCCAGCGGCGACGCTTGAGACTTTGCGCCGCGCAGTCTCTGCACGCGGGGCATTTGAACTGGCCGCCATGGCAAAACTTGCGCATTTGTCAGGATCGCTTGTCGCAACATTGGCCATCATCGAACGCGCAGGCACCGCCGAAGATATTTGGAAGGCCGCCTGTCTGGATGAGATTTGGCAGGAAGAATTATGGGGCGCTGACCATTGGGCGCAGAAAAACCGGAGCGATCGTGAAGGCGAATTTATGGCTGCAGTGCGTTTCTTGGATTTGCTAATAGCTGAAACATAGGTGAAAACCTACCTCGCTGGCAGATGGCAGGGTGGGTAATTACGCGCCGAAATCAAGGAAAAGGCCAATGACAGACAACGCGACATTCACCTTACGACCGCTTCCAAAGGCGGCGTTTGTTGCAGGCTATGCAGGATTACTTCCGCAGGTCATTGCTGCTGTCATGGTGTTGTCCGGAATGGAGTATCGCTGGACAGGGCTGGCAGCGGCCTATGGCTATGCTGCATTTATACTCAGCTTCTTGGGCGGCATGTGGTGGGGCCTTGCTGTTACCACGCGCAACAATGATGTGTCAGCCAACGGGATATTTGCGCTCGCTGTCGCGCCAAGCTTATTGTCGCTTGCAACCTATTTGCCATGGATTTGGGGGTGGGAATGGCCCGGCCCATCACTGGCATGGCTTGGGATTTTCCTAATGCTATCGCCTTTGGCGGATCGATGGTTGTCGTCGCGCTGCGCATTGCCACCCGGCTGGATGAACCTGCGTTGGCATTTGTCGATTGGCTTGGGCGGAATAACCCTGTTTTTGGCGGCTTTTGCTTAGGTCCTGACCCTAAGTCGCCGCGAGGTCGCGGACGAAGCCGATCAAGCCCTTTTGCCGCCGCCGTTTCATCCTTTCGGCCGCAAGGATTTGCTGAATCTTTTCAAAGCAGGCCTGCACATCGTCGTTGATGAGCACATAATCATAACCGTCCCAATGCCCGATTTCTGCCTTTGCACGGCTCATACGGTCTGCAATGACGGCGTCGCTGTCTTGTGCACGGCTGTGTAAGCGGCGTTCCAGCTCGTCGATCGATGGTGGCAAAATGAAGACGCGTACGACGTCTGGTCCAGCCTCTTGGTATAATTGCTGCGCGCCCTGCCAATCGATGTCGAACAGAACGTCGCAGCCAGCGGCGAGCTTCTCCTCTACCGGCCCTTTGGGCGTACCATAGCGATGCCCGAAAACATGCGCCCATTCCAGAAATTCACCATCAGCAGCCATTTTCTTGAATGTAGCCGTATCGGTGAAATGATAATGGACGCCCTCTATCTCGCCGGGGCGCGGTTCGCGTGTGGTGTATGAAACCGACAATGCGATTTTTGCGTCCGCATTCAAAAGCATCCGTGAAAGCGTCGATTTACCCGCACCCGATGGGGATGAGAGAACAAATAGCAGTCCGCGGCGTTCCAATTCATGCGGCTTGTGGGTGTCGGTATGGGCCATATCCGCTACTGCGCGAAAGCTTAGGCGCGCGTCAAGAGGGAAGCGCGGTTCGTGATCGACGAAAGCGGATCAGCTACGCTGGCGTTCCTTGCTTTTGTCATACATGCTTTTGGCCGCAAATGCGCCGCCGACGAGCAACAAGCCGGGAATAGAGCGTGTTGCAAGGCGCGTGGCGACAATGCCAAGCCCCGCGCCAAGCAAGCCATTGCCGCTTTTGCGTCCGATAACTTCGCCGATAACGGCACCTGCGATTGTTTTTAGCATTTGTCGTCTCCCACGCAGCACATCAACATATTGTCACTCAAACCATGTCTTCGGCTCTCACATGGGTGTCGAAAGTGGCTTCGTCAACCAGTCCGGATGCTAACGCGGCTTGGCGCAAAGTGGTTCCTTCGCGCAGTGCACGTTTGGCGATGTTGGCGGCATTGTCATATCCGATAATCGGAGCAAGCGCGGTCACGAGCATAAGCGATCGTTCCACCAAATCGGCTATCCGCGTTCGGTCAGGCTCAAGACCCGCGACGCAATGTATAGCAAAGCTGTCCATGCCGACGGCGAGAAGGTCAATCGACCGCAGGACATTTGCGCCGATCATGGGCTTGAACACATTCAACTGCAAATGCCCCTGAAGCCCGCCGACTGTCACCGCCTGATGATTGCCGATGACTTGCGCCGCGACCATCGTCAGCATCTCGCATTGCGTCGGGTTGACCTTGCCCGGCATGATTGAACTGCCGGGTTCATTTTCCGGCAAATGCAATTCGCCAAGGCTCGAGCGCGGGCCAGAGCCTAGCAGGCGGATGTCATTGGCGATTTTGGTGAGCGCAACCGCGAGCGTATTGAGCGTGCCCGACATCTGCACCAAAGCATCGTTAGAGGCCAGCGCTTCGAATTTATTGCTGGCGGGCTCAAACGCGATGCCGGTTGCGGCAGAAATCTCGTTCGAGATGGCCAAGTCAAAGCCTTTGGGTGCATTTAGGCCAGTACCGACCGCCGTGCCGCCCTGTGCCAGTTTCTGGATGTTATGCGTGACGGCATGTTCTATGCTGTCGCGGCATGCCGAAAGTTGCGCGACAAAGGCGGAAAATTCCTGTCCTAAAGTCAGCGGCGTTGCGTCCTGCAAATGGGTGCGACCTATTTTAACGATGTCCCGCCAATCGGCGCTTTTTGTTGCAAGCGCATCGGTCAAGCGACCAAGCGCGGGCAAGAGGTCATTGCGCACCGCCAGCGCCGCCGCAACGTGCAATGCGGTGGGGAAGCTGTCATTCGACGATTGGCCCATGTTGACATGGTCATTGGGATGCACGGGCGTTTTGCCGCCGCGTGTGCCCGTCAGCGCCTCATTGGCGATGCCTGCGATAACCTCGTTCACATTCATGTTCGATTGCGTGCCGCTGCCCGTTTGCCAGATGACAAGCGGGAATTGCGCGTCATATTCGCCGCTTAATATGGCGCCGGCTGCGGTAATGATGGCATTGGCGATGTCGGCTGGCAGCGCGCCAGAGGCCCTATGCGTCAACGCTGCGGCGCGCTTCACATGCGTAAGGCCATAGATAATGCCCATCGGCATGCGTTCATGCGCAGGGAAGGGGAAGTTTGCGATGCTGCGCTGCGTCTGTGCGCCCCAATACGCGTTTTTGGGGACTTCTATCGGTCCAAAGCTGTCCGTTTCCGTGCGGGTTTTCCCCGTCACTTCTTCCGTCCGAAGTCCACGCTAACGACGTTAGAGCCATCTTCTATCGCCACCGGTGGGCTATCATTGCCGGCCTCTTCATGCGGCTCGGGCGTGCCTTCGCCTGCATCGACATGGAATTGCAACGCGAAGTCAACGGCAGGGTCAACGAAGGCGGTAATCGCGGAATAAGGAATGAACAGATGCGAAGGGATCTGGCTGAACGACAGGCCCACTTCGAAATGCTCGGCCTCAACCTTCAAGTCCCAATATTTATGCTGAAGCACAATGGTCATTTCATCGGGGAAGCGTTCGTGCAGATGCTGCGGAATGGCAACGCCCGGGGCTTGAGTTTTGAAAGTGATGTAGAAATGATGGTCGCCCGGAAGGCCATCACGCGCAACATCGCCGAGCACGCGGCCAACAACGGCGCGCAATGCCTCCTGCACAACGTCGTCATAAGGAATCAGGCTATCAACATGCTCATCGGTCATCCTTGCTAGGTGGACCGCCGAGCGCTCGAAATCAAGATGCTTGTTGGTGTAAGCCAACTTGCCAAATGCGCTAGCGCAGCTATATCGGCGGCCATGCGTACAGGCTCTATCAGTCGCAAGACGAACGAAACGTCCATTGATGTTGAGGTGAACCTTGACGGCACTGGTGTGTATGAAGTGTCCACAGGCATTGGTTTTCTCGACCATATGCTTGAGCAATTGTCGCGGCATTCGCTCATTGATCTCAAGGTCAAGGCGGTGGGCGATTTACATATCGACCAGCACCATACAACCGAAGACACGGGCATCGCGATTGGCGAGGCCGTTTTGCAGGCGCTTGGCGATAAACGTGGCATCACGCGTTATGGTACGGCTTATGCGCCGATGGATGAGACGCTGACTCGCTGCGCGCTCGATATTTCGGGGCGGCCCTATTTTGTGTGGAAGGTCTCTCTTGGCATGCCGCGCCTTGGCGAATGGGACACTGAGCTGATTGAACATTGGTTCCACAGCTTTGCGACCAGCGCCGGTATCACGCTGCATGTTGAAAACCTCTACGGCGCAAACAACCACCATATTGTCGAAAGCTGCTTCAAGGCCTTGGCCCGTGCGTTGCGCCAAGCGGTCGAAATTGATCCGCGCAAGGCAGATGCCATTCCGTCGACCAAGGGGACGCTCTAGACCGTGACCCTTGCGCTGATTGATTATGGCGCAGGTAATCTGCATTCGGTGCATAATGCGTTGAAGGCTGCGGGCGCGGTTGATGTGCGTGTCACGGCTGATCCTGACATTGTTGCGCACGCCGATCGTGTTGTTCTGCCCGGTGTTGGTGCTTTTGCGCATTGTATGGCCGCCTTGTCCGGCATTGACGGCATGATCGCCGCGATGGAGCAGCGCGTTCGGGCGCAGGGAATACCATTTTTGGGGATCTGCGTCGGCATGCAGTTGCTTGCCGATGAAGGTGTGGAACATAAAAGCACGCGCGGGCTGGGCTGGATTCCCGGCACGGTGCGCGCGATTGCGCCCGCTACGGGCCTGAAAATCCCGCATATGGGCTGGAACGATGTCGTGCCCAGCGACGGCGTGCCGCTTATCGAACGCGGCGAAGCCTATTTCCTGCATGGCTATCATTTTGACGCCGCCGACGCGACGGATGTTCTGGCGACCACAAACCATGGCGGCGCATTGGTTGCTGCGGTGGGCCGTGACAACATCATAGGTGTGCAGTTCCATCCTGAAAAAAGCCAGGCTTATGGCATCAATTTCCTCAAACGCTTTTTGGAGTGGAAGCCGTGATTGTTTTTCCCGCGATTGACCTCAAGGGCGGCGAAGTTGTGCGCTTGGCCGAGGGCGATATGAACCGCGCAACGGTCTATGCCGATGACCCCGCAGCGCAGGCGATGTTATTTGCGGAACAAGGTGCGGAATTTCTGCATGTGGTCGATTTGGACGGCGCCTTTGCGGGACGCCCCGAAAATGCCGAAGCGGTTGAGGGCATTATCGAAAATTTCCCCGGTTATATCCAATTGGGCGGCGGTATCCGCAACCCGCAAACCGTCGAGCGTTGGTTCGATATGGGCGTTGCGCGGCTCGTGATTGGCACAGCAGCGCTTAAAGACCCGCAGTTCGTGAAAGACATGGCGCGCGAGTTTGAAGACGGCATTGTCGTTGCCGTTGATGCACGCGACGGGTTCGTGGCGACCGAGGGCTGGGCTGAAAAATCCGACATGCCTGTCATCGACCTTGCCCGCCGGTTCGAAGATGCGGGTGTAGCCTCAATCCTGTTCACCGATGTCGGGCGCGACGGGATGCTGACCGGATGCAATATAGACGCGACGGTTGATCTGGCGCGGCGCGTGAATATTCCCGTGATCGCCAGCGGCGGGGTGAAGGGCATTGATGACATTCACATGCTCGCGCTGCATGCGAAGGACGGCATTGAGGGCGTGATTACGGGCCGCGCGATCTATGATGGGCGGTTAGATCTTGCAACGGCGATTAAGGTGGCGGGGCGGGTATGACCGTCCGCGTCCGCGTCATTCCCTGCCTCGATGTCTCCAATGGCCGCGTGGTCAAAGGTGTGAACTTTGTCGACCTGCGCGACGCGGGCGATCCAGTCGAACAAGCGCAAGCCTATGATGCGGCGGGTGCGGACGAGCTTTGTTTTCTTGATATTGGCGCAAGCCATGAAGGGCGCGGTACGATTATTGACGTCGTGCGGCGCACGGCAGAAGTGTGCTTCATGCCACTGACCGTCGGCGGCGGCGTGCGCAGTGCAGAGGACGCGCGAGCGTTGTTGCTGGCGGGTGCAGACAAGGTCGCGGTCAACAGTGCGGCAGTCGCGCGACCCGAAGTCGTCGCTGATATCGCCGCGCGTTTCGGCAGCCAATGCGTGGTCGCCTCAGTTGATGCGCGGCGGATGGGCAACAGATGGGAAATCTTCACCCATGGCGGACGTAATCCCACGGGCATCGACGCGCTGGAGCATGCGGTGAAGCTCGCCGAACTCGGTGCGGGGGAATTGCTTGTCACGAGCATGGACCGTGACGGTACGCGCGACGGCTATGACCTTGCACTCACGCGCGCTATTGCCGACGCAGTACACATACCTGTTGTGGCCAGCGGCGGCGTAGGCAATTTGGAGCATCTGGTCGCAGGTGTGCGTGAAGGCCATGCTAGTGCGGTTCTGGCGGCATCGATATTCCATTTCGGCCAATATAGCATCGCCGATGCGCATGCGGCGTTGCGATCTTCGGGGTTGCCGGCGCGGGTCTGAAACCTCGGCAAAAAAATTCGTTTCCCGAGTCCTTGACCTGTAATGAAAACTCCCTATCTGGGCCTTGTTAGCACTCACACCAAAAGAGTGCCAACGCTCATTCATTGCCGTCACGCCGGGCTTTGGCCGGTGGCGGGATGGCGAACAATTTAAGGAAGGTTCAACATATGGCATTTCGTCCATTGCATGATCGCGTACTCGTCCGTCGGGTCGAGGCCGAAGCAAAAACCGCTGGCGGGATCATCATCCCTGATACAGCTCAGGAAAAGCCACAGGAAGGCGAAGTCGTCTCCGCAGGCGCAGGTTCCAAGGCAGAAGACGGCACTGTGACGCCGCTTGATGTCAAGGCTGGCGACAAAATTCTGTTCGGCAAATGGTCGGGCACCGAAGTCAAGATCGACGGCGAAGACCTGCTGATCATGAAGGAATCGGACATCTTGGGAATCGTTTCCTAAGCGACGAATGGTTTGAATCATCCAGCCTTCGCTGGGGCACACAATTAAAGGAAAAATATCATGGCTGCTAAAGACGTGAAATTCGGCCGCGATGCGCGTGAACGCATCCTGCGCGGCGTAGACATTCTTGCTGACGCTGTAAAAGTAACACTTGGTCCAAAAGGCCGTAATGTTGTCATCGACAAAAGCTTTGGCGCACCGCGGATCACCAAGGACGGCGTTACCGTCGCCAAGGAAATCGAACTGAAAGACAAGTTCGAAAATATGGGCGCACAGATGGTTCGCGAAGTTGCTTCGAAGACCAACGATATTGCCGGTGACGGCACGACCACTGCCACTGTTCTTGCACAAGCAATTGTTCGCGAAGGCATGAAGTCGGTTGCAGCGGGCATGAACCCGATGGACCTGAAGCGCGGCATCGACACAGCGGTTAATGCTGTTGTTGCTGACCTCGTTAAGCGTTCGAAGCCAGTTGCTGGTTCTTCGGAAATTGCACAGGTCGGTACGATCTCTGCAAATGGTGAAGCTGAAATCGGTAAGATGATTGCAGACGCCATGGAGAAGGTCGGCAAGGAAGGCGTTATCACCGTCGAGGAAGCTAAGGGCCGTGAAAGCGAGCTCGAAGTTGTCGAAGGTATGCAGTTCGACCGTGGTTACCTGTCGCCATATTTCATCACCAACACCGAAAAAATGTCGGTCGAGTTGGATAATCCATACATCCTGATCCACGAAAAGAAGCTCGGCAATTTGCAAGCCATGTTGCCAATCCTCGAAGCTGTGGTGCAGTCGGGCCGTCCATTGCTCATCATCGCTGAAGACGTTGAAGGCGAAGCGCTTGCAACTCTGGTCGTCAACAAGCTGCGTGGCGGCCTGAAGATTGCTGCTGTAAAGGCACCAGGCTTTGGCGATCGTCGCAAGGCGATGCTGGAAGATATCGCGATCCTCACCAAGGGTGAAATGATCAGCGAAGATCTCGGCATCAAGCTTGAAACCGTTACCTTGGGCATGCTTGGCCAAGCCAAGCGCGTCACCATCGACAAGGACAACACCATAATCGTCGACGGTGCTGGCGAAACCGATGCGATCAAGGGCCGCGTTGAAGCGATCCGTGCGCAGATCGAAAACACCACGTCGGATTACGACAAGGAAAAGCTGCAAGAACGTTTGGCGAAACTCGCCGGCGGTGTTGCCGTTATCAAGGTAGGTGGTTCGACCGAAGTAGAAGTGAAAGAACGCAAGGACCGCGTCGACGATGCGCTGCACGCAACCCGCGCAGCCGTTGAAGAAGGCATCGTCCCAGGCGGCGGTACTGCACTTCTCTACGCAACAAAGGCTCTCGAAGGCCTAAAGGGCGTCAATGATGACCAGACACGTGGTATCGACATCATCCGCAAGGCGATTGTTGCTCCATTGCGTCAGATCGCGGCCAACGCCGGATATGATGGTGCGGTTGTTTCGGGCAATTTGTTGCGCGAAAATGACGAGACCATGGGCTTCAACGCATCAACCGATGTGTATGAAAACCTCGTGGCGTCGGGCGTTATCGATCCAACCAAGGTTGTACGTACCGCGTTGCAAGATGCGGCATCGGTTGCTGGTCTGTTGATCACCACTGAAGCAGCAATTTCAGACGCACCAGAAGACAAGGCCGGTGGCGCTGGCGGCATGCCAGGCGGCATGGGCGGCATGGGTGGCATGGGCGGTATGGACTTCTAAGTCTAAACCCTCAGCTCAAGCTGAAACAAAAACAGGCCGGAGGGGAAACCTTCCGGCCTTTTTGCTGTGCGAACCTGAGTCGTTTGGGTGCACATGCGAAAGAGAAATTTTCTCAATCCTGTTCATTCACAAAATATGGCATTTTACATGTTGAAATATATTGAGTTTTATAGCTTTTGAAATATCTGTTGCACTGCAAAATAAGGAGCGTAAGTGCAGCCGCCCCACAGCAGAGATTTCCGGTCATGCAAGATACGCATTCGGGTTCAGTTAACTCCCAATCTATCCACAAACATTCACTCGCCGCGCTCACCATTGGTGCTATTGGTGTCGTCTTCGGCGATATCGGTACCAGCCCGCTTTATGCCTTTCGCGAGGCGCTCCACCACAGCGCGCCTTCGGGCGGTATTCAAGAAGCAGCGATATTTGGCGTACTCAGTCTCGCGCTTTGGTCGCTGATACTGGTTGTTACCGTCAAATATGTCATCTTCCTGATGCGCGCCGACAATGATGGCGAGGGCTGTGTGCTGGCACTGCTTGCTTTGGCCGGACGCGGTATCGGTGGCCGAAAAGGCCTTGTTCTGGTCCTCGGCGCGGTAGGCGCTGCGCTATTCTATGGCGATGCGATCATCACGCCTGCACTGTCCGTGCTGTCCGCTGTGGAAGGGGCGAAAACCATTCCGGGTATTGGTGAAAATATCTCTCAGCAGACGATCATCTACATTACCTTGGTCATCATGGTTGCGCTGTTCGCCATCCAATCGCGCGGGACGGCGCTGGTGTCAAAACTGTTCGGGCCAATCTGCGTGGTCTGGTTTCTGGCCATTGGTGGTCTTGGCCTGTTGCATATATCCGACTATCCAGCCATCTTTGGTGCGCTGTCGCCGCATCATGCGGTTTCGTTTCTGGCGAGCAACGGCATCATTGGTTTGATCGTGCTGGGTTCCGTGTTTTTGACGGTCACTGGAGCCGAAGCATTGACGGCGGACATGGGCCATTTCGGTCGCTTCCCGATCCGCTTGGGCTGGTTCCTCTTGGTATTCCCGGCGCTCAGCCTCAATTATTTCGGCCAGGGCGCATTTGCCATGGCGGCGCTTGAACAAGCACGTGCGGCGGGCGTTCCACTTGAGACGCAGGACTGGTTCTTCCTGATGTCACCGGAGGCAGTGCGCGTACCGATGATCATCTTGGCGGGCCTTGCCACGATAATCGCCAGCCAAGCCGTGATCACGGGCGCTTTTTCGCTGACTCAACAAGCCATCCAGCTCGGTCTGCTGCCCCGTATGCGGATTGTGCAAACGTCCCCGGGCAGTGCAGGGCAAATCTACATTCCGGCGATCAACTGGATGCTGTTATTTGGTGTCTGGCTGCTCGTCGTTCAATTCCGCAATTCGTCGGCAATGGCTTCGGCATACGGTATTGCCGTAACCGGAACGATGGTGGTGACGACATGTCTCGCATTCGTCGTCGTCCACAAGCTTTGGAAATGGAGCATGGCAAAATCCTTACTGGTGATTTTGCCGTTTCTGGTCATCGACCTCATATTCTTCGGCGCAAACATCTTGCGTGTGGTTGATGGTGGTTGGGTGCCGTTGGCTGTTGGCGCGCTGATCTGTCTGATTATCTGGATATGGGTCCGCGGAAAGCGGCTCATCGACACCAGGGAAAATGAAGGTGCAATGACGCTAGCGGAATTGGGCAAATCATTGGCCAAAAGCAAGGTTGCGCGCGTGGACGGCACCGCAGTGTATCTGACCGCCAATCCGCAGGGCGTGCCCGGAACGATATTGCACAATCTTAAACACAACCGCGTGTTGCACGCCCGCAATATCGTGCTGTCTATTCGCACCGCCAGCGTTCCGCATGTGGCCAATGAGGATAGGTACACCTATGTCAAAGTGGACGAGAATTTCGCACGGGTCACGTTGCATTATGGCTTTATGGAGACGCCGGATGTGCCAAATGATTTGGCGCAAGCGATCCCCGCAAAAGATGCGCCGCTGAACGTTATGTCGACGAGCTACTTCATGGGCAAAAGCGTCCTGTCCGCGTCGAAGGATGAAGGGCTTCCGCTTTGGCAGGATATCATCCTGATCTTTTTGCAGCGCAACGCCTATAATCCCGCCGAGTTTTTCGGCATTCCTTCCAACAGGATTGTCGCCTTGGGCGGGCAGGTGGTCATCTAATGACGGCCAATCGCCGAACGCATGGGGCTTTCCTGTTGTTCGGCGATGGGCTTATTTGGGAGGGCCGCAATATGATCGGCCGATGCGAGATTAATTTGCTTGGCCCATGTGCTGAAGCATTTCGCCCATTTTCTGGTGCAACATGTTCATACCCTTCAATGGACGTACCATGACTTTGAAATGGGTGATGAGGCCGTCAGCGTCGCAAGTGATCATATCAACGCCGTTAATGGCAACGCCGTCGATAACGGTCTGGAACTCTAGGATTGCACTGTTATCGCGGTGCCATTCGCCGACATATTTGAATTCTGCATTACCCAAAGTATGCCCCGCCGCGGCGAGATATTTGGCGGTGATCGCTTTGCCCAGTTGGGGCGTGTGGACGACGGGGCTTTCGAAGACACAGTCGTCATGCAGGATCGCGGCGATGGCATCTACATCGCGTGACAAAGCGACTGTGTGCCAGATTTCAGCGGGGTTTGGCATGTTCAATATCCCAGATCGAGGTTCACCATTGGCGCGAGCGCCGCGCCCTTGCGATAGCGCTCCAGATTTTCGAAGAAACGCGTGGCCGCACGGACAAACATCTTGTCCTGCGCGCGGCCGGACAAGTGCATCGAGATATGCGCATTATCGAGCGTCCACAATATATGGTCGGCAGGAAGCGGCTCCGGCGTGGTAACGTCCAAGAACGCCGCAGCGATTTGCTTGGTCTGAAGCGCTGCTACCAAAGCCTCCTGATCGACAACTGACCCACGCGCAATGTTGATGAGGGCTGCGCTGGGTTTCATCGCCGCAAGCTCGGCAGCGCCAATCATGTCGTCGGTCTCTGCAGTGGCGGGCACGGCGAGGATGACCCAGTCAAAATCGCCCAATACCGCGCGCCATTGGTCTGGCGTGAGCGTGTTTGGTCCTGCCGAGCGGCGAACAACCGTTACATCCACACCAAAGGGCTTTAGCCGTTCCTCAATCAGCTTCCCAATCGCGCCATAGCCAAGCAGCAATGCCTTTGACCCAAACAGTTCGACCTTACCCGGTGAGTCCAGCAGCCATTCGCGACGTTCTTGCGCGCGGACAACTTCGCGGTAATTCTTTGCCACCGTTAACATGGCCATCACGACATATTCAGCAATGGTAGCGGCGTTGATACCTGCGCCATTGGTGACAACACAGCCCTGCGTCTTCAACTGCGCCAGCGGCATGCCGTCGACGCCGGCATAGATGCTGTTCAGCCATTTCATGTTGTTGGCGGCATTAATGACCGTGGCCATATCGCCCTTGTCATACATGTCGAACCAGCCAATCTCGGCCTGCGGCGCAAGCGTCAATGCCTCTTCCTTTGACATGAAGAAATGCGGTTCGATCCAGTCGGGCAAACGCGGTTCAATCAACGGACGCACAAGCCCCGACATTACAAGTTTCGTTTTGGTCATGCGGCAAAAGCCTTCCAAGTGACAAAGATTAAGAACGGGATGCCGACAAGATCGGTCATAGCGATGGTTTTTAGCGCAGGCGGAGAGCCTGCAGACCAATAGAGGATCAAAAATGAGATCATACTGATGCCGACGCCAACGCTCGCGATGCGGCGGCTCGCAGGGTCAAAAGCAGCCCAGACAGCAAGCAGAAAGATTACGAGGAACAGCGCAGCGCGGTGATGCAGCAACAGAAACAAGGAGTTATCGCTAGCGACGTGGTAGAGTTGCCCAATTATCGCTGGACGGAACAGCGCCAGCGCGGGCAACGCGTGGATACCCGCAAGGACGAGCCAAGCAATTTTGAGCATCATATGTCAAGCTTCCAATCCCAGCCAAGCGGATCGCCGTCCATAACTTCGACGCCCTTGGCGATGAGGTCGTCGCGGATGGTGTCGGACTTGGCAAAATCCTTTGCTGCGCGGGCCTCCTTGCGAGCGGCGAGCGCGGTTTCAATTTTGTCTTCGGTGATGATGGCGTTTTTGGGCCGGGTGCGCAGGTCGGTGCGCGAGAGAGCCATAAGGTTGATACCCAGTACAGCGTCCATCTCTGCAACGGCAGCTAGTTGCTGTGCGACATCGACCTTTTTTAGGCCGATGAGCGTTTCTAGCGACGTGAGTGCGATGGCGGTGTTGAGGTCGTCTTCGACTGCCGCACCAAAATCACGTAGCGTCGCCGCAATAGCCGGGGCAACGTCACCCTGAACGTCGGTCACAGGAGGTGAAGCAAGTTCAGCATGACGGACCTTAAGGTTGGAGACCCCCATCACCATCCGCTTCAACCGCACCAGCGCCGCTTGCAGCCCCTCCCAGCTGAACTCCAGCTCGCTGCGATAATGGGCCTGCAGGCACATCAAGCGGTAGGCGAGCGGGTGGAAGCCTTTGTCGATAAGCAATTGCACGCGCAGAAATTCGCCCGATGATTTACTCATCTTGCCGCTGCGTTCGATCAGGAAATTATTGTGCATCCAGAAATGCGCCCCACTGTGGTCGCTGCCGCAGCGCGCCTGATTTTGCGCGATTTCATTGGGGTGATGGATCTCGCGATGGTCAATGCCGCCGGTGTGGATGTCGAACGGCAAGCCAAGCAACGCCTCTGACATCACCGAGCATTCGAGATGCCAGCCAGGCGCGCCTTTGCCCCATGGACTGTCCCATTCCATCTGCCGCGTTTCACCCTTTGGCGTCTTGCGCCATATCGCAAAGTCGGCTGCGTTGCGTTTGCCATCTACCTGTTCAATCCTGCCCTCTCCGTCTTCGGTCTTGGCGCGGGCCAGCGCGCCGTAATGGGCGACGGTTGATGTGTCGAAATACAGGCCGCTGTCGAGTTCGTAGCAATGCTTGTCGGCGATGCTGGTGGCATAGGCAATCATTGCAGGGACATAATCCGTTGCAATCGACCAATGGGCTGGCTGGCGAATATTAAGCGCCTTGATATCGGCCCAATAGGCCTCGGTATAATGGCGCGCGATATCCCAGATGGATTGCGCCTTTTCGGCCGCCATCTTCTCCATCTTGTCTTCGCCCGCATCGGCATCGTCGGTCAGATGGCCGACATCGGTAATGTTAATGACATGGGTGAGCTTATAGCCCTTATACGACAGCACCCGTCCTAACGTGTCGGCAAAGACATACGCGCGCATATTGCCGATATGCGGATAATTATACACCGTCGGCCCGCACGTATACACCCGCGCTTCACCCGCGTGCTCAGGGGTGAAGGTTTCCAATTGCCGGGTCAGGCTGTTGAAGAGTTTAAGCTCGGACATAGATTGGCGATGCTGGAATTGGGGGCGGAGGTCAAGTCACCGCGGGGTGAACATGTCCAAGGCTTCGCCGTAAATGCCATTCAGCCTACATATTGTCGAGATTACACCCGCGTTCGCCCAATATCGGGCGCAGCGCGCGATAGGCAGCAGGCGTCTTGTTCAGCGGGATCGTGGGGTAAAGATGGTGAACGATGTGATATTGCATGCCCGATGACCAGATATTCCCCATCCGGCTTTTGAATGCTCTTGTATCCTTATATCGTCCTTTTCCATCGGCGGGGTGATGCGGCGCCCAGCTGAGGTAGAATGAAATATAGGTAAGTGCCGCATGGCGCGGGAGCCACCACAGCAAGGCCGCTTCTATGGCATAACCGCTCAATGCCAATGCGGCGAGGATGCCAAAGAACAGGGTTTTGCTGATAATCGCATCATTCAGCGCGGCTGTGGCCGCCGGGCTGTCCCATTGCTGTAATATCTCACCGTACCGGTTAAACCCGCCTGTTGCCCTTGGTTGGCGATTGACGACCGTTTTCCAAAGTGCATGCAATGGCCCCGATGCATGGGTTGAATAATCGGGATCCAGAAGCGGATCATTGGCGTGCTTATGATGTTCCATATGCGTGATCCGCGCCGTACGCAGCGGCAGGGTTAACGGGATTAACGACCAGTGCCCCACAAGCTCGTTAAACCATTCCAGCTTCGATCCCTTTGGCGCGATGATATAATGCTGCGCATCATGCGACGGCAGATAGCTCATCGTGATATTGATCGAGGCGATGATGAAACCGAGCCATAATGGCATCACGCCGGTAAAAACGAGTGGCCATAATGCCAACCATATGACTGTATTGGTTATGCCCCAAAACACCATGAGCCAAGGGATGCCTCCGGTAAACTGGTCGGCAATTGCCTTTTCGCGCGCGCGCAGGCTTTGGCTGGTCATATCCATTTGCCCCGATACGTCGCAACCAAGCCCAGCACGGTCCCGATGATCAGGCCGAATGCCAGCGGCGATAACGCAAAAGGTGCCTGCAATTCGAGCTTGAGCATCACTTGCGCAACCAAGGGCGCAAGGAACGCGATGCCAAAGAAAAACGGACCGAAAAAGAAGAGAGATTTAACGAAGGACATTTTGTTCAATTAATCAGCTTATCCAAGGAGCGTCAACGTTTCAAAACCCGTCCCAGCGGACCGCTTGATCAATTTCCACACGCGGGACGGTAAAATTGTTCACCGCTGCGTCTGCATCACGATAGCCAATCGCCATACCGCAGAAGAAGATATGCGCAGCATCGATGTTCAGCAGTTCGCGCATCGTCGTTCCGTACATGGCCCAAATTTCCTGCGCGCAACTGTCGAGGCCTTCTTCGCGCAACAAGAGCATTACGGTTTGCAGCCACATGCCCATGTCCGACCATTGCGGCGGGCCCATATATTTGCGGGTATATGTAAATAATTGTACCGGTGCCCCGAAACTGTCCCAGTTTTTCATCATCTGGGCGATGCGGCCAGCGCCGTCTTCACGGGCGAGACCAAGCGCATCGAACATCGCCTTGCCCACGCCGCGGCGCTGGTCTTCGTATCGGCCATCAAGGCCTTTGGGGTAGATGTCATATTCATGGCCATCACCCATCGGGGCAGTGGCGGCCTTCGCCTTAATCTTTACCGTCAGGTCAGCCAGCGGCTGTCCGGTGAGGATGACGGCATTCCAAGGCTGCGTATTGCCGCCGGAGGGCGAACGCTGCGCCTTGGCCATAACGCGCGCGAGGGTGGCTTGGTCAACCGGCTTATCCAGAAATTGCCGGACAGAGCGCCGTGAGGCAACGGCTTCGGTAACGTTCATTGGTATTCCCCACAGGTTTAATCGTTCGATTAAACAATGTCACCTCGGTAGAGAATTGCAAGAGCAGTTTAAATCCATCGCCGCACTTTGCCGCAGTATTCGCGATAGGTAATGCCGTGCATGTCCATCAGATGTTGTTCTTCACCGCGGATTTGTATTGAAATTAGTATATAACCGGCCACCAAAATGGTGAATGTAATGGCATCCGGTTGGGCAAGGAACAAGCCGCCCAACTGCATAATCATTCCCAGAAAAATCGGATTACGGCTAAATTGGAAAAGCCCATGGACAACAAGCGCGGTTTTCATTTCGGTATCAATGCCCACACGCCACGATCCGCCCATTTGGAATTGCGCAATTACAACCCAAAAAATGCTGGCTGTTAACACGCACCATCCTACAATCGACGCATATTCAGGAAGAGATATTTGGCCAATGGGGCGCACAACATTTAAGGCCCCAAGTAAAAGATACACCCCGAGAAAAATGATAAGCAGTTTAAAATATTTGCCAACAAAGCCTGCCACATCGTCACTTTGCGGAAGTACGACAGGGTTCCGACCCGTTTGACGCCAAACCCGCACAGTTGGAAGCACCAGCGCTATTGCAAAAAAGACCAGAAAAAAGGCAAATAATGACGACATGACTAATTAGATTCCTCAACTGATGAGAAACTCTACTATCATCGCGCTACATAATTTGCAAGATTTTGGCTATATATTGTTAATATAAAACAATCACTTGTTCTGTAATAACATTACTCCTCGTCAAACAATCCTGCAAGTTGCTCAATCATCGTTCCGCCAAGCTGTTCAACGTCCATGATCGTAACCGCGCGTTTATAATAACGCGTCACGTCATGGCCGATGCCTATGGCGACCAGTTGAACAGGGGAGCGCGTTTCGATCATCTCGATGACCTTGCGCAAATGCTGTTCGAGATAACCGCCATGGTTCACAGATAAGGTGCTGTCGTCAACGGGGGCGCCATCCGAAATCACCATCAATATGCGGCGGTCTTCGGCGCGGGCGATCAGGCGGTTATGCGCCCAAAGCAACGCCTCGCCATCGATATTTTCCTTCAGCAACCCCTCGCGCATCATCAGGCCAAGATTACGCTTGGCATGACGCCACGGCTCGTCTGCTTTTTTGTAGATGATATGGCGTAGGTCATTCAGGCGGCCGGGCATGGGCTGGCGTCCAGCGGCAAGCCAATCTTCACGTGCCTGCCCGCCCTTCCACGCACGGGTGGTAAAGCCCAATATTTCCGTTTTTACGCCGCAACGTTCCAAGGTGCGCGCCATAATATCGGCGCTGATCGCGGCAATGCTTATCGGGCGTCCGCGCATGGAGCCCGAATTGTCGATCAATAACGTCACAACCGTATCGCGGAACTGGGTCTCGCGTTCGATTTTGTAGGACAGAGAGCTGCCCGGGGACACAATAACGCGGGCAAGGCGCGCGGCGTCAAGCATGCCTTCTTCTTGGTCGAAATCCCAACTGCGGTTTTGCTGCGCCATCAGACGGCGTTGCAAGCGGTTGGCAAGCTTTGTCACGACCGATTGCAGGTTCGACAATTGCTGGTCGAGATAGGCGCGCAGGCGATTGAGCTCTTCTTCGTCTGCAAGCTCAATCGCGGTGATCGTCTCGTCATATTTGGTCGACCAGATTTTGTAATCGCTTTGCGGCAGATGGTCCCAATTGCGGCGCTGCGGGGTGACGGGCTGCATGCCATCATCGCCCATTTCGCCGTCGGCGCCGTCCTGATCGTCCATGTCTTCGCCGTCATAATCGGCCTCGGTCTCTTCGCCTTCGCCCTGCTGCGGCTCGGCGCGTGCTTCGGCTTGGCCAGATTCGCCTTCGCCCTCGTCTTCGCTGTCGCCGTCTTGGTCTTGGCTGTCCTCGGCATCGTCCCCACCTTCGTCGGCGTCTGACGGGTCAATATCGCCTTCGGTGAGGTTCAGATGCTCCAACATCGATTGCGTCAGCGCGGCAAAGGCCCGTTGATCATCCAATGCAAGCGCAAGTGCATCAAGGTCGCTGCCGGCATTTTCCTCAATCCAGCCACGCAGCATGTCGACCCCAGCGGCTGCGCCAGCGGGGACCGGCAAGCCTGTGAGGCGCTCGCGCACGATCAACGACAATGCTGTGGAGATAGGCACTTCGTCTGCGGCCTGTGCGCGGCTGATGGGGTCAGTGCGCAGTTTAAGCTCAAGCGCATGGCCAAGGTTTGCTGCGATCCCCGCCATGTTGCGCGATCCCAGCGCCTCGACCCGAGCGTTTTCCACGGCGTCAAAGGCCGCACCAGCGATGACTTCGGACGGTCGCAAGGCGGCATGGCGCGCAGCATCATGATGTTTCAGCTTCAGTGCAAAGCTGTCGGCAAATCCCCGTGCTTCGGCCACCTGATCGGGGGGAAGCAAGCGACCCGGCATTGGAACCTTGAAATTTTTGCCAGCCTGGCTTGGCGCATCGGCGGTGAAGGCCAATTCGACTTCCGGCTCATGCGCAAGTGCGCGGGCTGTGCCCGTCAGAACCTGCTTAAACTGCTCAAGGGGGGATTCATGCGACATTAGTCAGGCAGTCTTTTGCACGCGGGGGCGGAAATTAGGCAAGTGGCTGGTAACGATGAAATAGTCCCTGCCTTCAACCCCTGCGCTATCGCTCTGCGCAGGTTTATAGCGCGGGTTTTGCGCGAGCGCGCTCTGCGGGATGTCGCCATATTCGACAGCCGCGGTGCGGCCCGCGCGCAGCAGGGACAAATGCAAGAGAGGCGTTTTACGCATCATTACCCTTTAGGATTGGCCGCCCGCCACGCTTTTACCGCGTTCAAGGCGCCAGACACATGACCCTTTACGCCAAGGTCGGAATAAGCAAACAGCACTTTACCATCAGGCGCGATGACATAGGTCGTGCGGTTCGTGATGCCGGCCATAGGCAAGCTGACCTTGTAATCTTTGATCATTGGCTTGGTAGCGATGCCAACGGCGAATTTGTTGCGGCATGCTTCAACCGAAAAACGCTTCAGCGTATCGATATTGTCTGCTGACATGCCCACAAGGGATGCGCCATACGCGGCAAAGTCGTCCGCAGCTTCGGAAAATTCATGCGCCTCAACGGTGCAACCCGACGTGAATGCCTTTGGATAGAAATACAGCACAACCGGCCCCCGCTTCAGCGCCTTATTGAGGTTGAAGGTGTCAGCCTTGCCAGCCAGAACGGCTTGCGTGGTGAAGTCGGTTGCCCGTGTTCCAGCTTTCAGCGCGGCAAATGCCGGCGAGGTGGAGAGCAGAAGCGCGAGTGCCAGTGCGATGCGTTGCATAAAGCGTCCTTTCAACTTGGAACGGCGAGATAGCCGTTAGTTACTTTGATTTGCCAACAACGCTTTCAGGCAGGTCTTGCCCAAAAACGCGCTGATAATATTCGGCGACCAAGGCGCGTTCTGCATCGTCACATTTGTTCAGAAACGACAAGCGGAACGCAAAGCCGACATTTTTGAAGATCGCGGTGTTTTGTGCCCAAGTGATAACTGTTCGCGGGCTCATCACGGTCGAAATGTCACCATTGATGAAGCCCTGACGCGTCATCTCGGCGACCTTCACCATGTTTGTGACCGTCACTGCATCGGTGCCCGATGCCTTGGCTAAAACGATTTCGCTTTCGACCTGCGCAGGTAGATAGTTCAAGCCAACAACGATGTTCCAACGGTCCATCTGGCCTTGGTTAATCGCTTGCGTGCCGTGATACAGACCGCTGGTGTCACCCAGACCAACGGTGTTGGCTGTGGCAAAGAGGCGGAAATAGGGATTAGGCCGAATGACTCGGTTTTGATCAAGCAGCGTCAGCTTGCCTTCGGTTTCCAACACCCGCTGGATCACGAACATCACGTCAGGGCGGCCAGCATCATATTCGTCGAACACCAATGCGGTTGGCGTCTGCAGCGCCCAAGGCAATAGACCTTCCCGGAACTCGGTCACTTGCTGGCCATCGCGTAAGACAATGGCGTCACGCCCGATGAGGTCGATACGGCTGATATGCGCATCAAGGTTGATGCGGATGCACGGCCATTTCAAGCGCGCGGCAACCTGTTCGATATGCGTCGACTTTCCGGTGCCGTGATAACCCTGAACCATCACACGGCGGTTAAAGGCAAATCCAGCAAGGATCGCCAATGTAGTGTCAGGGTCAAAGACGTAGCTGTCGTCGGTGTCCGGGACCCGTTCGTCGGCGATCGAGAAAGCTGGGCATTCCATATCGACATCGATCCCGAACACTTCACGCACGCTGACCATTTTGTCAGGTGCAGCGAGGATCGTCGTATCGCGGCTGTCGGCTTGGATGTTTGGAATGTCGGTCATGTCGTCTCTTCTCGGTTCAGTTTTGATGTCCCTGTGCCGTTCGTGGGGAATAAGCCGGACGCGAACGGGAAGGGGAGGTTGTTCTTTACGCGAACGCGCTCTGCTTTTTTAAATGCGTATAAGCAGCAATCACGTCTTGCAAAGCCTTTTCATGAGACCTGTTGCCGCCATTTTTGTCGGGATGATAGGCGCGCACCTTTGCGGAATATGCGCTGCGCAATGCTCGCCGGTCGGCATCTTCCCCAAGCCCTAGCGTCTTTAACGCCTTACGGTCCTCAGGCGACAGAAAATGGCCATCTGCGCGTTCCTGTGGCATGCGCGAACGGAACCGCGTGGAAATGGCATCCAGCGGGTCTTTAAAGTCCGCCCATTTGGGCGGCGAATCAACATTGCCGTTCGCGCGAAAGGCGCGCGCTTCGCTTGGCCACGCATATATGGGGCTTTGCGCCATGGAAATCTCGTCGGCCGTCATGCCGGCAAACCAGTTATAGCCGGCGTTAAACGCGCGGATATGGTCGAGGCAGAGATACTGATAGTCGCCGGGACCATTGGCCGATGCTGCTTGACCGTGCGGATCAGGCGCGCGAAATTCCCCCGCTTCGCGGCAGCGCGGATAGGCGCATTGCCGCCCGCCCCCTTGAATGCGGCCATGAAATCGGTCAGTGGAACGGTCGGCGGCCATGATTTTCCTTGGCGAAAAACCTGCCATATGGGAAGAGCGGCGGATGAAAAAAGGTCCTGCACACATAGAAATGGAAATGTTGCTTGAAGCAGCATTCGCACCAAGCCGCCTTGCCGTTATAAACGACAGTGCACAGCATCATGGCCATAGCGGCGATGATGGGTCTGGCGAATCCCACTTTACGATTGAGATCGAAAGCGCTGCATTTACAGGCGTATCTCGCCTGACGCGGCAGCGCATGGTGAACAAGGCGCTGGGGGATATTCCCGGATCGCGGGTGCATGCGTTGGCAATCAAGGCTAGTGCGCCGGGCGAAGTTTAGATATTCCAGCGCACATAACAGGCCATAGCGGAGAAGAATATATGCTTAAATTGACTAAAGCTGTTCTTTTGGCTGCTTTATGCGCTTCCCCTGCTTATACCGCTGATGCAGAGTCGAACCGACCGAAGGTGTACACAGACATCGTCGCATGTCGTGCCTTGGCCGATGCCGGCGCGCGTCTTACGTGCTTCGATGCGGCAACCAAGGCGTTGGAAGACGCCACCGACAACCGTCAGATTGTGATGTTGAACCAAGATGATGTGCGCAAAACCAAAAAGTCTTTGTTTGGTTTTTCCTTACCCAAAATTCCTTTTTTTGGCGAAAGCAACGCAGAGCAAGAAGCAGAATTCAAACAAGTGGAAGGCGATCTGGCGGGCGTTCAATCAATAGGTGCCGGTAAATACCAGTTCATCGTCAAAGATGCAGGGGTCTGGCAGACAATGGAAGCGACACCCTTGCTCTTGAAGGACGGCAAACCTTTTACCATCAAACGCGGTGCGCTTGGCAGCTTCTTGCTGGTGATGAACGGCCGGGGCATCCGCGTGAAGCGGGTCAGCTAAGCAACAAAGCAAACTGATATGATTGAGCTTTCCCCGCACCGCCTGTCGCTGTCGACGGGTATCGATATGGATGCGTTTACCGCTGGAAACCCCGCACATCCCGCGATCATATTTTTACATGGTTTTCCCGAATCACACCGCACTTGGCGGCACCAGATGGCGCATTTTGCTGACCGCTTTTATTGCATCGCGCCCGACCAACGCGGCTATAGGGGTACATCAAAGCCTAAAGAGGTGGAGGCGTATACAGCCGACAAATTGACCGCCGATATCTTCGCACTGGCCGATGCGCTTAATGTGCAGCAATTTGTCATCGCCGGGCATGACTGGGGCGGCGCCATTGCATGGAGCGTTGCGTTAAATGGTCAACCCGATGCCCCCAACCCTGCATGGGCAGGCCGTGTACGGCGCGCCGTTATTGCCAACGCGCCGCATCCATATCTTTTTCAACGCCTGTTGATTACCGATATGAATCAGCGGGCATCCAGCCAATATATGATTGATTTTCGGGACACAGCGAATGATGCCCTTGTGCAGGATCAGGGGCTGACCGGTTTAATGCTCAAGACCGTTAAATGGGATAAGCCGAGCGCAATGGAGCCTGAGGAACGCACTGCGTTGCTTGCGGATTGGGCGGATCGCGATGCCTGTTTCGGCATGCTCAACTGGTACCGCGCCTCTGCGCTATATGTGCCAACGATGGATGAAGATGCCGAAATCCCTGCCTTTGCCGCTGGTGCGTTTCCGCAGCTGATGATCCCGACCTTAGTCGTCTGGGCTATGGACGACCTCGCTTTGCCGCCAACTAATATCGATGGCATCGAAGAATTGGTTCCCGACGTGACAATCGCCCCGGTCGAGAATTGCGGACATTTTGTCATTTGGGAACGGCCCGATGCAGTGAACGCGGCGATGGAGCAATTCTTACGCTAATCTTGGAGTGTATAGGATACGCGTGCGCTGATGCTATAATCACATCGCACCATAGGCACTGCGATATTGCCCTTTCCGCCGGCGCGCCCTAAAGCGCGGCCATTGTGACTGAACCAATCATCTTTGCAATCCCCAAGGGACGGATCCTCGACGAGGCTTTGCCGTTGATGCACGCGGCTGGCATAGAGCCTGAAGCCGCGTTTTTTGACGAGGCTAGCCGCGCGCTTCTGTTTGCGACCAATGACCCTGCGGTCAGCATTATTCGTGTGCGCGCATTCGACGTGGCGACCTTTGTGGCCCATGGCGCGGCACATATCGGTATCGTCGGGTCCGACGTTATCGACGAATTTGACTATTCGGAGCTGTACGCGCCCGTTGACCTTGGCATTGGCCGCTGCCGTATCTCGGTTGCGATGCCGCAGGGCGCAACGGACGATGTCAATGGCGGGCATATCCGCGTTGCCACCAAATATCCCACCACAACGAGCCGTTATTATCATGCGCGCGGAATTCAGGTCGAATGTGTGAAGTTGAACGGCGCAATGGAACTTGCGCCTTCGCTCGGGCTTTCGGGCCGCATTGTTGACTTGGTGTCATCGGGCAAGACCCTAGCCGAAAACGGGCTCGTCGAAACGGCGATCATTTCCCAAGTGTCCGCACGCCTTATTGTCAACCGTGCGGCATATAAGATGATGAGCGGGACTATTCCGGCCATGGTGCAACGCTTTCGAGAGCTGACGGGATCACGT
>CAIJLW010000060.1 GCA_903821685.1 uncultured Sphingomonadales bacterium | reverse complement strand
GCGACGCGTTTTGCCGTGATCCGCTTCTCAGGCTTCGCTGGCCAGGGGTCGCTCGACAAGCAAGAAACACTGTTACGCGCATTCATGGCCGAACGCAGCTTGGTTGCTGCCAATCTGCCCCAGTACGCATATTATAATGCGCCCTGGACGCTTCCGTTCATGCGCAGAAATGAAATCATGATCGAGATTAACGGTAAATAAGACCTAAACTCCAATTAGAAATCCTTCGAGATTGCGCCAGACAAGGGATTCGCTAACCTGCAATGCCGCGGATAGTTTTTGGACTATCCAAATTTCGCAAAGTCGTTCGAATCTTGGCTATCTTGGTGATGATGTCGACGACGCCATCGCACGTGCCGAGCGCAAGCACGCATGGCGTGTCCAATGAAAGCCGGCTCTATTCGACGCGGTTCTCAAGCGTACCCAGTTGATCAGCGCGGATAGTCACGACATCGCCTGATTTCAGATAGCCGCCAGAGGCGCGATCATCAGTGATTGTCCGCTCAACGATTGCCTTGATTATGCTAACTCGGCCGAAATGCGTTAACCAGTCATACGCGCCGCGCACGAAAGTAGCAGGACCCGGACCCTGGAAAACCGTCCCGGCCGGCGTCCCTGCAAGGACCAAACTACGATCTGGTAAGATACCGTCATTGTTGATCGGCAATTGCACGCGCCCTTCACGCCAAATCCAGCTAACACCCCGCCGCTTGGCCGTTTCGAGGAGCAAGCGGTCAAAGTCCCAAATCCAATTCGTCACGCGCACCCGCTGCCTTTGTTCGCCGTTGACCGACAAGTGCAGTTCCAATGGCTCCACAAAGGACTTAATGTTTCGTGGCACGACGAAGAGGTCGCCTACCGGAAGAAATCCGGCGCCGCTCTTACCATCTGTAAAACCCTTACCCGAGGCAACGTCGTTTATGTCGGCCCCACGCAATAGCGCCGCGCGATCGGTAACATCGTTACACAGGATCAGGCCACCTTTGGCGCTAGCTTTGGCCGACAATGGCTTGAGTGTTACCAAACAAAGCTCAACTTCATAATCTAACAAGCCGCTGCTTGCCGGGATCGCGGCGCGTGAAGATGTTGGCTGGGCGACCTTGGCGAATATGAATGGGCCATCTTTAACCTTGGCTTCATCGGCATGCTCGGGATAGTTTGTGGCGGCCGCGGCGTGTAAGGAACGCAAATCGACTGGCACGGCAAGGGTTTCTACATCGCGGTTGACGCTGGTTCTTGCCCCGGCAACGAAAGCAGCGATGGCGTTATACCCAAGACGGTTATAGACAGCGATCGCATCCTCACCGGGCTGCAGCAGGGGTGCCAAGTCAACACCGGTTACGACCCCGTTTTGATAGCGGGTGACTACAATTGTCTGTTCTTTAGCACCTTCACCATAACGCGCAAAAGTGAGCGCCTGATCCGAGGGCGCGATGGCAATTGTCGCGCGCAGTGGCGTTGACGGGGCTGGTCGCGGCGGTACCTGTACCGATTGCGGTCGAAATCCGACGAAAGCCGCTACCGCTGCAGTCAATATTAGCGCGATAGCGGTTACAGTGATGATGCGCATGTCTTTACCTTAACTGGCCATTCTTGTGTTGCTGGTGCCTGCTGGACCGTTATCGGCAAATTCAGCGTGCAAGGCAGGCAGAAACGCTGCCAGATGCGGCATTTCCTGCCCGCAGTGGACCAGCAGGGCGCGCGCATCGCTCTCTGTAAGCCGCAGCACGCGCTTGGCAACGGCGGCAGCCAAGCTGCCGACGAAGTTGCGTCCGCCGACATGGGCGCCGCCCATCCAGAAGCGCGACCGCATTTCACTGCCGCCTGGGACCGCGCGGACATGGTGGGCCAAATAGCCAATATCGATGGGCGCATCCCCAAGACCAAGGCGCGCACAAACGATTGTCGCCTGTTGGTCATCATCCAGCCTCGGGTCGGTAAAACCAAAACTGGCCGGCGGCACGAAGCTGATCGCGCCGCGTATCAGATCGCTACCGATATATTCGTCGACGATTGACGTCTGCCCAACATAGAGCGCGCGGCCGCTGGTGCCGGCAGGCGGCGTTTCGCGCCAACCAACATGGACATGCGCTTGCGGATGCCACAACTTGTACTTGGCGGGCGCATCGCCGTGCCAACCGAACCACCAATCCACCATTGCCGGTGTGACGCCTGGCATGTCGGTGCGCACACTCACACGCATGCCGCCGTCTTGCGTGAGCACCCAGCCGTCTTCGAGCACCGCTGTATCGCCAAAAAGATTCTCTGCTGCACCGTCGATCCCAGGTAGAAGATCAATCGGAACGCCACCCCGGTCCAGCGCGGCGCACACATGCGAAGCCAATGGGGCAAGCTCAGGGTTGAAGAAGCGGGCATAAGGCATGGCGCGATCTGCCTCGCGATAGCCCAAATAGCGTCCGGAAATTGGCTTACTGCTTTTCATTATACACGCCCCATATATGGATTAAATCTGCCTTCGGGATCAAATTTGGCGCGCAGGGCGTCCAGCCTTTTCAGATTGGCAGGCGCCATGAACGGCATTGGCCTGCGCCCCAGATTTTCATCAGCAAGCTGAATGCCCACACTGTGCGCTTGCAAGGCGCGCATATGGTCGGTTGCCCAGCTTTCATCGGCGGGTGTCGATGCCTTGCCGCGCAGCCCGCCATAGAGCGCGAGATAGGTGCGCGCCTCAAGCGAAAATGCCATGTCTGGGCGTTCCGCCGGTCCGTTCCAGTTGAGCCAAAGCGCATGACTGGGTGAAGCCGGTTGCGTATCGGCGATGTGCCGCAAGGCCGGCAGCAATGGATCAATCGGCATGTTCATCCACATGCTGTCTGCCGTCCAGCGGGTATTGGGCAAAAACAGGGTCCTTTCGCCTCCCTTCATCATCATGTCCAGCGAGACCGGCAACAATGGCAGCGTAAAGCTGGCAAGCTTGCGGATAGGGCTTTTGTCTATGAAGTCCACCGCGGCGCGTGCCTCGCGCCAGCTACTGGCCAGCACGGGCGCCAGAACCTGTATGCCGTGCGCAAATATCCCCATGGCCTTGCGATCGAAGACGAGTTGGAATTCGACAAACGGCGCCACATCTGGCCCTGCCCTATCCGCCCACGCCATCACGGCTTCGAGGTGGCGGATCCGAAATACTTGGGCCTTCATGCCAACGAATTTGGGGCGCGGTTGAAGCCTCAGGTGAAAGCCGACCACAATACCGAAAAAGCCTGGTCCAGCGCCGCGCGCGGCCCAGAGCAGCTCGGCGTTTTCCGTTTCACTGGCATGGACCAATGTGCCATCGGCAAGAACGACATCGATGCCAATGACGCTCTGGCACGCCACCCCGCAAGCCCTGCTGTTCCAACCAAAGCCGCCCTGCAGCAGGAAGCCACCCATACCGACGGTGTAGGCATGTGCCACAGGGAAGAAAAGTTTGTGCTTCACAAGGGCAGCATTAAGTTCACCGGCGAGGCAGCCTGGGCCGATCACTGCCGTGCCCTGCGCCGCGTCGATCGCAATGCTGTTAAGCCGTGAAAGATCAACAAGCATCCCGCCATCACGAATATGGTTCTGCGCCCAGCTGTGCCCGCCCGAACAGATGCCGATTGTCAGGCCTTCGTCACGTGCGCGCTTCACCGCGCCGATAACCTCTTCCACATCATTGGCTTGCACAATCTGATCAGGACGGCGGCCGGGGTCTTGCGCATTGAAGCTGGTGCCAAGCAGCGCCGCGACAAAATCGGGCGTGCCCTTGTCGATGACAACGCCTCGGCCTGCTGTGCGCTTCATTGCTCGACCCCTGTTTGTCGTTGCAGAACTGGTGGCAGAGCCAGCCAGCGCATTGGCAATTCGAGTGTGGGCGGAAAGTCAAAGGCCGCATGCGCCAAACGCTCCGCTTCAGCTCCATCCAAGCCCAAATATGTCAGAAGCTGGGCGGTTGCAGAGTCAATTTTAGCAGAACACAAGACGCCCCGATGCAGATCAAGTGCTAGCCCTGTGATTGCCCCCGCGACTATCGCGGTAGCAAGATCTACGTCAGCTACCGTGAAGAGACCAGCCGTGACACCCTCTTCAATATCCATCTTCAACCGCAACCGTAACTCGGCCGCCAACCGGTCACTCGGCAAGCCAATGTCAAACATCAAACGGCCAAACCCTTGCTGCTCCGTCACAATCCGCAACGTCTGACGCGTAATTCGTGTGAAGCGCACGGCCGGGTTGTCATGATCATCGCCGGTCATCGCCATCGCCGCAGCATGGGTAGCACCGAGCAATTCGCCCAGATCACCGATCAGCGCAGCCACATCCGGATAATAATTATAAAAGCTCGCATGCACCATTCCGGCATGGGTGGTAATCTGACGCAGGCCGAGCGCTGCCGCGCCTTCGCTCATCAATAGCGATTGTGCGGACACAAGCAGCTGGTCGCGGGTTCGCTCTCGCTTGCTCCCTAACAGGCTATCAATTTTGATTTTCATATAACTAACATATTATCAAATATGACATTATGTCAAATTATAAAATGCACTTGACGATGTCGTAGGTCATGGCAACGATAGCGACAGAAACGGCGGGCTTGCTCGCCCAGATCAACAGGCTTCCTAGCCAGTATATTGGCATTGATAATGTCAATATAGTCCATTACAAACTGACGTTGGCAATGCCGGAAGGAACCACCCACAATGTACACACTCAACGGAGCACTGGGTTCACCCTATTCTATGAAGATGCGGGCGCTTTTGCGTTATCGCCGTATCCCGCATTTGTGGGTGCACGGCACGGACACGCGTGACGCGCTGAGCAAGGTCAAGGCCCCTGTTATTCCTGTAATGGAATATCCCGATGGAACATTCCACAATGATTCGACGCCGCTCATTTATGATCTGGAGGCGCGGCATACCGAACGGTCAGTTATCCCGCCCGATCCGGCGCGCGCCTTTATCGCGCATCTGATTGAGGATTTTGCTGACGAATGGGTGACAAAGGCAATGTTCGGGTATCGCTGGCTGGAGGAGGTAGACCAGATCCAGATGAGCCGCTGGCTCGCGTTTGACGCGATGAAGGGTGGCGGGCTGGCAGCAAGCCAAGGCTATGCCGAACAGTTCCGCGCGCGGCAGGTCGGCCGCATGGCGATTGTCGGTTGCGCGGCTGAAAACTTCCCGTTGATTGAAGCCTCAACGCGCGCTTTGCTGGGTGCGCTTGAGGTGCATGTGGTGGATCATCACTGCCTGTTAGGTTCTCGGCCGAGCATTGCGGAGTTTGGGATGTATGGCCAATTGTCGCAGCTGGGTGTTGACCCCACTGCGCAGGCGATGATGCGCAAAGACTTTCCCTATAGTTTCCGCTGGCTGCTCCATATTGACGATATGTCCGGAATCGACGGGCAGTGGGATACGGAGATCGCAGGCGCCGATGTGCCCTTTGCGCCGATCATCGCCGCTTGGCTGAAACAGGTCGGCGACATCTACATACCCTTCCTTCTCGCCAACGCCGCCGCGATTGAGGAAGGCGAAGATAGCTTCCACATATCCGCGATGGGTCTGCCCTACACGCAAGGCGTGTTCAAATATCAGGTGAAGTGCTTGGCCGATTTGCGCGCGCGTTATGCTGCGCTGGATGCGACCGCACGTGGGCGTATTGACCCGCTGCTCGCGCAGACGGGCTGCCTCGACGCGTTGCTAAACTAATGAACCTTAAGGGACCGGCAACCCTATTGACGGCGCTGGCGTTGCTGAGTCCATCAACGCTTGGCGCGCAAGCGGCGCAGTCGAAGCGTCCCAATATCGTCATTCTCCTTGCCGATGATTGGGGCTTTAGCGATGTAGGGGCCTTCGGTGGTGAAATTGCGACACCCAATATCGACGCGCTTGCCGCAAAGGGTGTACGTTTTTCAAACTTCCATGTGGCAGGATCCTGCTCGCCAACGCGGGCAATGCTGCAAACCGGCGTGATTAATCACCGCGCTGGCCTTGGCAATATGCCAGAGACAATTCCACCCGAACATTTGGGCAAGCCTGGTTATGAAACGCACCTCAACAACCGTGTGGTGACCATTGCTGAACAGCTGCGCGCTGTAGGCTACCGCACCTATCTGTCCGGAAAATGGCATCTGGGCCACACGCCCAATACCTTGCCAACGGCGCGCGGCTATGACCACGCGCTTGCGCTCGCGCAATCCGGCGCAGACAATTTTGAAGATAAACCCAACCTGCTGATTTACGACAAGACCGAATGGACCGAGGATGGAAAGCCCGCAAAACTGCCAAAGCGCTTCTACTCCTCAACGCTAATTGTCGACAAGATGATCGGCTATATCGACCGCGGCAAGGCTAGCGGAAAACCGTTTCTGGCATCCGTCAACTTCATCGCAAACCATATTCCGGTGCAGGCGCGAGACGCAGACATTGCGGCTTATGCGGGGCGCTACAATGTGGGTTGGACTGTGCTGCGCAACGAACGCCGCGCCGCTGCGATCGCCAAAGGCGTGATGCCGGCAGGCGTTCCGACGGTGACCATGAACACCAGTGGTGATTGGTCAAAATTGTCGGCACAGCAGCAACGGCAGCGTGCGGGTGCGATGGCCGCTTATGCTGGCATGGGCACGGCGATGGACCGTGAAATCGGCAGGTTGATCGCGCATCTAAAGGCCATCGGTGCATATGATAATACCATCTTCGTGTTTCTGTCTGACAATGGCGCAGAAGCAACAGATCCAATGAATATGGGCGCATTTACGCGCTGGAACGCCAATCAAGAATATGATCAAAGCATCGCCCAACAAGGGCGCCCGGGTTCGCTGACCGCGCAAGGTGCCGGTTTTGCCAGCGCATCGGTCTCACCACTGCGTGGGTACAAGTTTACTGCGAGCGAAGGTGGCTTGCGTGTTCCGATGATTATGGCTTGGCCAGGCAACCCTGCGATCAAGGGTGGCAGCGTTGCAGCCGGTTTTGCTCATGTAACCGATATGCCGCTGACTTTGCTGATGCTCGCTGGAGTGGCGCCGCAGCAAGGCAGTTTTTCAGGGCGCCGTGTCGAGCCCATGATTGGGGCGGACCTGACACCCATGCTCACAGGGGCTGCGTCGTCCGTCCATTCGCCAGACAAGCCGTTGGGATATGAATTGTCTGGCAATGCGGTGTTGTTCAAAGGTGATTACAAGCTCGTTAAGAACCTGCCGCCTTACGGAGATGGCCGCTGGCGACTTTATAATATTACAACAGATCCCGGTGAGGCGCATAATTTGTCGGGTTCGGAACCCGAACGCTTTGTCGCCATGCAAAAGGATTATGCCGCATTTGCCAAGGCGAACAAAGTGCTACCGATGCCGGAAGGATACACAGCGCCGGATCAGATTTTCGAAAACGCGCTGCGCAATTTGCTGATACCAAGGCTGCTCAGATTATGGCCTATGGGTGTCCTATTGTTGATGACAGCAGCGGCCGTGATCTGGTGGCGCAGACGGCGGACTCCCCGGTGAAGGGCTATTGGCCGAGCCCCTGGCCCAGCGAGGACGGCGGCCCTTCCCGGTTACAGTCGGCTCCCGATCCTCAGGCTCTTACAGAACCCGGCAGTCTGCGGCTCGCGGCGACCTCGCGGCGCCGGTTGATGACGACGATGACAGTGCTCGGCGATCCGGGCGAGATTTTCGTGATGACCCATCAGGCGCTGCGATCGCAGATCGGACTGCCGACGACCGCGCAGGTCGAGCGTATCGATCCGTTGACGCTGCGCGCCCTCGCCGGCAGTCCCCGCCTTGATGGCGGACCTATGTGGCCGGGCGGGATGGCTATTCACCGCAATGGCGATCTATACACCGTCTATGGGCGCCACATCCATTGCCTAGCCCGCGCGGATCTCACTGTCCGCGCAGCAGCGAGATTGCCGGTCAATCAGCCCTATAACAGTTTCGTGATCCTCGATTGCGGGTTGATTGTAACGAAGAATATTTCGGTTAGCACCTCAGCACAGCTTTGCGTGATCGATCCGGACGATTTGGCTCTGGTCTGCCCACCGCTCGATTGTGCCGAGCCATCGGTGGCGCGACTCAGCGCCGTTGGAAACACCGTCTATGTGGTCGGTGTGCGGACATTAACCCGCTATCATTGGGATGGCACTGCCCTGCGGCGCGACGATAGCTGGTCTTGCCCCTATATCGGCGACAGCCAACGCAGCCATGGCTGGGATGCGGTAATCGGGGACCGGCACCTTTGGCTGATGGACAACGGCCAGCATCGCTATCGTACAAATATGGTTGGGCGGGGCGTTGCGCAGGCACCCAACCGGCTCATCCGCGTTTCACTTGCCGATGCTGAAGACTGGCAGTCCATCGACGTCAGCGGTTTGCCGGGTGGCAGCGTCACCAACCCGCCGCTTTGGGACGAAGCACGGCAAATTGTCATCGCATATGACAGCGCCAATCGCGTCATCTGCGGCTTCCGCTTCGAGGAAGAGAAACGCGCGCTCGTGCCACTGTGGCGGCAAGATGGTTTGGGCTGCGCCAGCCACATGCTGCATTTCCCCGAAAGTGGCCTGATTTGCACTAATGATTATCAGCGCCGCGAAGCAATCGTTCTGCTCGATATCTCCAGCGGAGCGACCGTTGCGCGGGTTGAAACAGGTGGGTTGATGCAAGGCGTGGTGTTTCCCTCACCAGGCTGGAATCAAGATTTCTATTGGTGCTCGATGGATCAGCTGACGCGGATCGCGTTGACCTGATCCGCGCAGCCGAACTTATGTCTGTGCAGCGATAAAATTGAGGATGAGATCGACAAGCTGTTCCGGCTGATCTTCCTGACAAAAATGGCTGGCGTCAATCCGGCAATGTGGTTGCCCCTTAGCGCCCGGAATGCGCCGCTGAATTTCCGTATCAAGATGACCTAGCACTTTGTCCTGCTCGCCAAAGCAAGTGAGCACCGGCTTTTCGAAGCGTTCGAGCTGTGCCCAAGCCGCAGAATTTTCGGCGACAGACAGATGGTCAGGGGTCACAGGCACGAGCAAGGGAAACTGGCGCGCGCCGGCCTTGAAACGCTCATCGGGGAACGGCGCATCATAGGCTGCGATCTCGGCGCTGGTCAGTCTGCGATTACAGCCGCCATCAACGATCCGGCCGATTTTGAATTCGGGCGTGGCCTGGCTGAATGCAGACCAGCCATCGAAACCCGAACCAATATTCTCGCCAACGGGCAGATAGGTGTTTGAAATCACTAACCGAGCAAAACGATCCGGAAAAGCGGCGACCAATCGCAGCCCGATCAACCCGCCCCAATCCTGACAGAACAGCGTGATGTTATGCAGATCAAGCTGCGTCAGCCAGTCGCTTATCCAAGCGACATGGCGTTCATAGCTATAATCGTCACGACTGGCAGGCTTGTCAGACTTGCCAAAGCCAATCAAGTCAGGTGCCAGCACGCGATGGCAAGCGGCGGCGAGCGGTGGTATAAATTTGCGGTAGAGATATGACCAGGTCGGCTCTCCATGCAGCAGCAGGATTGGCGCAGCGTCGCGGGGGCCTTCATCGACATAATGAAGCCGCAAGGGTGGTGTGCCCTGCGTATTAACCTCAACATAATGTGCAGCGAAGGGATAGTCCGGAAGGTCGGCGAAAGCGGCCTCGGGGGTGCGCAAGACCTTCATCGCTAAAGCACTTTTAGGATGCAGTCGACGAAGCCTTGCGGATCATTTTCTTGGATGAAATGGCCGCCCTTCAAAGTGCAATGCGGCTGACCCGCAGTACCAGGAACGCGGCCAATGAACCTGCTCTCGCCGCCGCGTGTCACTGGGTCGCCATCGCTAAAGCAGCACAGGAACGGCTTGTCCCATTGCTCAAACACCTGCCAGGCGCGCTTCTGATCGGGGATCGCGACATTGTTCTCGAACGGAACGAAGGTCGGGAATATCCGGGCCCCAGCCTTGTAGCTGCTGTCCGGAAACGGTGCGTCATAAGCGGCAATCTCGGCAGCACTAAGCACGCGCTTTGACCCAGCGTTGACAATTTTACCAATCGGAAAGAATGGGCTCCATTGCGAAAAAGCACGCCAAATGGCAAACGCGCGCGGTGCGGGGCCGCCTTCGGGCAAGCCGCCATTGGACAATACCACACTGGCAAAGCGATCCGGCATTTCCGCGACAAGACGCAGACCGATTAGCGAGCCCCAATCCTGACAGACGAGCGTCATGTTGCTCAGGTCAAGCGCCTCTATCCATTGGCGCATCCAGCCAACGTGGCGGGCATAGCTATAATCTTTTTTCTTGGTTGGCTTGTCCGATTTTCCAAATCCAATCAGGTCAGGCGCGACCACGCGAAAGCCTGCCGCGACTACCGGGCCAATCATATGGCGGTAGAGATAGCTCCAGCTTGGCTCACCATGCATCATCAGCACCACCGGCGCATCGCGCGGCCCTTCATCGACGTAATGCACGCGCAATGGCGTGCCGTCGGAGGGATCGGCAATCTCCAGATAGTTTGGCGCAAAAGGGAAATCGTCAATTGCCGCAAAGGCGCTTTCGGGTGTGCGAAGAACTTTCAAGAGATACTCCCTAAGATAATGTTATTGGCACTTTGAGTGCCATATTATAAGTGACGGGTCAAGAAGCCGGCCCAGCCTTCTTCGTGTCAACCAACCGAAACCCGATATGGTCGGTTCCTAGCCCGCGTTCCTGAAACTGGCGCGCAGCGGGGCGATAGCGGGCGCAATAATTAGCAGCGCAGAGGTAGGAGCCGCCTTTAATGACGTTTACCGGTTCGCTGGCGTCGGCGCGCGATCCGCTGGCGCTCGTCCATTCCCAGACATTTCCGATCATATCATAAAGTCCAAATCCGTTTGGTTTGAAGCAACCCACGGGCGCACGACCGATATAGCCATCAGTGTTTACGTTTTTGACCGGGAAAACCCCCTGATAATAATTTGCTTGCGGTTGGCCCTTCGCATCAACCGGCTCCGGCAAAGCCCCCGTGCCGCCGCGCGCGGCATATTCCCATTGCGCCTCGCTCGGCAATTCCTTCCCGACCCATTGCGCATAGGCCTCTGCGTCCTGATAGGCGATCTGGACAACGGGTTCGCGATCTCGCCCGACAATACTTTCCTTCAACCCCGAAGGGTGCCGCCACTGCGCGCCTGGCACCCAGCGCCACCAGCGCGGGTCTGCGTCCGACGGAATATTGAATACAGCTGAGCCAGGCACCAGCATTTCTGGCGGCGCATTGGGAAGCTTGGGCGGATTACGTTCCGACATTGTCTTGTAACCCGTCGCCTTTACGAAGGTCGCGAATTCGGCGTTGGTCACTTCATGCGCGTCGATCCAAAATCCCTTGACCGTAAAGGTCTGCGGAGGGCCTTCTTCAGCGTAATGCGGATTGTCACCCATCACGAAACTACCGCCGGGCACCCACAACATCTTGTTACCGGATTGGCCGGTGCAGACTGTTTCGGGCGGCCCAGATGCATCACCGCAAGCAGACAAAGGCAGCAGAGCTAGAGCAAAGCCAAAGCGCTGCATCAATCCTCCGACATTCCGGCCATAGCATCGCCAAGCAAACGCCGCACAACAGACTTGGCGTCCTCAAAAGGCAATTCCTGATCATGCCGCAGCAGCCGCCATGTCTGGAAGCTCAGGATGACATTTAGACCATGGGTACCCGCCACATCGGCCTTTACCGTCGCTGGCAAATATGACCCAATGGTATCAGATTCGAGCCGCAGCATCCGACGATAGTCCTGCATCAGATAGGGCGACTGGAAACGTTTGAGATTGGCTGAAATCCGATAAGGCAGAATGGTTTCGAAAACCATCGCTCGACGATCAGCGATGTCGAACAGCTTTTCCCGCCAAGTAGCGCCCGTTGGCGGCTGGAGGATGATGGGCATGACCTGCGCCTCAATCACCTCGCCCATTTCGCGGTAAAGCTCATCCATATCGTCAAAGTGTCGAAAAACCGAACGGAGACCGACGCCTGCCACCTCCGCAACCCGCGCAGCACTTGGTGCAACATCGCCTTTACCGACAAGATCGAGCATCGCTGCGACAATCTTACTCCGGCTGTATCGACTTCTTTCGCGCCGACCATCAGTCAGTGGCACTTCCGATCGTGATGTCATTTTGTACGATACGTTGGTCATAGACTCCTGTTTTGCGGCAAATAGGCGCTGGCGCAAGCGACAAAAGCGATTGCAAATATATTTTGGCATAATTAATGCCAATAATATTGCGTTAAGCTATCCGGGAAGAATGAGGGTAAAGATGTCAAGAATAGTGCTCATTTTGGGGGCGTCTGCCCTGCTTCTTTCTGCCGTTCCCGTGTCGGCGCAAGACAATGTGCGCGAAGCGTGCATGCCCGACATCGTTAAATATTGCTCCGCAGAATTGAGAACGTTTAACCGCGAAAATGTCCGCACTTGTCTGATCAAGAATATCAAAAAAACATCACCCGCCTGCCAGAAGGCCGCAAAGGCGCGGCGCGATGCCGAGCGCGCCAAGAAAAGGAGCAATTAAAGACATGACTATATGGATAATCTGGGGCACCGCATTGCTCGCTTATGGCATATTTCGGCTCTGGTATGACAATTGGTCCGGCCCCCTGAAACCTGCCGAGATTGATGCGTTTCTCGCACAAGTGGCGGGGCGTTTCGAGGGCACAGGCAATCGCGCGGATGTTATGCGGGCTTTCCTTGAAGCCGATGACGGCCGCGAGTTTGTCATGCTCAATCTGGTCAAGGCGCAGATGGAGCAGGTTGAGGACCCAAAAACGGGGCAAATGGTTCAAGGCTTTGATCTGCTCAAGCGCTATTCGAAACGCTTCATATCGGTTCTGTTCCGCACGGGCGGCCATCCCGGCATGGTCGGACGCAAGGTTGGCGGCTATATTGATGCGTGGAATACCGAGGCGGATCCCGACTGGACGATCTTTGGCCTGATGCGCTACCGCAGTCGCCGCGACATGATGAAGCTGGTGATGGAACCCCTGTTTACCGAAGGTCATTCCGATAAGTTGCTCGGTACGCTTGCTACATTCTCATTCCCTACGCAGCGCGTTGTGTCTTTTTATCTCAGTCCGCGGGTAACTGTTGCGCTGGTTTTGGCGCTGCTTGCGGCGTTGACACACATTGCACTGCTGACAAGCGTAGGATGAATGTGCGACCGACAGAGCCACAAATAATGCGCTGGACACGGCGATCATGGATGCGGCTTGCCACGATCAATGCTCTTATATCGATTACCGCACTTATTCTCTCTACTCATCTGTCTGAGCCTATGTCCGCGCTCGTGCGCCTCGGCGCCCAAATTCAATTCATGCACAGCATGGCCAGCATAGCTTGCGCCACTTTCATGAATGTAGGGGCCGGTTCCGCGCGGCACGCCCCGGCCTTTTTACTGGGCGGATCGCTTTTGTTTGCGTTGCTTCACTATGGCGTCGCGTTGGGTTTTTGGGGTTTGGCCAACTGGATGACCGCTATTGCAGGGGTCTTGATGGCAAGTGGCTGGGCGATCATGTTTGTAACCGGACGAAACATCGATTAACAAAGTGAGGATTGGGAAGTCATTGAGAATGCGCAAACTCACATGGATAAAGGCATTGGCATCTATTGCCCTTTCGGGCTTTGCAGGATGAGCGTTTTCCTACCTCCGAGTAACAACGAGCAGTATCATGGCTCGCGCTACTCTGCGTGGTTTTTGGCTTTATATGGCATCGTCTGGATCGTTCCGGGGATGATCCACAGTTTCCTGCCCGACGGTGGCGCGGGTGTTATTGCAGGGCTGGATCTCAGCCACAATCCCACAATGATTTTTGGCCTTTTTGCCTGGGCTGGTGCGACACAGATTGCGCATGGCATCGTCACCCTCGTGGTCGCATTGCGTTACCGCGCATTGGTACCGCTATTTCTTATTGTGTCTTTTATCGAGCGCCTGTTGCTGAGTTGGTCCGGTTGGATAAAGCATGCACCCATCAGCGGCCATCACCCGCCCGAACATTATAGCAGCCTAGTTTTTCTACCTGTTATATTGCTGTTTCTGTGGCTTTCAGTGCGGCGCTCGGGCTTACACCAACCGGAGATTTCTGCATGAAAAAACGCACATGGATCGGAGCTTTGGCGCTATTGATCGGCGCGGGCTATTTGGGTTTTCAGCAGTATAAAATCTATCTGCCCGGTATCATTGGCGAATGGGTTGAACCCATTGCCGAAAACCGCCCAATTGAATGGGCGCAGGGCCCTGCGGCGGCACCCTCAGGCAAGCGTCCGCCCAATGTCATCCTGATTGTCGCCGACGATTTGGGGATGAACGACATTTCGCTGTACGGCGGCGGGGTTGCAGGTGGGGCGGTGCCCACCCCTAACATAGATTCGATTGCCAAACAGGGTGTCAGCTTTGCCAATGGCTACGCCGCCAACGCCACCTGCTCGCCTTCGCGCGCGGCCTTGATGACGGGGCGTTATCCGACGCGGTTCGGTTTTGAATTTACCGCCGTTCCAGCGGCTTTTGTTTCAAGCCTAGCGCATAACAACGGCACGTCGCCTTATCCAACCATCTATCATAAAGAACTGAACCACGACCTGCCCGCTTATGCCGACATGGGGGTGCCCAATGCGGAAATTATGTTGCCAGAGGTGCTGAAAGCCAAGGGGTATCATAACATCCACATCGGCAAATGGCATCTGGGTGAAGCCAAACCATTGCGGCCAACGTCACAGGGTTTTGACGAAAGTCTTGGCATGCGTGCGGGCGGGGATTTGTTTATGGCCGAAGACGATCCCCAGGTTGTCAATGCAAAGCTTCCATGGGATCCAATAGACCGCTTTTTATGGGCAAATCTGCCACATGCCGTCTATTGGGGGGACAGTCAGCGCTTTCGTCCCAAAGGCCATCTGACTGACTATTTCACCGACAATGCGCTGGCCGCGATTGACGCAAACAAGAACCGGCCCTTCTTCATGTATCTCGCCTATAATGCGCCGCACACTCCGTTACAGGCGCTGAAATCGGATTATGACGCACTGCCGCAGATCAAGGACCATACCCAGCGCGTCTATGGCGCGATGATGCGCCAACTTGACCGACGGATTGGCGACGTGCTGCAAAAGCTGAAGGACACAGGCCTCGACGAGAATACTTTGGTTATCTTTACCAGCGACAATGGCGGCGCGTGGTACACGGGCATAAAGGACCACAACACGCCCTACCGTGGGTACAAAGGCACCTTCTTCGAAGGCGGCATTCATGTACCGATGCTGATGCGCTGGCCCGGCAGAATTGCTCCGGGTACCGTGCGCAACGATGTGGCTCAGCATCTGGATATGTTTGCCACGATTGCAGCGGCAACTGGCGCAAACCTACCCAGTGATCGCAAGATGGACAGCTTCAACCTATTTGGCACTGGGCCAAAACGCGACATCACCTTCTGGCGTTCGGGGCATTACCGCGTTGTCCGCGCGGGCGACTGGAAATTGCAAATTTCCAAACGTCCCGAAAAGGCATGGCTGTTCAACCTCGCCACCGACCCAACCGAGCAAATCAACTTGGCCGCCAAGGAACCCGCACGCGTGGCGGCACTGCGCAAGTTGATTGAAGCGCAAAATGCCGGCCTACCCAAGCCACTATGGCCCGGCCTACTCGAAGGCGCGATCCGGATCGACGTTCCGCTTAATGCCCAATGGAAGAAGGATCAGGAATATGTCTATTGGGCGAACTAAGCGCGCAGTGATGTTGGGGTCATGTTGTTAGCCATTACCGGAGCCTTCCTCTCACGCCACGTATAATGTGCTGAGAATGGCTCCGGTCCAAAGCCTTTTCTAATACGGTGAGCATGGATCTGCTATCGCCGTTGAATAGACGTTCAATATTTGATACACGCATGTTATGCCTCGACATTCTAACGCGCGTCACCAACATATTATTGCTTCGGCAATCGGTGTTATAGCTGAATATGGAATAGTTGAATTCACGTTCAATAAAGTCTCGCGCCAAGCAGGTGTCTCGGCCGCGCTGATTGTGCATTATTTTGGCAGTAAAGAAGCCCTTCTCGAAGCTGCCTTCCGATCCGTGGTGCGTCAGCTGAACAATCAGGCAACGGTGCGCCTCGGGCTTGCTGCGGGGTCGCGTGCGCGCATAGAGGCACTGGTGGATTCACATCTGGGGCATAATGAATATGCCGAGGATAGTGCCCGAATTTGGTTGTCCTTTTGGGGACAGGCCCTGCATGTGCCGCAACTTGCCCGCGTGCAGCGCGCACATCAAAAGCGCATGTTGTCCAACCTTAAATTTGATTTGCGCCAGTTGGTCGACGCGCGTGATGTATTGCCGATGGCGGACACCATAGCCGCGATGATCGATGGCGTTTGGCTGCGCGCAGCGATGAATGGCGGCGGGGCATTACAAAACGGCTTAGCGCGGGACCTTATTTTTGATTTCATCGAGCGGAATTTGGGTTCCCCCAGACCTTCGCCGGTTGCATCGCATTTTGACACGATCAACCCGGCGACAGGGCAACTGCTTGCGACGATCCGGATAGACGGACAGGCAGAAGTCGACAATGCTGTGGGTCGCGCCGCCGATGCACAAAAACTGTGGGCAAAAACGCCAGGTGTAGAACGTGGGCGCATCCTCCACCGCGCTGCTGCGCTGCTTGTTGAGCGCAACGAAACGCTCGCTCGACTTGAAACGCAAGATACAGGCAAACCCATTCAAGAAACAATTGCTGTGGATGTTCTATCCGGCGCGGATTGCATCGAATATTATGCTGGCCTCGCACGGACGATAGCAGGTGAACATCATGATCTTGGCACGGGTGCATTCGGCTATTCCCGGCGCGAACCCTTGGGTGTAGTTGCTGGCATTGGCGCTTGGAATTACCCCATCCAAATCGCGTGCTGGAAATCAGCACCAGCGCTGGCTTGCGGCAACGCGATGATCTTTAAGCCCGCAGAGCTAACGCCGCTGACCGCGATTGAGCTGGAAAAGGCCTATCGCGATGCTGGCCTGCCGGATGGACTATTCCAAGTGGTGCAAGGCAAGGCAGACACCGGCCGCTTGCTGAGCCTGCATCCCGGCATTGCCAAAGTGTCGCTGACAGGCGAAGTCGGTACTGGCAAAAAGGTTATGGTCGATGCGGCGGGCACGCTAAAATATGTAACCTTTGAACTTGGCGGAAAATCCGCGCTGATCGTCTTCGGGGACGCAGATCTGGACGAGGCCGTTTCCGGCGCTCTGCTCGCGAATTTCTACTCCGCGGGCGAGGTTTGCACCAACGGCACGCGGGTTTTTGTTCATAAAGATGTCCGTGATGCGTTTCTTGCAAAACTGAAGGCGCGCACTGAGGCGATGGTGATTGGCGATCCCTTGGACCCTGCCACTCAAATGGGCGCACTGATTTCTCGGGCGCATATGGAAAAAGTACTGAGATATATCGCGCTTGGTCAGCAGCAGGGCGCTACCCTAATGACCGGCGGAAAGCGCGTAATTAATGGAAATCTTGCGCAGGGGTCCTTTGTGGAACCGACCATCTTCACCGGCTGTACTGACGAGATGGCCATTGTCCGCGAAGAGATTTTCGGCCCCGTAATGGCAGTACTCGATTTTGAAGATGAAGCAGAGGTTATTGCGCGGGCCAACAATACAGATTTTGGTCTGGCTGCAGGTATTTTTACGAATAACTTGCCACGCGCGCACCGTGTCATCGCGGCGTTGGAGGCAGGCACCTGCTGGATCAACACCTACAATATCACGCCTATTGAAATGCCATTTGGCGGCAACAAGCAGTCCGGTCTTGGCCGCGAAAACGGCAAGGCGGCGATTGAACATTATACCCAGCTAAAGAGCGTCTATGTTGCCATGGAGCCAATCGATGCCCCCTATTGAGGCTGCCGACTATATCATCGTCGGTGCAGGGTCTGCCGGTTGTGTGCTGGCGGACCGGCTGAGCGCCGATGGCACGCATCAGGTGGTGTTGCTTGAATATGGTGGCAGTGACCGTTCGATCTTCATTCAGATGCCAGCAGCGCTTGCCTATCCCATGAATACCAAGCGTTGGAACTGGGGCTATGAAAGCGAGCCGGAGCCGCATTTGAATAACCGACGCCTGAATTGCCCGCGCGGCAAGGGCCTAGGCGGATCCTCTTCGATTAACGGACTTGTCTATGTGCGCGGCAACGCGCTCGATTTTGAACGCTGGAAAGAGGATGAGGGCGCCACCGGTTGGGGCTATGCCGACGTGCTACCCTATTTCAAACGCGCCGAAGGCCGCGCCGAAGGTGGCAACGAGTATCGGGGCGGCGATGGTCCGCTGTCGACCAGCTATGGCCCGCTCGACAACCCGCTGCATCAGGCGTGGCTAGATGCCGCGCAACAGGCAGGCTATGCCCTGACGGAAGACTATAATGGTTACGCCCAAGAAGGCTTTGGCCGAATGGATATGACGGTGCGTGACGGCACGCGCTGTTCGGCGGCCAAGGCCTATCTTTACGAAGCCCGGAAACGGCCCAATCTCAAAGTGATTGAAAAGGCATTGGTTACGCGCATCCTATTTGAAGGCACGCGCGCCATTGGGGTGGAATATGAACAAGCGGGCCAGATACATCAACTGCGCGCTGCGCGCGAAGTCATCTTGGCGGGCGGCCCTATCAATTCCGTGCAGCTGCTCAAGCTTTCCGGCATTGGCCCCGCAGACGAGTTAAAAGCGAATGGCATAGAAGTACGCGCTGACCGCCTCGGTGTCGGCGCAAACTTACAGGATCATCTGGAATTCTATTTTCAAATGGCCTGCACCCAACCCATCACTCTGTATGGCAAGGCAAATCTTCTCGGCAAAGCCACGGTTGGCGCGCAATGGCTGCTCGGGCGGTCGGGATTGGGGGCGTCAAACCAGTTTGAAAGCTGCGGCTTTATCCGCAGCCGTGCGGGTATAAAATATCCTGATGTCCAATATCATTTCTTTCCAATGGCAATCAATTATGACGGATCGTCGCTGGCAACCGAACATGGCTTTCAGGCCCATGTCGGCCCCATGCGCTCCAAAAGCCGTGGCACAGTGACGCTCAAAAGCGCAGACCCGCACGACAAGCCCAAAATCCTGTTCAATTATATGAGCCATCCCGACGACTGGGCGGAGATGCGGGCCTGTGTGCGACTGACCCGTGAGATTTTTCAACAACCGGCCTTTACGCCATTCCGTGGACGTGAAATTCAACCCGGTGCTGACATAGTTACCGATGCGCAGATTGACGCCTTTATCGCCGAACATGTCGAAAGCGCATTGCATCCCAGTTGCACATGCAAGATGGGCAGCCCGCGTGATCCAATGGCGGTCGTGGACCCTGAATTGCGCGTCATCGGTGTCCAAGGACTGCGCGTTGTCGATAGCAGCGTTATGCCGACCATCACCACAGGCAATCTTAATGCGCCCACGATCATGATTGGTGAAAAGGGCGCAGATCATATCCTTGGAAAGCCAATGCTTGCGCCGTCCAACGCACCTTTTTATGTCGCGCCAGATTGGGAAGTTGCCCAGAGATGATGAATACTATCCTCGAACCTGCCCGCAAAATTGATATAATCCGCCAGACGGATGTCCTTGTCATTGGCTCCGGCCCTGGCGGCCTTGCCGCCGCGTTGGCATCGGCGCGGGCGGGCGTCGAAACGACGCTGCTGGAACGCTATGGCTGCTTCGGCGGCAATATCACCCAAGTTGGGGTCGAGGGTTTTGCTTGGTATCGGCATCCGGCAACCATCGACAGCGAGGGCATCGGACGTGAGTTCGAAGACCGCGCAAAATTGATGGGCGCAGCCATGCCCGAGCCCCAATCCATAAGCCACAGTCTGGATGCCGAAGCCTTCAAATTTGTAGCAGACACGCTGGTGGAAGAAGCAGGCGTTATACCGATGCTCCACCGATTATGTGTTGCGCCTATCATGGAGGGCAATACGATCCACGGCGTGATTGTGGAGAGCAAGGCGGGACGTGAAGCTATCCTCGCCAAGCGGGTCATTGACGCGACAGGAGATGCCGACATCGCCCACCGCGCTGGGGCCCCGACGCATATGCATCCAGTCGACGAGATGATGTCCGTCTCGGTCATGTTTTCGATGTGCGGCGTCAATAAGACGCGGTTTATTGACGCCGTAAAGGCCGACCCGCAGACCTATGGTGACTGGGCTGTGGGTGGTGAGTGGGAAGTGATCACCAGCGGCAAAGAGGATGCGATGTTTTCGCCCTTTTTGCGTAAGCCGTTTCAAAAAGCATTGGAAGCAGGGCTGATACCCGACAGCGTGAAAACAATGGCAGGCACTTGGGGTACAGTCTCGGATCAGGGGGACCTGACCTATCTCAACATGTGCCACCTCTATCTCGACGGTACCAACCCCGATGCGCTAACGCATGGCGAGATGGCAGGGCGTAAGCAGGCGATGCATGCCATTGCGGCGTTGCAGGCGTTCATGCCCGGCTGCGAGGATGCGAAGCTGCGTAACTTCGGTATGACGCTCGGCATTCGCGATACGCGCAAGATTGATGCGGTGTACAATATGACGGCAGACGACGTGATGGAACAAGGCCGGTTTGACGATAGCATCGGCATCTTTCCGGAATTCATCGATGGCTATGGCTATCTTATCTTGCCGACTACAGGCCGCTATTTCCATCTGCCTTACCGGTCGATGTTGCCCAAGAATGTGAAGCATTTGATTACCGCCGGCCGCGTGATTGGTGGCGACAAGGTCAGCCATGCGGCCGTACGAAACATGATGTGCTGCGCGGTTGCAGGGCAAGGCGCGGGCGTTGCAGCAGCGTTGGCGGTCAAGTCGGACCGGGATTTTTGCGACGTTGATATAAGCGCCGTGCAAAAGGAACTGATCCGCCAAGGCGCGAGGATTGGTTAGAGCACTTTGAGAGTGATTAGCCAATCCTTGGTCCACCCCTCCTGTGTTCCGGCGAATGTAACGCTTGGCCAGCGTCTCCACTGGCCAAGCGTTTTTCGAAATCTACAGCACAAGCGTGATCGTTCCTATTTTATCACGCTTCAGAATTTTGCGCTCATTTTCAATCCATAGAACCGTGGTTCACCGGGGATAAAGCTAGGGATGCCAAAGGCTCCCCCGGTGTTTCCGGCGTCGAGCAAGTAGCGACTGTTGAAAATGTTGCGCGCAAAGGCAGAGATTTCGTAGCGATTATCGGCGAACCGAACGCCACCGACGATATTGACGAGCGTAACCGGTCCTTGGCTCCGCGCTTCAAGGTTAGGCGTTTCGAAATACAGCTTGCTGCGATACGTGATGCTAGGCGTTGCGAACACATTAACGTTACCGAGCGGAGCATCAATGATCAAACCTGCCGATGCCTGATAGTCAGGCTGCAACCGGAATTTGGCGCCACGGAAGTTTGCCGCAATATCTGCTCGATTGTCGATGCCACCATCAATGTAAGCGCCGTTGGCGAACATTGTCAGCCATGATGTTGGGCGGACATTAACTTCTGCCTCAACGCCTTTGTTTGTCGCCGTGCCTGCGCTTTGCGTTACGCCGACAATGCTTGGTGGGATGATGATGCTCACCTGAAAGTTATCATATGTCAGATAGTAAACACCGATTGATCCTGAAAGGATACCCATAGTGCCCTTTACCCCGAGTTCATAGTTCCAGAGAACTTCCTCAAGAACTGGCGATATATTGGCAACGGGGCCACCGGATGTAGAGCGCGCAGAGACATTGACGATTGCCGAGCGGCGTCCTTTTGATACGGTGGCGTAGGCATTGAAATTGTCCGAGAACTTATACAGCAGGTTAAAGCGTGGAAGCACGTCGGCATAACTATCCTCAGACTTGAATGTCTGCCCTGCCGTATCGACTTGTCCGGGTACAACTGACGCGCCCCCGGTCAATCCCGAACGCGGCACGCCAGCCTGGAATCCTGAGAGCCGTTTTTCTATCTGCACGCGAACACCTGCTGTAATCTCGAGACTTGGCGTCGGGATCCACGTGCCGTCGGCAAACATGGAATAGCTGGTGTTACGGCCTTGATTTTCGAAGAATGACCGATAGTCGATGCGCGGTTTGGCGGCGGCAGGAACGCTACCATCTGGAGCTACGCACTGCGCCCGCGTTGCGGCGGTTGCGGTGAGGCAAGCAAAAAACGTGTTTTCATTCGTTGAGAAGGGTACGTTTTGCACCCCGTTTTCGTGGAAGTAGTTAAATCCGAACGACCCGCGGAATTTGTCGCTGTTGTAGGAGAAACGAGTTTCCTGATTAAACTGGTCACCTTGGGCAAGCTCAGCGAACTCAAGATATTCGGCAGCTGTCCCATCCGCATCAAATACTTCGAGCGAGTCAAACTTGCGGTAGCCGTTGACCATAGTGAGTACCCAATCATCTGCGATATCCCAGTTGACCGTCAAATTGGCATCATAGACATCGCGCTTGAGACCAAGTTTGCTCAGCCCGAGATCCCGGAGTGCGTTGGGTGTACCGCCTAGAGCTGCATCGCCAAAGGCGTTGGGCGCGCCCGACGCGGTTGGATACGTAAGGGAGATAAAGGGTGTGCCTGAATTCCGCTGACGGTCATAGGTAAGGATCAAGTCGGCGGTAAACGCGTCACTGGGTTTAAACCGCAGCGAACCGCGCGTACCAAACTGGTCTTGGGCGTATAAGTCGTCTTGGCCGGCAGCCAGATTGTTTACATAACCGTCACGCTTTTTGTAGGCAAAGGCAACGCGTCCAGCGACCTTTTCCGAGCCTGCGTTAATAAACCCAGTGGCTGAATGTTGATTGAAGTTACCATATGTGCCGCCCAATTCGCCGCTGAAGCCATCTTCTGGCCGCGCGGAGATCAAGCTGATCGCGCCGACGGCAGAGGCGGTGCCAAAGAGGGTCGCTTGTGGTCCCTTGACCACCTCGATACGCTCCATGTCGAATATATCCTGATATGAACCGCGCGAACGAGAGATATCAACGCCGTTATAATACAGCGTAACGCGCGCGCCTTGCTGGGCAGAGCCGGAGTCAGATGTAATACCACGAATTACGATGCCAGGGTTGTTCGCGCTCTGCTCCTGAATGTTGAGCCCAGGGACATAGTTTGAAAGCTCGTCTAGGTCATTAACGCCAATTTCGCGCAAGCGTGTTCCCGTAACCGCGGTAATCGTTAACGGGACATCAATCTGACGTTCTTCGCGCTTTTGGGCCGTAACGATAATTTCGTCTTCTCTCAAAGCCTCATTTGTCGGCACACCTTGGGCAAAAGCCGGTAAGGCTGTGGTTGAGGAAAATAAAATAGCAAGTAATGACAAACGGCGCATGAAAGAACTCCTGGTTAGAAGTTCATGCCCACTAACGAACGTTAAAGGCTACTAGTGGTCGGAACGGGGTCTGCAGCAAGTCACTTTGATGAAGCCTTTATGAAGGCCATGGCGCGCGCATTTCTTAAAGCGGCCACGCACTCCGGCGAAGAATTAGAATAAGGGAAGTACGCGCAACGATTATGACGCCAGATCAGGGTCCAGCGCAGCTTGAAGGCGTTTACGGAACAGCAAGATGACCATACCGCCTACAAACGCGATGCCGGCATCCATCGCCCAGAAAACGGACGGGTGCATTTGGTCAAAATAGCTACCTACCCATCCCGCGAGCACATGTCCGACAAAGGGAGACAGGAACGCAACCCCCATTAGGAAAGAGCCCATTCCCGCAGGCGCGGCCCTGCTAACAATGGCCAGCGTCGTTGGCCAATAATACATCCAGGCGAGTCCCATGATCAGCCAGCCGGCGATAGCCCACCCTGCGCCCACACTGTCCGGTTCACTCAATCCTAAATTGCCATAAGCAAAAAGAAGTCCGGCAATGGCAATAATGGATGTTCCAATACCTACTTTGGTAACGCTGCTTGGCTCGCTGCCGCGCTTGGCCTGCCATGCCCAGAATGCAATCAACGCGGGCGCGGCAAGAATGGCGCCAATAGAGTCCATCGATGCAAACCAACTCGATGGCACCGCGCCAAGCGATGTGGCCAAGTTCACATATTGATCGACCCACAATATGCCGATGCTCCATACCATCGGATAGGCAATTTCAGCGGGTATCGTCAGCGCAATAACGAGCAAAAGCACCGCCACACGTTTCCGTTCGGCGGCGGTCATTATGGGCGCCTTTTCCCGTTTGCGCGCCACGGGGCGGTCATCAGGCAAGTGCCGCTGGCCCAAAATATAAGCGACGAGCGCAATCAACATCAAAGCCGCTGCAACCGCAAACCCGGCGTGCCAGCCATAGATAGCGGCAACCAGCCCAGTCACGAGCGGCCCACTCGCAGCGCCGATGCAAATCCCGGTCGAGAAAATGGTGAATCCGCGCGAGCGCATGGACTCATCAGACCGGGGATACAGCGCGCCGACCTGCGCGGAGATATTCCCCTTGAGAAATCCAGAACCAAGGATCAGCAGCAACAGCGCAAATAGGAAGCTTTCATAAAAGGACATGGCCACATGCCCTGCGCTCATCAACACTACACCGATCATCACCGTGCGCTTTGCACCCAGTATACGGTCGGCAACCCAACCCCCAACCATAGGCGTGAAATAGACAAGGCCCGCATACCAGCCATAAATGATTGCCGAAAACGCCACATCGCTCATCGGTCCGCGAAATTCGAACATATTGCGGAGAGCGGCGAGACCAATCACCTGCACCGCATTTTCCGGCAGCAGTAGCTCTTTCACCATGTAAAGCGTCAGCAGCGCAGACATTCCGTAAAAGGAAAATCGCTCCCACATTTCGGTAAAGGACAGATAGTACAGGCCCTTGGGGTGGCCGTGAAGTTGGCCATCGGCATTTTGTTCGACCATGCCCAAATTCACTCCCCTATCGTTCTACGCCGCCGCGCCTTTGGACGCTTCTATCCCTGCTCGAGCGAAAGGCGCAAGGGAATGATGCGCCCTGCCTGCGTATGCTCTTCACGCAGCGATAGGGTTCTCTGCATTCGAGGCTACCCTGCATCAGCTAATCATCAGGTCGCTGGTTCAAACCCATCAGGGCGCACAATCTTGTAATGGTCAACCGCAATGACGATCAACCCTCGGCACGTCCGCCCATTACTGCCCCGTAAACGCTGCTTTGCGTTTTTCCACAAAGGCTTTCGAGCCTTCTGCCGAATCGAGTGAACTGCCGGCGATGCGCTGTCCTTCGGCTTCGGCAAGCAATTGTTCGGCGTAAGAGTTTTCCAGCGCGGTCAGGATATTTTTGCGTGTCACCGCATAAGCCACCGTTGGACCATTGGCGAGGCGGGTTGCAAGAGCGCGGGCTTCGGCCTGAAGCGCTTCATCCTCAACGCATTTGTAGATCATACCCCAATCCGCGGCCTTTTCTCCGCTGATCTTCTCGCCGAGCATCATCATTTCGGTCGCACGGGCTTTGCCAACCAAGCGTGGAAGCATCCAAGATGCGCCGCCATCAGGTACAAGGCCTATATTGACGAAAGCCTGAAGAAAATAGCCTGATTTACCAGCTATGACAAAATCGCCACACAGCCCGATTGAGCATCCTACCCCAGCCGCCGCGCCATTTATGGCAGTGATGATAGGCATATTCAGACGCGCAAGATTCATCATCAGCGGGTTATAATGTCGAGTAAGCGCAATATAACTACCCTCACCGCCTGAAATTGAACGTGTGCCGCGCGCTGATAGATCGGCACCTGAACAAAAACCGCGGCCTGCGCCTGTGATAACGAGGCAACGTGCGTCGGCAAGACCATTAGAAACCGCGTCATTTATCTCGCCCGCCATCTCAAGCGAGCAAGCATTCATGCGTTCGGGACGGTTGAGCGTGATTGTCGCGATGTTGTCCTCAACATTCAAAGTAATCGTTTCATAGGTCATCGTTACGCGCCCTCCTCCGGCGTTATGTGCTATCCGTGGCTAGATCAGTCCCGCGTTCCAAGCAAGTCGCGCGCCACCACCCAGTTGTGAATTTCGGTTGGTCCATCGTAAATGCGCATGGTGCGTAGCTTGTTCGACAGCAAATAGAGCGGCATTTCGCGCGTCATACCCATGCCACCAAACATCTGCATCGCATGGTCGACAATGTCATATGCGGTTTCGGTGCAATAGGATTTAATCATTGAGATTTCCTGCCTTGTGTCCCGGCCTGCATCCATTTTCCACGCGCAGTCATACGTCATCAACCGCATCGCATGAATGCGTGTTGCGGCATCGGATACCCAGTTTTGCACTGTCTGACGTGACGAAAGCGGTTTTCCAAATGTGACCCGCTGCGGCGCATATTCGACCATCATATCAAGCGCACGTTGCGCCATGCCAATCGACCATGACGCCATTTCAATCCGCCTTGTGCCAAGCCGTACTTGCATCGGCAGAAATCCTTGCCCACGTTTTCCAAGCAACTTCCACCCCGGAACACGGCAATCATCGAGCGCAATCTCATAGGTCGCGGTACCGTCGATCATGGGGATTTTGCGCAGGACGTTGAACCCGGGCGTGTCGCGGTCCACTAGAAATGCAGACATGCCGTTGCGGCCTTCCGCATTTTTGTCGGTTACCGCCATCAATATAGTGAAATGGGCCTCATCCGCTTTGGTAATCCAGATTTTGCGGCCGTTGATAATCCAATCGTCGCCATCTTGAATTGCAGTGGTTTTCATCAACTGCGGATCGGCGCCAGCACCCGGCTCTGAAATGCCGATGGCAGAAATCGTCTCTCCGCGTACATAAGGGGCCAGATAATGTTCGCGTTGCTTTGCGTCAGCGGCAGCCATCATCATACGCAGATTGGGGGAATCTGGCGGAATCGTATAGGGTGTTACTGTCCGCCCAAGTTCCTCGCCCACGCCCACCATTGCGACCATAGGAAGGTTCATCCCGCCAACTTCTTCAGGTGCATCAAGCCCCCAGAGGCCAAGGTCTTTGGAAACGGTATCGACCCGCGCCTGCTCATCCTTAGTCAGGTAGCTGCCTTGGCCCGCTGTCTCGCGCGCCAACACGTCGCTTTCCAGCGGCATGAGTTGCGCGTCCACAAATTTGCAGACGAGGTCTTTAAGCATCCGGTGCTCTTCAGCGAGTTCGAAATTCAAGGACTAATTCCTTCTCAATAGCTGCGCGGCAGGCCGAGCACATGTTCCGCAAGATAGCTGAGGATCAGGTTCGTACTGATCGGGGCAACGGTGTACAGGCGTGCTTCGCGGAATTTGCGCTCGACGTCATATTCTTCGGCAAATCCAAAACCACCATGCGTTTGCACGCACATGTCGGCGGCCGCCCAGCTTGCCTCGGAAGCCAGCAGTTTGGCCATATTGGCCTCTGCGCCAGGATTGCCGCCTGCGTCAAACACCTGCGCTGCATGATGCACCATCAGTTCGGCCGCACACATCTGCGCGTAGCAACGTGCGATGGGGAATTGTACGCCTTGGTTCTGACCAATGGCGCGTCCGAAAACATTGCGCTCGCTTGCGTAATCGGTCGCTTTTTTAATAAACCATTTGGCGTCGCCGATGCATTCGGCGGCAATCAATATCCGTTCGGCATTCATACCCGAAAGTATGTAACGAAAGCCCTTGCCCTCTTCACCGATAAGCGCGGAAGCGGGGATGCGCATATCGTCGAAGAAAACCTCCGTCGTTGAATGGTTCATCATCGTGCGGATTGGCTTAATCATCATGCCCCCACCCGCTTCGGATTTTGGTCCAACAACCTTGCGCATATCGACCAAAAAGATGGAAAGCCCTTCGGTCTTGCTAGCCACATCTTCACGCGGCGTTGTCCGCGCAAGCAACATCATCAGGTCGGAATATTCCGCGCGGCTTGTCCAAATCTTCTGGCCGTTGATGACATATTCGTCACCATCCCGCACGGCAACGGTACGCAACGAGAGCGTATCTGTGCCACTGGTAGGCTCGGAAACGCCAAATGCCTGTAAGCGCAATTCGCCGGTAGCAATACGCGGCAGATATTGATGTTTCTGTTCCTCGCTGCCATATTTCAGCAGCGTATTCATGATGTACATCTGCGCATGCGCAGATGCACCGTTGCACCCGGCGGCTTGGATTTCCTCCATAATCACCGCTGCAGCGTCCAGCTTTAGCCCTGACCCGCCGTAGCTTTCAGGGATCAATGCAGCGAGAAACCCTGCTTTAGTCAGCGCATCGACAAATTCTGCGGGATAGGCGCGCGCGCTGTCTTTTTCGCGCCAATATGCGCCAGGGAATTCGGCGCATAATGCCTGAACCGAACGCCGGATTTCAGAGATGTTGTCATTGTCGGTCATTTCAAACTTTCTTGATGGCCGAAGCCGCCATGACGTGCCGCCCGTCGGCTGCGAAAGCGCCGAGTTCAATGGTATCGTCCTGCGCCCGCATCACCAGATGTAAAGCTTCGCCACAGATCGCGGGCGAAAGACCTCTAAATGCAAAATTTGCCAGCGCGTTGTCGCCAAGCTCGCGACGTGCCAAATCCAGCAACAATGTAGCGGTCAACGGACCATGGACGACGAGTCCGCGATAGCGCTCCGTGTCTTGCGCATAAGGAAAGTCATAATGGATGCGGTGGCTGTTAAAGGTCAGCGCAGAGAAGCGGAACAGCAATGGTGCGCTGGGGACAAGCATGCGGTGGCTGCCCCAACCGCTTGCATCAAATGTCTCATCACTGACAACCGGAGGTGACAAAGGAGCATCTGATGCCGCAGCGTCCCGATAGACGATGCTCTGCACCTCACGAACCGCAAGGCCGGCTTCGCCAGCGGTTTCATGCGCTACATCAACAAAGACCAATTGGCCCGATCCGCCAGATTTTTCGGTAATGGATATAATCCGCGACGTCCGCGAAACGGCCTCCCCCAAAATCAAGGGCGCAAAAAATTCCACTTTGCTTGATGCCCACATCCGGCGGGGTAGCGGCACGGGGGGAAGGAGACTATCCGGGCTATCATGACGCGCGGGATGACCATCAGCGCCAAGCTGGGCTGTCGAGGCGTCCGGCACGCACAGGCACCAATGAAGACCCTGTGCCACGGTGTTGTCACCCGGCGCAGCGCGATCCAATGTCGCAAGCCAGCGCGACGCCAGACCATCATCGATCCGATCTGTCCGCACCTCCTCGCGCCCGATCCATGCATCCCATGCGCTCATGAACTCCGTCCTCCGATAAGGCCCTTGGCAATGACCTGTGCCTGAATTTCCGCGGCCCCTTCGAAAATGTTCAAGATCCGCGCATCGCATAAAACGCGGCTGATTTCATATTCTAGCGCATAGCCATTGCCGCCATGAATTTGGAGCGCAGCATCGGCATTGCTCCATGCCGCGCGCGCAGCCAGCAGTTTCGCCATACCCGCCTCAATATCACATCTTTTTCCGGAATCCTTGGCACGGGCAGCCGCATAAGTCAGTTCGCGTGTCATAACGAAATCCGCCAAGCTCATGGCAAGCTTATCGGCCACGCGCGGGAACCCGATGATGGCTTTGCCGAATTGCTTGCGATTGGTGGCATAATCCAAACCCAGCTCCAGCGCCCTTTTCGCAACACCGACAGCCCGCGCCGCTGTCTGAATACGCGCGCCTTCGAATGTGCGCATCAACTGCTTGAAGCCTTGCCCTTCCTCACCACCCAACAGAGCATCATCAGGGGCAATCATACCGTCAAATTGCAGCGCATATTCCCGCATGCCGCGATAACCGAGTACTTCGATTTCACTACCCGACATACCAGCCGATGGAAATAGGTCAGCTTGTGTCCCCCGTGGTTTTGGCACCAACAGCATAGACAGCCCCGCATAGCCCTTTTCATCTGGGGCGGTCCGCACAAGCATTGTCATGAGGTCAGAGCGGCTTGCATGGGTAATCCAGGTCTTCGCCCCGCTTATAATCCAATTGCCATTATCGCGCCGCGCCCGCGTTTGAAGCGCGCCAAGGTCGGAGCCGGTGTCTGGCTCAGTAAACACTGCATTTGGCAGTATTTCGCCGCTTACAATCTTGGGCAACCAGAACGTCCTTTGCGCTTCCGTGCCGCCCATTGAAATCAATTCGCCCGCGATTTCTGATCGCGTGCTAAGCGAACCTGCGCCAATCCAGCCGCGCGATAGCTCTTCTGTAACAACGCACATGACCAGCTTGGATAGTCCCAAACCGCCATATTCAGCGGGGATGCACACGCCGAAAGTACCAAGCGCAGCCATGTCGGCGATCGTTGCATCTGGAATAAGGTCATTCGCGAGATGCCATTTATGGGCATGTGGCAATATCTCGCTTGTCGTAAACCGCCGATATTGGTCACGGATAGCGTCAAGTTCGGCGTCATGCAGGCTTTCGCTTGGCATCTGGCCCTCTGCCAACGCCTGCGCCACTGCCTCGCGCGTATCGGCTTGATCGGTGTGCAACCAAGACGCGCAATTTTGTGCCAGTGATTGCGCCGCGTTGTTTGTCCCAAGGTCGATGGGCCGAAATATCTCGTTCTGCCCCATTGGCAAGCCGCCCGTTAGTTGGCCCAAGGTTTCCGTAAAAATCAGCGATGCTATTTGTTGGTCCAACTGTGTCCCGCCGCCATTGCTATCGAGCCAATAATGAACGGCGCCCAACGCAGCAACGCTGGTTGCTACCCATGCAAAGCCATGCGCTGCGCGCTGGTCCGCTTCAATCGACTGCTCCAATAGGCGCCCGACCAACGCAGCTTTCGCCGCATCGCGGTAAGCTTCAGCGGCTTCCAGAGCGGTGGCAAATCTCATGCGCGCTCGAACACCGCCGCAATTCCCTGACCGCCACCAATGCACATGGTTTCAAGCCCGAAACGGACATCCCTGCGATGCATTTCGCGGGTCAGGTTCGCCAATATACGACCACCCGTTGCACCAATGGGGTGACCAAGCGAAATACCGGAACCGTTGACGTTAAGCATGTCATGGCGGCTGTCATCATCCGACCAGCCCCAGCCCTTGAGACAGGCGAGCACTTGCGGCGCAAACGCCTCGTTAAGCTCAATAAGGCCGATATCATTCCAGCTCAGGCCATTGCGCGCAAACAACCGCTCGGTAGCAGGCACCGGGCCATAACCCATGCGTGACGGCTCGCATCCTGCCGCTGCCCAGCTGTGGAAATAGGCAATGGGTTCCAAGCCGAGCTCTTCAAGCTTATCCTCCGCTACAACCAGACATGCCGCCGCTGCATCATTTTGCTGGCTCGCATTACCCGCCGTCACAACACCGCCCTCAAGCGGGCGTAAGGCAGCCATCGTCTCGGCCGTCGCATCGGCACGATAGCCTTCATCATGATCGAAGATGATCGGGTCGCCCTTCCGTTGGGCGATGCTGATGGGCACCAATTCATCGTTAAATAGGCCATTTGCCCATGCTGCCGCCGCGCGCTGATGCGACCGCGCTGCATATGCGTCGCAGGCTTCACGACTGATGTCATGATCTTTCGCCAGATTTTCGGCCGTCTCAATCATACCACTGATCACGCCAAAGCGCTCGACGGGCTGGCTCATCAACCGGCCGCGCGTCAACCGGTCATGCAACGTCAAATTACCCGTGCGAACGCCTTTGCGAATATCGGTGGTGTAATGCTCTACGTTGGACATGCTTTCACATCCACCGGCCACGACAATGTCGCTAACACCGGTCTGAACCATCATTGCAGCATTCGCGATTGCTTGCAGGCCGGAACCACAACGTCGGTCAATCTGATAACCAGGTACTTCAATCGGTAGCCCCGCCGCCAACCAAGACCAATGGCCGATACAGGGTGCTTCGCCACTGCCATAGCCTTGGGCGAAGACAACATCATCGACCCGTGTGGGATCAATCTTCGTCCGTTCCATCAGTGCCTTCAGGATAATGCCGCCCAATTCCGCGGCATTTAACGACGCAAGCGCGCCGCCAAATTTGCCAACAGGCGTTCGGATAGGGGCAACAATGGCTGCACGGCGAAGCTTATTCATTTGGCAATTCCTACTATTCCAGAGTCGATGAGACGGGCGATTTCGCCCGAGGACAGGCCGAGCGCAGTGCTCAATATTTCCTCGCTATGCTCCCCATTGCGCGGGGCTGCCTTTGCGTCACCACGCTGCAGTTGGGGAATACTGCCAAAAGCACCAGCAGCAGGATAATTGAAGCCCGATGGGTTTGCGTCAAAGTCGCTAAACATCGGGTTGTTGCCGACCAAGCGTGGATCATGCACGGCATCCAACATGGTTCGATAGGCCGAATGAACAATTCCGGCCTCATTAAGCGTCGTAGCCATCACCGCGTGGTCGAGCGAACCAATCGCCCTTTCAAACAATGGATAGAGCGCATCACGATGCTCAAAGCGAAGCCCATCGTCTTTGGCAAAACTAACGCCGCGCTCCGCCTCTATTGCCTCCACTTGCGCCTTCAAATCAAGCGCGCCGATTAGATTTGTCCATTGGCGGTGGGTTACAACAACGATCATCGTGCGTATTTTGTCTTTGGTGACAAAATCACGCCCGAACAAACCATAGACCGCGTTACCGAGCCGAGGACGATTGGCATTATTGTGCAACACTTCTGCGACACCGCCCAGATTGGCAACGGTGCCTATAGCGACGTCCGACAGTGGAATGCGAACCTCACTGCCCTCGCCCGTCTGTTCGCGCCTTCGAATAGCCGCCAGCATTGCAAATGCAGCATAGGCGCCGCTGATGACATCCCAAGCAGGCAACACATGATTGACGGGTTCAGGACCAGTCCCAGTCATCATGGGATAGCCAACCGCATTATTCACCGTGTAATCAAGCGCAGGCGCCCCGTCGGCCCAGCCCATGACCCGAACGGTGACGAGATCGGCCCGTCTTTCGGCTAGCTTGGCATGCGACAGAAAGCCCTCTGCGGGAAAATTAGTAATAAATTGCCCCGTAGCGCGCACCAATTCCTGAAGTATTTCTCGCCCTTGTGGGCTAGATAAATCAAGTGCTACCGACTTTTTGGCGCGGTTTAGATTTTCCCAGTACAGCGAGTCATTCGCCTCAGTCACTGGCCAGCGATGGTAATCCGGGCCGCCACCAACCTGATCGACACGGATCACCTCTGCCCCGAACTGCGCGCAATACAGACCAGCTGTCGGCGACGCCACAAAGGACGACGCCTCGATAATCTTGAGACCATCCAGCAAATCATACATGCATTAGACCTTGGGAATTACGCACGTGTCATCAGCTCTGAGCCGCCCATTCGCGCAGCATATGCTTGGCAATCTGAAGCTGCAGGATCTGGGTTGTGCCTTCATAAATCCGGTAAATGCGTGCGTCGCGGTAGAAACGTTCCGCATCATATTCTGCGAGATAACCAGCGCCACCGTAAATCTGGACCACGCGGTCAACCACGCGTCCACACATTTCGCTTGCGAAGACCTTAACCGCGGCGGCCTTGCGCAGCACATTTTCTCCGGCGTCTGCGCGGCGCGCTGCATCTTCCAACATGGCTTCCGCCGCATAGATTTCGATGTCGCTGTCAGCCAGCATTTGCTGGATAAGTTGGAAATTGGCAATTGGCTCACCAAATGCCTTACGTTCATTGGCATAGCGTAACGCACTGTCGAGCGCGCGGCGCGCATAGCCTGTCGCAGCAGCTCCAATCGACAAACGGCCGTTATCGAGGCTTTTCATCGCAAATGCGAAGCCCTTGCCCTCTTCACCCCCCAAAATTGCGTCCGCAGGCAGTTTTACATCATCCATAATGATATCGGCGATATGACTGCCCGACTGCCCCATTTTCTTGTCGGACTTACCTACGCTAATGCCGGGTGTATCCATAGGCACAATGAAAGCGGAAACATGGGCGTTTTTAGGCAAGGCCTCCTTGCTTGTCCGCGCCATAATCAACGCGACATTCGCAAAAGGCGCATTGGTGATATAACGCTTCGTGCCGTTAAGAACCCAGCCATTTCCCGATTTGACGGCGATGGTCTGCATGGCGGCAGAATCGGACCCTGAGCCTGGCTCGGTAAGCCCGAACGAAGCAATTTCCCCTGCTGCAAGTCGTGGCAACCATTCAGCCTTTTGCGCGTCTGTCGCGCCGTTCTTGAATGCCGAACTCACCATGCCAATGTTGATCGACGTGATAGACCTATAGCAGGGCATGGCGTAGCTAAGTTCACGAATGGTGCGGATATACTGCTGAATATTCATCCCCGCACCGCCATATTCCTCCGGCATAGTTAAGCCAAACAAACCCATGTCGCGCATTTCCGACACGATGGCTTCAGGGATAGTTTCGGTTTCGAGAATTTCTTTTTCAGCCGGGATAAGGCGCTCGCGCACATAACGCTGGAGCTGCTCAATGAACTGCTCAAAAACATCGGTATCCATAATGATCTCTTTCCTGCGACCCAAACCATATGGTTTCGGCCTTTGTTTGGCTTAGGGTGTTGTCACACCTTCATTCCAAAATAAAGCCGTGACATTGCACGCTACACTTGTCGATGGGAAAGCTTCGCCATTCATCAAGTTAAAAGGTTTCTGCCTACACACATCTGCCTACTTTAGGCTGATCTCCTGCTAAAATGAGCCAGACACGTCACGCTGCGCTGTGTTGGCATTTTCTGGGACAGGTAGGACACGCCGTTCTGTGCGTGTGGAAGCGCTTTGCGCGCTCTGGCCGACAACAATGGCCGTACAGCTGCGACCGGCAATGAAGTCCAACGCAGTGCGCAGCGATGCCTCCTGCGGGTCGCCCAGCGGCCGTGTGATGTCGTCTGCAGCCGCGCAGGTGGACCGCATCGTACCTGCAAGCCCAGAATAATAATCGCCCTGCCCCGCCGCGTTTTCTTTCGCAAAGGCCACGACGCGGATACGATCGTCACAGGCGGTTAAGTCTAGGGCGATCTGACCAACGGGCTTGCCGTAGCTGTTACTGCCTATCAGCGCTGCATTGACCCCAAGATACGGAACGAAGCTGGCCATCACCAACTCGCTGGCAGACGCGGTAGCGCCGGTCGCGATGAACGCAATTTTGACCGGCGAGACCGATTGTGTTTGTGGCGCAAATCTCTTGGTTTCATTATTTGACGCCTTTGAGGCACGGAAGCGGGTCACAGAGAATATATCGCTGCTAAAGCGGTTGCCAGCAAGCAAATCGCCCATGACCTCAGCCGTAGAGACCAATCCGCCACCATTATAGCGGAAGTCGATGACAAAGTTCGTGATCCCCTGCGCGCGGAAATCCGCAAAAGCCGTGCGCAACTGATTATCAGCGGTCGAAATGAATGTGCGCATATTAACATACCCGACGCGCTGTCCGCCGCCATTATCAATGACCTTCACCCCATAACGCGATGATAGCGGGTCGATGTTATAATCTGCCTTGGCAACGGTGATGTTGCGTGCACCCGATGCATCACTGATACGCAAAACTCGGCTTGTACCAACCGTGTTTGGACCCAAGGCGCTCGAGATGCCCGCAGAGCCTTGTGTGGCCAATATGTCAGCCACAGAAACTAGGTTTGACGTATTCGTTCCTATCGCCAGAATTTCGGTGCCACGGTCGATACCTGCTGCAAGCGCAGGCGCCCCCTCAAACGCCTCAATTACGAAAATGCGGCTTCCTTGGTAAGCAAGTCGCACTCCAAAGCCTGCCGTAGCACCCGAGGCGTAATAGGCATTTTCTTCCTGAATTGAAGTGACATAGGTGAAGTACCGGTCGCGACCCTGCCCGCGAGCTGTGGCAGTCAGTGCGTTGATATAGGCCTGGACTGAAGTGTACGCTGCTGAGTCTAAAGCCGACGGTAAGGTTTCAGGAAAAAGATACCATTCGTTCAAAACGGACGCAGCAAAATTCTGCCGATTGACCAAGCTGCAGCTGGTCGATGATGGCGGTGAAGGCGGCGGCGTTGAACTTGTTGGTGGCACGACAACCGCTCCGCCTCCGGAACCGCTTCCACCGCCGCATGCCGATACGCCTGCTGCCAGAATGAGTACGATGCATTTTAACGATTGCTTTGTCATGCCAATTCCTCCTTGGCTTGCATCATCCCGACTAAGCCTAGGTGCACCGGATGCTTCGCGTCCACAAGTCACTTTTCCATCTCAAATCGAAATTAAATAGACGTTGCTTGTAAATTGTTCAGCCGCATTCACTTGCCTAAATACGTTCGAAACCTCATCTAGGTTTCCTACTCCTCTCTAGAGCAACCAATCTCATGTCCTCTGATCAGTTTGCGTCCAAGGGACTGCGTGTCCCGAGCGGACGGCTTTCCCGCATCGCGCGTTTTGGCAACATGGCGACGGGTATCGCTGGTAGCATGTTGCTGGATGGCGCCAAGCAACTCGTCAGTGGCCGCAAGCCAAGCGTCAGCGAACTACTAATGACGCCCGCGAATGCTTTGCGTGTAACTCTGCAATTGGGTCAAATGCGGGGCGCGGCTATGAAGCTTGGGCAGTTGGTATCGATGGACACAGGCGATTTTCTGCCGCCTGAATTGACCGACATTTTTGCAAGGCTTCGCGCAGATGCCCAACATATGCCCCCGGGGCAGCTAAGCATGGTCCTGACGCGACATTGGGGTAAGGACTGGCGCAGCCAATTCATCCGCTTTGATGATAAGCCGATTGCAGCTGCCTCGATTGGTCAAGTGCACCGCGCCCTGACACTTGATAATCAGGACGTCGCAATCAAAGTTCAATATCCCGGTGTGCGCCGCAGCATTGATAGCGATGTCGACAATGTCGCCACATTATTGCGGCTTTCAACTGTGCTGCCAAAGACCCTAGACATCACCAACTTGCTGACGGAGGCGAAGCGGCAACTCCATGAAGAAGCCGACTATGCGTGCGAGGGCGATTATCTGAAGCGGTTTGGCGACTTATTAGCGGATGATGCCGGATATGCCGTGCCTGCCTTCTATGCACCGCTGAGTGGCAAGAATGTGCTGGCAATGTCCTTCATTGAAAGTGTGCCAATCGAATCGATGATCACCGCACCTCAGGCGGAGCGGGACCGGATCATGACGCTTCTGATTGAACTGGTGTTGCGTGAATTGTTTGAGTTCCGATTGATGCAGACGGACCCCAATTTCGCAAACTATCGCTATGATGAGAAGTCACGCCAAGTTGTGCTTCTGGATTTCGGAGCAACGCGCGTATTGCCAGAGACCGTTGTTACCCAATATCGAACCTTGTTGAACAAGGGCTTGGCAGGTGACAAGCAAGGCGTGCTGGCAGCAGTGCTCGATATCGGGTTCATGAATGGGCAAACAGCCCAGCAAAACAGATATGAGATCGACAAGCTCATCGGGACTGCGATTGCGATGATTCAATTGCCAGGTCCGTTTGATTTTAGCCGAACCGATTTTGTCACGGACATACGCGACGACGGTATGGCCATCGCTGCCGATCGGCGCAACTGGCATATTCCGCCTTCAGACACCTTATTCGTTCAGCGTAAGCTTGGCGGTATATTCTCATTGGCCAGCCGTCTTAAGGCCCGAGTCGACGTTAATGGCATGCTAAAGCGATATATATATAAGGTAGTTAAGCGACGCCACCCACAGTTGTTAAACGAACCCTCTTATCGACAAAAGCGATTAGTCATTGTAAAAACCGTTGCTGGACTAAGTCCTGAAAATCGTGTTGAGGCATGACAGTCAAATCAACTTATCTACACTTTAAGGATTATTCATATGGGTATCATTGGTACAAGCATTAAGCCGTTCACCGCGCAGTCTTACAAAGCAGGCAAGTTTGTCGAAGTGTCGGACACCGACGTAAAAGGCAAATGGGGCGTATTCTTCTTCTATCCTGCTGATTTTACCTTTGTCTGCCCAACCGAGTTGGAAGACCTTGCCGATCAGTATACCGACCTGCAAGCCATGGGCGTTGAGGTGTATTCGGTGTCAACCGACACGCATTTCAGCCATAAAGCATGGCATGACAGTTCGCCAGCAATTGGCAAAATCAATTACCATATGCTCGGCGACCAAAACCATGTGATCAGCAACAATTTTGGCGTTCTGCGGGAAGGCCAAGGCCTTGCAGACCGTGCAACTTTCGTTGTCGATCCAGACGGCGTCATTCAGGTCATGGAAATCACCTGTGAAGGTGTTGGCCGTAACGCGATTGAACTGGTCCGCAAGATCAAGGCAGCCATTTACGTGCGTGAGCATCCAGGCCAAGTCTGCCCTGCGAAGTGGGAAGAAGGCGGCGAGACGCTTGCTCCTTCGATCGACCTCGTCGGCAAGATTTAAACCAAATACGGGTTGCCGCGTTTTCGGCGCGGCAACCACTTTTTCGATGTTCGAAGAAACCCACACGCGTCTTCGCGCGGCGCGATCCTGTATGCTTGAAAGAGGCTCTCCCCATGCTTGATGCTGCTACAACTGCCCAGCTAAAAAACTATTTGGCAAATCTGCGCACGCCCGTTGAGCTCGTCGCGACTTTGGACGACAGCCCAAAATCATTGGAAATGCGCACGCTGGTGGAAACTGTGGCTGCGCAATCGGACCTGTTGTCGGCGCGCTACGACGGCCACGCAGACCGGACGCCATCCTTTGCAATCCGCCGCGCAGATGGCACAGCAGAAACGCATTTTGCTGGCCTGCCATTGGGGCATGAATTCACCTCGCTCGTGCTCGCACTGCTTCACATGGGTGGACACCCGCCAAAGGAAGAGGCCGAGTTACTGGCGTCTGTGAAGTCACTGGAAGGCGACTATCGCTTCGAAACATTTTTCTCTTTGTCATGCCAAAACTGTCCTGATGTTATTCAGGCAATCAACATCATGGCCGCGTTGAACCCAAGCGTAAGTCATGTGGCGATTGACGGCGCGATGTTCCGCGAGGAAGTCGAGACCCGCAAGGTCATGGCTGTGCCGGCGATCTACCTAAATGGTGAACTTTTCGGTCAAGGCCGTATGGACCTGTCGCAAATCATGGCGAAGCTGGACACAGGGACCGTTGCCCGCGCTGCTGAGAAGATTGATGCGAAGGAGCCGTTTGAGGTTCTTATTGTTGGCGGTGGCCCTGCTGGCGCTGCCGCAGCTATTTATACGGCGCGCAAGGGTATTCGCACCGGCGTGGTGGCCGAACGCTTTGGTGGCCAAGTACTGGACACAATGGGAATCGAAAACTTTATTTCGGTTCAGCATACAGAAGGCCCAAAACTCGCCGCGCAGTTGGAGCAGCATGTCCGCGAATATGATGTCGACATCATGAACCTTCAGACTGCCGCGGAACTCATCCCTGCCGGAGCCGATGGGCTGCACGAAATAAAGCTGGCAAGTGGTGCCTCGTTAAAGGCACGCACGCTGATCCTTTCGACCGGCGCGCGCTGGCGGCAAATGGGCGTCCCCGGTGAAGAGGAATATCGCAACAAGGGCGTGGCCTATTGCCCACATTGCGATGGCCCATTGTACAAGGGCAAGCGCACGGCAGTAATCGGCGGCGGTAACTCTGGCGTTGAAGCCGCAATTGATCTTGCTGGGATCGTTGCCCACGTCACATTGATCGAGTTTGACTCCCAATTGCGCGCTGACGCTGTGTTACAGAAAAAGCTGCGCAGCTTAACGAACGTCGATATCATTACATCGGCGCTGAGCACGGAAGTGATTGGCGATGGTGAAAAGGTTCAAACCTTGGTCTACACCGACAGGAACACCGGCGTGTCGCACCGTATCGATCTGGACGGCATATTCGTTCAGATTGGTTTGGTCCCCAACACCGAATGGCTGAAGGGTCCACTCACCTTGTCGCCGCGCGGCGAAATTGAAGTGGACGCACTTAATGCAACAAATCTGCCGGGCGTATTTGCCGCCGGGGATGTCACGACGGTGCCGTATAAGCAGATTATCGTTGCCATGGGCGAAGGGACAAAGGCTGGCCTATCAGCTTTCGATCACATCATCCGGCATTGATACGAGACCCGATGGTAAATCCCAGCACGCCGTGCAGTTTGCGCGCTGGCACAAGCGGAATCGTTAACAAAAACTCCATTCGTCGAAAAATACTGGTCGATTGCAGTTAGTTTCGCCAACGGGTAAAGAGAATTGATTTCCGTCCCCTTCCCACTCGGTGAAAAAATGCGCAAGCTTATCATTCTCTCTTTGATGTTCTGTATTGCAGCATGTGGTGGCAGCAGCGATGAAAAGCGCGAACGTCCGGCGCCATTGGTGACAGTCGGACCAGCAGTCTCAAATCAATTCTCGGATAATTACGTCGCTGTCGGCACAGCTAACGCCAACGAACAAGTATCCGTGCGTGCACCGGTTACCGAACGGATAACACAGCTTGGCTTTTCCGATGGGGATTATGTCCAAAAAGGGCAGATGCTTGCCGTGCTCGCACAAGGTCAAGAAACCGCCTCTCTCGCCAGCGCGCAGGCGCGGGTTCGCGAGACAGAGCAGCAGCTGGCGCGTATCACCGAACTCCACCGTCGCGGCTTTGCGACCAACGCAAGTTTGGACGCCCAAACAGCTTCAGCCAGCGCAGCAAAGGCCATTGCAAATGAGGCGCGCGCCTCGATTGGCGACCGCGTCGTCCGTGCGCCATTCTCCGGCCAAGTGTCGCTGCGGCGCATATCCATTGGCGCTGTCGTTAGCGCGGGTGACGAAATCGCGGCCGTAAGTGATCTCAGCTCCATAAAGTTGGACTTCACCGTTCCCGAGACGATGCTTGCAAATGTTCAGATTGGGCAGCAGATTACTGCCAAGGCGTCTGCCTATCCCGACTATGTCGCATCCGGGAAGATTATGGCAATTGATCCGGTAATTAACCCACAAACCCGAACAGCTACGTTACGTGCAATATTACCCAACCGCGATGCTTTGCTGAAACCCGGCATGCTGCTTTCGGTAACGATCACCTCAAAAACGCGCGTCGCCCCAGCGGTTCCCGAGCTTTCGTTGGTTCGGGAAGGCGACACCAGTTTTGTCTACATCATGGGGGCGGATTTCAAGGTTAAACGGATGCCTGTTACAACAGGTGCGCGCGATGGCAATCTTGTCGAAGTCATTAAAGGACTAAATGTTGGCGACCGGATTGTAACCGAGGGCGTCGTGAAGCTCTCTGATGGCGCGACTGTTCGCACGGGCAAAGCCAAAAGCAGCGACCCATCGAACAAAGCACGTTGACGCAGCTTTGACATGAGCATTTCTGACATCTCCGTCCGCAGACCGGTATTTGCCGGGGTTATCGCCATACTTATGGTGCTGGTCGGGATCGTTGGCTTTTTAAATTTGCCAGTGCGGGAATATCCTGACACCGAACCCCCAATCGTGTCTGTTGAGACGGCCTATACTGGCGCAGCGGCAAGCGTTGTGGAGACGCGCGTCACTCAAGTTCTCGAAAACGCGCTTGCCGGAATTGAAGGTATCCAGACAATAACATCGCGTTCACGCGATGGTAAGTCTGACATTACCATCGAGTTTGCGCCCGGTCGCCCGGTCGATAGCGCGGCCAATGATGTGCGCGACCGCGTCGGTGGCGTGGCGGATGATTTACCTGAAGAGGTGTTGGCACCCGAGGTCCGCAAAGTGGACGCCGATGCATCGCCGATCTTGTTCCTCGTGGTCTCCAAACCGGGTTGGTCGCGTCTTGAATTAAGCGATTATGTAGATCGCAATCTCGTCGACCGCTTTTCGGCTATCAACGGTGTAGCCCGCATTTTTGTCGGCGGCGAAGCACGGCCATCAATGCGTATATGGCTTCAGCCTGACCGGCTGGCTGCGCTAGGATTGACCCCGCTCGATGTTGAAAATGCCTTGCGTAGCCAGAATGTCGAGTTGCCCGCCGGGCGTTTAGAATCTACCGACCAAAACGTCACGCTTCGGGTCAGCCGCCCCTTTGGTACCGAAGCCGAATTTCGGCAGTTGGTGGTCGCCCGGGGCGCTGACGGATCGCTCACCCGTTTATCCGACGTTGCGCGGGTCGAAACAGGCCCGGAAAATCCGTATGCGGCGTTTCGGTTGAACGGCGAGTCAGCCTTAGGCTTAGGCATTGTGCGCCAGTCAGGGGCAAACACCTTGGCCGTGGCGGAAAGTGCCAAGGCGCTCGCAGAGCAGATTAAGCCTGCGCTCCCGCGCGGCATGACGATTTCCGTCGGCTCCGACGATTCGCTGTTCATCGGCAAAGCCATCAGTGGCGTCTGGATAACTCTGGCTGAAGCAGCAGCATTGGTTGTCCTGGTCATTTTCCTGTTTTTGGGCAGTTGGCGCGCGACTATTATTCCGGCGGTTACCGTTCCGATCTGCCTTCTTGCGACCTTTGCTGTGTTGTGGATGTTAGGCTTTTCCATCAACTTACTCACACTACTGGCGCTCGTTTTGGCCATCGGCTTGGTTGTCGACGACGCCATTGTTGTGCTTGAAAACGTCTATCACCGGATTGAACAGGGCGAACCGCCTTTGGTTGCTGCAGTAACCGGCACGCGACAAGTCGCTTTTGCGGTCATTTCGACCACCGTCGTTGTTTGCGCGGTGTTTGTGCCGGTGATGTTCCTTGCAGGACAAACAGGCTTGCTGTTCCGCGAGCTGGCGGGCGCAATGATAGCTGCTGTCGCCTTTTCCGGTTTTGTTGCACTTAGCCTTGCTCCAATGCTGTGTTCGAAATTGCTAAAGCAAGAGAAGCGCGGACGCTTGGCATCTTGGGTAGATAAAAAGTTTCAGCGGATTGAGCAAATTTATTCCAACTTGCTTGCGCGCGTCATTGCAAAGCCGCTGGTGACACTGCTGGGCGTGCTTGTGTTCTTAATGGTCGCCGGGCTCTCGTTTACGACGGTTCAGTCGGAACTAGCGCCGGCTGAAGACGTCGGCATCCTGAGCGCTAATATCGCCGCCCCTGAAGGCACTGGTTATGAGGCAATGGACAAATACATGCTGCAGGCGTCCGAACCATTACTTAAATTGTTGGACAAGGGCACTGTTCGTTCCGTTATCCAGCGCACACCTGGCGGCTATTCGGCAAGTGACGATTTCAATTCAGGTACGTTCATGATTTTCCTGAAGCCTTGGGAGGAACGTACCGAAAAAACCGAAGATGTGGTCGCACAGGTCAATAAGGCTCTCGCCGAGTTGCCTGCGGTGCGAGGCAACGCGTCAGTTCGTTCCTCCATCGGGCGCGGTCGGGGCCAGCCACTGAATTTCGTCATTGCAGGTTCGACCTATGAATCACTAACCGTTGCACGCAACCGGATATTGGCAGCAGCAAGTCAAAATCCCGGAATCGTGAATCTCGATTCAGATTATAAAGAAACCAAGCCACAGATGGAGATTCAGGTCGATACCGCGCGCGCTGGCGATCTAGGCGTATCGGTAGCCGATGTCAGTCAGGCGCTTCAATCGCTGTTGGGGTCGCGCAGGGTTTCAAACTATGTGGACCGTGGCGAAGAGTATCGCGTCATCATACAGGCGGACGCGAAAGATCGTGCCACAGCGGAAAATCTTGCCGCCATTCAATTGCGAACGCGCGATGGCGCGCTCGTTTCTTTGGCCAACGTCATCAAATATACTGAAACAGCCGGCTCACGCGATTTGGGCCGCTTCAACAAACTGCGCGCCATTACCCTATCGGGCGGTCTGGCACCCGGCTACTCCATGGGTGAAGCGCTGGCGTTTCTGGAAGAACAAGCTGTCGCATCGCCAGAGGTACTGGCCGTTGGCTATCGCGGCGAAAGTCAGGCGTTCAAGGAAACGGGTGGTTCCATTATCGTGGTCTTCTTCCTGACCATTCTTCTCGTCTATCTGGTGCTGGCGGCTCAGTTTGAGAGCTTTGTGCATCCGATCACGATTATCACGACAGTGCCCCTAGCTGTCGGTGGCGGCATCATTGGGCTTGCCCTCACTGGGATGACGCTGAACTTATATAGTCAGATAGGTATTGTGATGCTCGTCGGGCTGGCCGCGAAAAACGGGATTTTGATTGTCGAATTTGCCAATCAATTGCGTGATGAAGGTTTGGAAATTCTCGACGCGATTCAGCAGGCCGCTGCGCGCCGCTTACGCCCAATTTTAATGACGTCCATCGCAACCGTGTTCGGCGCGATACCCTTGGCAATTGCCGGCGGTGCCGGCGGCGCGGCGCGGTCCGCAATCGGCGTAGTTATTGTATTCGGTGTAACGCTCGCGACGCTCATTACTCTTGTGCTCATTCCTCTGATTTATGCGCGCCTCGCCAAATTTACTGGCTCACCCGAAGCAGTGTCACGCCGACTTGCGCAAGAGATGGAAGCGCAAGAACGTCCTACAGTTTGATACCTGCTTTACGCAAAGCATAGCCAGGTATTTCAATGACTTCATAGAACATTTCGTCACTTCTTAAAATGTTAGTCTTATCTGCGGTTTTGCCTCGAGCAAAAGACACAGGGACCGGACATGCACAAGAATATGGTGATTTTCGGGACGCGGCCCGAAGCGATTAAGCTTTTCCCCGTTATTGATGCTGTGACCCGATATTCGGACATGCGAACTGAAGTTCTGGTGAGCGCCCAGCATCGACAAATGCTAGATCAAGTTCTGGCGATAAGCGGAATTATGCCGGATTATGACCTTGACCTGATGCAGCCCGGCCAGTCGCTTGATACGCTCACCGCGCGGCTGCTGGAGGCAATTGGTTCAGTGCTTGATACCGCCAAACCAGACCGCGTCATCGTTCAAGGTGATACGGCAACAGCCATGGTGGGCGCGCTTGCTGCTTATTATCGGAAGATTCCAGTGAGCCATGTCGAGGCTGGGTTGCGCAGCCGTGACATCTACCAGCCGTGGCCCGAGGAAGTTAACCGCAAAATTATTGGCACTATTGCTGATCAGCATTTTGCGCCGACTGCTGTTGCAGCAGAGGCGTTGCGTTCGGAGGCGGTTCCAGCGAACCGTGTTTTTGTAACGGGCAATACCGTGATTGACGCTCTGCATTGGGTGACTAAGCGTATCGTGGAAAACCCATCTTTGGCCAACAGGCTCGCGCCGCTTGAGGCCCGTTTTCTTGGTCGCAAGATCATAGGCATTACCACCCACCGTCGCGAGAATTTCGGAAACAGCATGGGCAATATCGCTGCAGCTATCGCGGTCATAGCAGCACGCGACGATGTGGCATGTATCTTCCCCGTACATATGAACCCAAATGTCCGTGCGATAATGGATGCTGCATTAAGAAATTTACCAAATGTCGCGCTTATTGAGCCCCTCGATTATCCGAATTTCGCCCATCTTTTGTCGATTAGTCACATCATACTTACCGACAGCGGCGGCGTTCAAGAAGAGGCACCAGCGCTTGGCAAACCTGTGCTGGTACTGCGTGACACTACCGAGCGCCCTGAGGGCATCACCGCAGGCACCGCAAAGCTAATCGGTACCGATAAACACAGGATTATTTCGGAAGTTTCCAATATTTTAAACGACGATGCTGCTTATTCCGCCATGGCGCGGGCACATAATCCGTTTGGAGATGGGTACGCCAGCCAGCGCATAGCTGAGATTGTCTGGAATGCGCGTCGACACGATCGTCTATTACCTGCTTAGTATCGCAGAGCCCTGCTGCAACACTTGTTCCTGACCAAATAACGTCATAAGGCGCTGCTATTCGACAGCCGTCTGAAAGAGGGATATCCAATGAAGATTGCAATGATCGGTTCGGGCTATGTCGGCCTTGTGTCTGGGGCGTGCTTTGCGGATTTCGGACATGAAGTTGTCTGCGTAGACAAGGATGCGGCAAAGATCGACCGATTGAACGCAAACATCATGCCGATTTACGAGCCCGGCTTGGACGCATTGGTTAAATCGAACGTAGACGCTGGACGGCTCTGCTTTTCAACGGATGTCCTGCGGTCGGTCAAAGGGTGCGACGCTGTTTTCATAGCCGTTGGCACGCCATCGCGCCGTGGCGATGGCCATGCGGACCTGAGCTATGTCTACGCCGCTGCCGAGGAACTGGCCAGCGCCATTGATCCGCGTACGGTTGTCGTGACAAAATCTACCGTTCCTGTGGGCACTGGCGACGAAGTTGAACGCATCATTCGCGAAACCAACCCACAGCTTGAGTTTGCAGTCGTATCAAACCCTGAATTCTTGCGCGAAGGCGCTGCCATTGGTGATTTCAAACGGCCCGACCGCATCGTCGTAGGTAGCGATGTTGAGTGGGCGCGCGACGTCATGCGCGCTGTGTATCGTCCGCTGTTTCTCAACGAATCGCCTTTATTGTTCACCAGCCGCCGTTCGTCCGAGCTGATCAAATATGCCGCGAACGCATTTTTGGCGACGAAGATCACCTTTATCAACGAAATGGCGGATCTGTGCGAGAAACTGGGCGCTAACGTGCAAGACGTATCGCGCGGCATCGGCCTTGATAACCGCATTGGGTCAAAGTTCTTACACGCTGGTCCTGGCTATGGCGGCAGTTGCTTTCCCAAGGACACGCTGGCGCTTCTCAAGACCGCTCAGGATTATGAAACGCCGGTTCGTATAGTCGAGGCTGTCGTGCAGGCCAATGACCTTAGAAAGCGCGCTATGGGCCGCAAGATCATCACCGCGCTGGGCGGTGATGTGCGGGGCCTGAAAATTGGTCTGCTTGGCCTCACGTTCAAACCCAATACAGATGATATGCGCGATGCGCCGTCCATTGCGATTGTTCAGACCTTGCTCGATGCCGGCGCAATTGTGCACGCACATGACCCCGAAGGTATGGAAGAGGCCGCAAAAATTCTTCCCGATGTCATCATGGCCAGCAGTGCCTATGACGCCGCGCAAGATGCACAAGCAGTGGCCTTGATTACCGAGTGGGACGCATATCGAGCGCTTGATCTCAAGAAACTACACGCCGCAATGGCGGGCGATGTTCTTGTGGATTTGCGCAACATATACCGCACCGAAGAAGCGCAGGCAGCTGGGTTCAATTATGTCAGCGTCGGGCGCTGACGAACATAGGCAATTTTAGAAGTTGGACGATTGCAGCCGCAAGCCTCCAATAAGCTTTAATTTACCTGCCGGTCGTAACCAGCCCAGTAAGGCGCTCGTAAATCCTTGCGTAATATTTTGCCTGACGCATTGCGGGGCAAAGCAGCGATTACGTCGACCGAGCGCGGGACCTTGAAACCGGCAATGCGTGCGCGGGCCCAAGCGATGACGCTTTCGGGATCCACCTGAGCACCGGGTTTGGGAACGCACACCGCCTTCACCGCCTCGCCCCATTTTTCATCAGGCACGCCAATGACGGCGACCTCTAATATATCAGGATGGCCGTAAATCGCGCTTTCCACTTCCGCAGGATACACATTTTCGCCGCCGGTTATGATCATGTCCTTCACGCGGTCGTGGATGTACATATATCCGTCTTCATCAAGATATCCGGCATCTCCGGTCTTTATCCAACCACCCTCGGCGACAGTTCCCTTCGTGGCGTCAGGCAAGTTCCAATAGCCAATCATATTGTTCGATGACCGCGTCCATATCTCGCCAACTTCGCCTACAGGAACATCATTCCCCGCCCCATCGACGACCCGTAATTCCACACCCGGCAGTGGCTTGCCAGCCGAGCGCATCCGTTTATTGCCATTGGGGTCGTGATCCTCAGGCGGCAACATGCAAATGGTGCCCGTCGTTTCCGTCATGCCGTAGACTTGAATGAATTCAGCGCTGAACACGTCCATGCATTGACGCAATAGCTCAAGCGGAATGGGCGCGGCACCATATAGGATATATTTGAGCCGGCTATAATCAACATCCCGGCATCTGGGGTGATTGACCATCATCTGCAAGGCGGCGGGCACAATGAACAATCGCGTTGCTCCGCCCTTTTCGATGCCATCAAAGACCGAATCTGGCGTAAATTCGGCCTGTACCAGCGCCGGCAGACCAGACGCCAGCGCCATAATGCCAAGCCCGGTCCCGCCAATATGCGCGCAGGGCATGGCGATAAGGACAACCTCATCATCATCCCACTTGCTATAGGCATGTTCTTCTTCAGCCGCATTTTTGCGCAAGGCAAACAGGTTGCGGTTGGAGAGCACCGCACCCTTGGGATTACCTGTGGTGCCTGACGTATAAAGCTGCAGCGCGGCGTCATCGGGGCCAGCAGCGTCGAACGTTGCGCGCGGCGTCGTGTCAATCATCTGTCGCGCTTCGTCCTCGCCGATTACGCGCTCGACAGTCGCAGTCTGATCGCCAAGCGCCTGAACGCCAGCCTCAAACCCTTGCCCTGCAAACAAAACGCGCGCGCCGGTATCCTTGGCGATATAGGCCCATTCGGCGGGCGCCAGACGCCAGCCAACCGGGACCATTACGATGCCGACACGAGCTGCGCCGTAGAACAACGCAAAATACAGATCGCTGTTCTTGCCAATCCAGGCAACGCGGTCGCCCTTTTTCAAACCCAGCCCAAGCAGCATATTCGCTATTTTTGCGGTGCGTTCTTCCAACTGCGCATACGTGAAATGCGCGTTATCTTGTGAAAGCGCGGCCCAATCCGGTCTTTCCGTCGTCCAATGCTTTAAGAAGCCATCGAACGTAAGTATGTCGTAACCGGCAGCGACCATGTTTTTATCTCCCAAGAATGACCGTATTTTCGCAGAGGCCTGATGTGTTTTGTCGGGAGATTGTAGCGGCGTGTCAATGCTGCGATTTGCTAATCCGAGCGAGGACTGAAGTGTCCTTCAACGACAGAAAATCAGCGATAGGTTGTTCGACGGCATCGGGATAATCTGATCCAGGGTCAAGCCGACGTCGCGCGCTTCTTTGGTAATGTCCTCAACATAACGCAGGCCCCATTCCGTGTTCTGTTGTCGCAGCGCAGTGTCGAATATCGCGTTACCTTCGGCTAAGGGGACATCGCGCTGGCGAAATGGCCCATAGATGAAAAGCGGTGCGGATTGCTGCAAGATGCGGGCGGCGTTACGGAGTAGCCCGACTGTGGCCGCCCATGGGCTAATATGCGCCATGTTGATGCAGACAATCGCGTCGGCGTGCGCGATTGACCAGTCCGCCGAGGCATCCAGCAACATCCCCGGCTGCAGATTCGGCAAGGCACAGTCCCCGCGCCAAGCGTTGATCGATGCAATGGCAATGGGGTCAGGGTCGCTTGGTTGCCACATTATTCCCGGGAACAGCTGCGCAAAGTGCACAGCATGTTCACCAGTACCGCTGGCGATTTCTAACACCAATCCCTGCGCAGGAAGTACATTCACCAGCGTTTCCGCAATCACATCGCGGTTCCGCTCGGTCGCGGGCGCGTATCGTTTGACCTCGACCCCGGCTTCAAACACAAATGGCTGCGGGCCGCTCACTCGGCTGCAACCAATTGTTCTGGTTCCCGCCATACCAGCACGGGCTTGCGCGCCGCCTGGGTTTCATCAAGGCGACAGCGCGGCGCGTGATGCGGCGCAGACTTCAACGACGGGTCACCCGCCTTTGCCCGCTCCGCCACCGAACGTAGTGCGCCGATGAACTGGTCTAGCGTTGCTTTGCTTTCGGTTTCGGTCGGTTCAACCAACATAGCGCCATGGACCACAAGCGGGAAATACACCGTCATCGGGTGATAGCCCTCGTCGATCAGGCCCTTGGCGATGTCGAGGGTGGAAAAGCCTTCGGCCAAACCGTTATCGCTGAACAATGCCTCATGCATACACGGGCCGCTATGCGCAAATGGCGCCTCAAGCACATCTTCGAGGCTGCGCAAGATATAGTTAGCGTTGAGGACTGCATCTTCGGCCACTTGGCGCAAACCGTCTGCACCATGCGACAAGATGTAGGACAGTGCGCGGGTAAACATACCCATTTGGCCGTGGAAAGCGGTCATGCGCCCAAAACTGTGTGGATGGCATTCCTGAGCGGGTTCTTCCTCGATAAGTTCGTAATGGCCATCAGCATTGCGTGCGGTATAGGGCAAGGGGCCATAAGGCGACAGCGCTTCAGACAATACGACCGGCCCGGAACCCGGCCCACCGCCGCCATGCGGGGTGGAGAAGGTCTTATGCAGGTTGATGTGCATCGCATCGATGCCGAGATCGCCGGGACGGACGCGACCAACAATCGCGTTGAAATTCGCACCATCGCAATAGACGTAGCCACCAGCCGCGTGGACGGCATCAGAGATCTCGCGCATGTCACTTTCGAACAGGCCACATGTGTTGGGGTTAGTGATCATCACCCCGGCCACATCAGGACCAAGCCTTGCTTTAAGCGCCGCAAGATCCACACGGCCTTCGGAGGTTGCCGGGATATTCTCAACCGAGAAACCGGCGAAAGCGGCGCTGGCAGGGTTGGTCCCATGCGCGCTTTCGGGAACGAGAATGACGCTGCGCGGATCACCACGTGCCGCAAGAGCGGCCTTGATGCACAATATTCCGCACAACTCCCCGTGAGCGCCAGCCTTCGGTGTCATAGCGACCCCGTGCATGCCCGTGAGCTGGATCAGCCACATGGCCAACTCATTGATAACTGCCAATGCCCCCTGCACGGTCTCGATAGGCTGCAAAGGATGCACATCGGCAAAGCCTGCCATACGTGCCACCTTTTCATTCAGCCGCGGATTGTGCTTCATCGTGCAGCTCCCCAGCGGGAAGAAGCCCAAATCAATCGCATAATTCTGACGACTAAGGCGGGTATAATGGCGGACGGTTTCAGGTTCCGACAGGCCGGGAAGGCCAATTTCGCGATACCGCTCCAAATTGCCCAAGCGCGCGGCAACCTTCGGCGGGTTGGCAAGGTCAACACCCGTTGTTACGGCGGTGCCAATTTCGAAAATCAATGCTTCTTCAAGCATCAACGCCTTGTTACCTGTGAAGGTCGCAGGCGTGGTTTCGTCCGCATTGCCCATTTCAGGCTTCCATCCGCTTTGATTGATTGCGTTCATGCCAAAATCTCCTGCAAAGCAACCGCGAATGTTTCCACATCCTCACTGGTTACAACCTCAGTAACGGCCACAACGAGTCCCATGGAGAGTGCATCCGTCCCCGGATAGAGCCGTCCAAGCGACACGCCTCCTAGAATTTCGCGGTCTGCAAGCGCGCGCACCACTGGCCGCGCCTCCTTGGGCAGCTTGAGCGTGAATTCATTGAAGAAGCTATCATTGACCAATTCGACACCAGCAATCTGGGTCAGCCGATCCGCCACCTGCACCGCGAGCGCATGGTTCAACTGCGCCAATCCGCGCAACCCTTTTTCGCCCAGCAAGGTTAGATGTACACTAAAGGCCAGCGCACAAAGTCCTGAATTTGTGCAGATATTTGATGTCGCCTTTTCACGGCGGATATGCTGCTCGCGCGTAGACAAGGTCAGGACAAAGCCGCGCTTGCCTTGCGCATCCACAGTCTCTCCGCACAAGCGACCGGGCATCTGGCGGACGAATTTTTCCTTACACGCGAATAAGCCGACATAAGGTCCACCAAATTGCAGGCCAACGCCAAGCGACTGCCCCTCACCCACAACGATGTCCGCGCCCATGTCGCCCGGTGCCTTAATCGCACCCAAAGCAACCGGCTCCGTCACCACCGCGATCAGCAACGCGCCATGCTCATGGGCTTTGGCAGCGATAGCGGACAGGTCTTCAATCCGCCCCAATATGTCGGGATATTGCACAACGACACAGCTGGTCTCGCCATCAATGGCGTCGAGCAACCGCACGCTATCGGTTTTGGCGGACAGGTGCGGCAAGGCAGTATCGAGTGTGTCGCCTGTATATTGCGCCATGGTCTTGGCGACGCTGACATAATGCGGGTGCAGCCCCGACGATAGCACTGCCTTTGTCCGCTTGGTAATGCGGCCAGCCATGCCAATCGCTTCCCAGCACGCCGTGGAGCCGTCATACATCGACGCATTGGCAACATCGCAGCCGAACAGTCGCGCAACCTGCGTCTGGAATTCGAACAGCATTTGTAGCGTGCCCTGCGCGATTTCGGGCTGATACGGCGTGTAGGCCGTCAGGAACTCGCCGCGCTGGATGATGTGATCAACACTCGCCGGCACATGATGCTTGTACGCGCCTGCACCCAAAAAGAACGGATGCTGCGACGCCGTCATGTTTTTGCGCGCGAGGGTGGAGAAATGCCGTTCCACCGCCATTTCGCTGGCATGGTTTGGCAGGCCCCGAATTGGCCCGTCCAACCGCGCTTGGGCAGGCACATCAACGAACAAATCATCAATTGATTTTACCCCGATGATGCCAAGCATAGCCTGTCGGTCGGATGGGCTTAGCGGCAAATAACGCATGTCAATCTCCTTGGCGCACTGGCGGGGGAACAGATTGTCTTAAAGTCCGTCAACAAATGCCTGATACGCAACGGCATTCATGAGGCTATCGAGCTCGTTGCTGTCACTTAAGGTCAGTTTGAAGAACCAGCCCTCGCCTTCTGGATCGCTGTTGACCAAGGCAGGGTCGCCTTCCAATGCGTCATTGCCTTCAATTACAGTGCCGCTGACCGGCGCGTAAACGTCCGATGCGGCCTTCACTGATTCTACAACCGCTGCATCACCGCCTTTTTTCAAGGTTGCGCCTGCCGCCGGAACTTCCGCGAACACGATATCGCCCAATTGGCTTTGCGCATAATGTGTGATGCCGACCGTAACGCTGTCGCCATCAACTTCGATCCACTCATGATCTTCGGTGAAATAACGGGTCATGCTTTGGCTCCTTTGCGATGATAATGATGCGGGACGAAGGGGAGGTTTGCGACGGTGACGGAAACGCGCTTGCCGCGCACCTCTGCCTCAAGCGCGGTGCCGGCGGCATTATGGGCGGCATCGACATAGCCCATGGCGATGGGTGCGCCTAAGCTTGGGGCAAATCCACCTGAGGTTATAATGCCGACTTGCGCCTCGCCTGCAAATATCGGCGCGCCTTCTCGCACGGGCATTTTCCCGTCGACCGACAGCCCAACCAGCTTGCGTGCGGGGCCTTTGGCAAGTGCATTCAATATGCGTTCTGCGCCCGCAAACCCACCTTCGGCGCGGCGGCGTTTGGAGATTGCGAAGGCTACATTGCCTTCGACGGGGTCAACATCTGGGTTCATGTCGTGACCATAAAGGGGAAGTCCCGCCTCAAGCCGCAACGAGTCCCTTGCACCAAGGCCGATCGGCCTAACTTCGGGCTGCGCACACAGCTGGTCAGCAAGCCTTGGTGCATGGGCCGCGGGCACCGAAATTTCAAAGCCATCCTCACCGGTATAGCCTGAACGGCTGATCCAAAGCGGCTCCGGATCCGTCTTTGGCCCCCAGAAGAAAGAGCCTGCCTCCATGAAGTACAAAGCGTCAACGCCGGGCACAACGCGCTTCAATGCTTCCGCAGCTTTGGGGCCTTGAAGCGCCAATAGGGCGCGGTCTTCCATATTGTTGATGGTGATTTCGTCGGGCAGGTTCTCGCGCAAATAGCCCATATCGTCCCATTTTACCGCGCCGTTGACGACAACATACAGCCCCATCGGCACAGCCGTAATCATCATGTCATCAAGAACGCCGCCGTCTTCGGCGAGCAAGAGTGAATAACGCATCTTGCCTTCTTTAAGCGCCGAGATATCGCCAGGGACCATCGCCTCAAGCGCTTCGGCCACGCCGTCGCCGGTCAGCATCAATTGCCCCATATGGCTAACATCAAAAAGCCCGGCATTGTCGCGCGTCCAGATATGTTCGGCCATGATGCCTTCATATTGGATGGGCATCTGATAGCCCGCAAACTCTACCATGCGCGCGCCCTTGTCGCGATGCCATGCGTCGAGCGGCAGCTCCAATATTTCTATGGGTTCGAGGTCGAATTCGTCTTCTTCGCTCATATCAGTCCGTTCAAGAGTCGCAGCGACCGACGCCGGTTGGCGCAAGGTCTGCTGCCCCCTCTGTCACGGGTACCTGAGAGCTTTATCCGCCTTTGTTGCCGCGAACGGTCACAAAGGCAGGTTACACCTTCGGTGGCATATCTTTAAAAATCGCAAAGACATGCGCTTTCCAGAGTGTCGCAAAAGCCGAAGCGGTCCTTTTGCCTGAGAGATTCCGGGGCGGTTGCTCCTTCGGCGGCCCCTTAAAGGGACGCTCTCCCGCTTCGTCAGCGACCGATCCGCATTGGCCTTGCCGCCCTATAGAGTCAACCAGCCAGCGCGTTTATCGAATCATTTTCGTGGATAAAAACACCACCTTCATGTCTGTTTGCCAGCGCAGCAATAGCCTTTGCTACTTTGTCAGACGGCGTAGAAGCATATTTCTTCATCGGTCCGAACATCAGCAAATCAGCAATCGGCGCCAAGAGGATACCGAAGGCCTCACCAGGACGATGGTCATCACGTTGACCACCCGTCAGCAGGCTGGGTCGCATGATATCAAGACGTTGAAAGCTGATATTGCGAAGCCCCTGCTCCATCTCCGCCTTTGTTCTTAGATAAAAACTGCCGCTGGCGGGCATCGCACCTACGGATGAAACCGTTATAAAATACTGCGCTCCAGCTGCATGGCTGGCCTGTGCAAAGGCAAGCACAAGATCATGGTCGACCGCCTTGAAAGCATCCTGCGATCCGGCCTTGCGTATAGTCGTGCCCAAACAGGAAATGGAGCAGTCAGGCTTGATGCGGGCCACAATCTCCGGCCAGTCATCGCTTAAGGCGACATGCTCTTTTATGGCAGGCATCGACAGCGCCGACGGCCGCCGCGAAACCAAGTGGACCTCATATCCGCTGCCCACCAAAAAATCCGCGGTTTGTCTGCCAACCAACCCTGAACCACCGGCGATAAGAATTTTTCGCTTCATGCCATGTCCCTATATATCTCACGATGCCGGTCAGTGGCATAGCGATCCGTCATACCAGCCAGAAAATCACCGATGTGGCGGCTGCGCTTTGGGTCGTGTTCCGGCAAATTTTCGCGCCATTCAAGTGGCAGCAGGCGCACGTCATTGCGATAGGCCACAAACAATTCGCGCACGATTTTCGAGGCACCAACCGCCGCTTCATTTTGCGTGGGATGATGGTACAGCTTTTCATACATAAACGCCTTGAGCAGACGTTCGCGCGCCGCCATTTCCGACGAAAACCCGCCGATCATGACGCCCGCCTTGCGCACATCATCGGCGTTCTTGATGCCCAGTTCTTGTATTCTGCCACGCGTAGACTCAATCACATCATTGACCATGATACCAATCTGTTCGCGCGTCAGTTCGCCAATCAACCGGCGCGGGCGCACGTCGGGATGGCGAACCAATATCGCTTCCCAACGCTCCGCCACAAAAGGCAGTTCAAGCAATTGGTCAATGTCGAGCAAGCCAGCCCGAATGCCATCGTCAATGTCATGATTGTCATAAGCAATATCATCGCTGATCGCCGCAATCTGCGCCTCAAGCGATGGCCAGTCAGTGAGGCGTAAATCAAAGCCTGCATCTACCTCGGCCAAGGCCCAACCGGGACGTGCGACGGGGCCATTATGCTTGGCCAGCCCCTCAAGCAGTTCCCAGCTTAGGTTTAAGCCCGGCCATGATGGATATGGCGATTCAAGATGTGTTAATGTGCGGAGCGTCTGCGCATTATGATCGAACCCGCCAAAAGGCTTCATCGCCGCTTCAAGTGCATCCTCTCCCGCGTGGCCAAAGGGCGGATGGCCAATGTCGTGCGCGAGACATAAGGCCTCGGTCAAATCCTCGTTTAACCCCAGCGCGCGGGCGATGGTGCGGCCGATCTGCGCGACCTCAAGGCTGTGGGTAAGGCGTACGCGGTAATGATCCCCATCGGGTGAAATGAACACCTGCGTTTTGTGACGCAGGCGGCGGAAAGCAATGGAGTGAATGATGCGGTCGCGATCACGCTGAAAAATATCGCGCGGTCCGCGAATGTCGCTCTTCGGCTCGGCATGAAGCCGGCCACGACTATGGTCAGGAAAGGAAGCATAAGGGGCCAGTTGCGACATGTCGCGCTTATGCCGCCAACCGACCTAATTCGAAAGCGGCTATTTTGTTTTCAACGGACTAACGGCCTCGCCAATCTCGCTTTTCCACATGAAAGCATCACCGCCACCCTTTTTATAGTCGCCCTCCCACTTCTTCGCCGCTTTCTGGTCCGCAAAAGGACCAACCAAAAGCCTATCTGTCTTGCCCCATTCCGCCGTGAAAGGATTTCTCTTCTTGAGCAATTCCGGATATTTTTTGACAAATTTGCGATAGTCAAAGCCAAGCGCACCAGCATTTCCAGCGGCGATTTGCACCCAATATCGCGCTGGATTATCCTTTTCGAGCTTGGCCTTTGCCGCAATCTTGGCATCAACCTTAGCGATCTTGGCGCGCTCTGCTGCCACCTTGGTCATCACAGGCTTCAAACTTTTCAAATCGACCGGAACTTGCGAGGGCAGCTGTTCACCCTCGGGAATTTCGATAGAGGCAACAACCGCACCGAGATCGAAACTGGATGATGCAACTGCAAGTGCGGTCGGCGCAGGTGTCGGCCCTTGCACAGTTAGTAACGGCGCCGGTGACGATATGGCTGCCCCCATTATGGCGGAAAAAGCTGCCTTTGTCTCCGCTTGGGTAATGATAGGAACATTGCTGACAGGACCAGAAATGGCAGTTGGCGCTGGGCTCAACGTCGCGGCAGGCTTCGGCGACGCGGGAATATTAGCCACAGCCGTCAGAACCTTTCCGGTCTCCTGGGCCTTTCGGTCCTTCTTGACGTCAGGCGCCTGCGCAATTTTGGTATCTCCGGTTTTTGCAGTCTTCGGACCAAACGGATCGCCCAACGGAATTAGGCGGTTTTGCGGAGATGCAAGCGCAGTTTGCGGAAGCGCTGCTGCAACGCGGCGGACCTGTTCGCTGTCACGCCCGACATATTGGCTCGTTGGGAAATGCCCAAGATGAATGGCCGCCGCCTGCTGCGCGCCTGTAAGGTTGGGCATTAAACGAAAGAACCGCTCCATGCGTTCCGCGGAAGGGCCATCCATAAAGCCTTGCGCGACTTTTGTTGATTCACGCAACTCGCCCCGCGCCGCAAGCATGAAGGCGCGCGCACGCCAAGCGGAAGCGCTTTTGCGCTCAAGCAGCGGTACCAGCATCGCATCAGCTTGTTCCTTTTGCCCGGCCAAGGCCAAGGATACAGACTGCCTTATAATCAAATCATCTGAGGTAAATGCGGTCCGCGCCAGCTTATAATCCTGCTGTGCGCGATCAAAATTTCCCAGCAGATCGAACGCCAATGCGCGATCAATCGCAATTGAGCGTTCATTCGCGCCCAACCGGACCGCGTCATCAAACAATCGAAGCGCTTCAAAGGGGTTTTCGGTACGCACGGTGGCAGTAGCCAGGCCCGAAACGATGCGGCTGTTACCGGGGCGCAGCGCGTTTGCGCGTGTGAAGAAATTGAGCGCCGCGTTGGCATCACCCAAAACTAAAGACGCATTGCCAGCGTCCGCCAATGCGTCAGCGTCCGACGGGTTGAATGAAATTCTCCGCATTGCAGAGCGCAGTTCCACGGCCCCTGCAGGTTCCGATATAACGGGGGGCACTTTAGGAGTTTGTCTGTCAAAAGCTTCAAGTGCGCTTTCGTCAACCGCTTGCGCAAAGGCGCTGGTTGATATCATAAGCGCGCACAATAGCCCCGCGCTTCGTAAAATTGTCACATGCATGCGCCTCTATTGGAGCAGCCGCTGCCCGCCGCAAAGCGCGTTAACGCTCTGCTCGGACAAACGGTTGTCTAAAGAGGACGAACTGACGCTGCGCTGGATGCGCAACCTATCAGTTGTTCTGCCGATCAAGGAACCGCGGGATATTGACGCTGCTAGCGTCATCATCAGCCTTGTTCTCGTCATCGGAGCGCGAAAGACCGCGAGACAGATTGGACATCCGCTCAAACAATGTTCCGCCTGTTGGAATGCGCGGAGCAACGCGTTCAGACGCCGCAGGCACATCAACTGGGGCTGCGGCAGGTACAGGCACCTCTTCCTCAGCGGGCGTGTTGAGTTCAAGTGCATCTGCACCTGCCCACGAACTTGACGACATGCTGGGCGGAGCTGGCGTTTCTGCAACCATCGGCTCAATGTCTTCATCAGCATCGGTTGCTTCGAAATCACTGCCCAAAACCAAGCTATCGTCTTCAGCTTCAATCTCCGGCTGTTCATCATGGCTTGCGTCTTCAGGTGCAGCCGCAGGCGTGTGATCAAACAGGGATGTTGAGCTTTCAGGCGCAACGGGTTCTGCCATCTCTGAACGGCTGAACGAAACTGCCACCGCTGGACGGCTGAATGAGAAAGGCGTGCGCGATTGTGTCGCAGGCGAAGCGCTCAAGCCTTCATTGTCAATGCCAGTAGCAACGACAGAAACACGGATTTTGCCGTTCAGATTTTCGTTAAACGCCGAGCCCCAGATAATGTTGGCATCGGGATCAACCAATTCGCGGATGTAGTTTGCAGCCTCGTCGACTTCCATCAAGCGCATATCTTCGCCGCCGGTGATCGAGACGATAACGCCCTTAGCACCCTGCATCGAAACGCCGTCGAGCAGCGGATTGGCAATTGCCTTTTCCGCAGCCTCAAGTGCGCGGTTGTCACCCTCTGCTTCACCAGTACCCATCATTGCCTTGCCCATTTCGTGCATGACAGACCGAACGTCGGCAAAGTCGAGGTTGATAAGGCCAGGCATGACCATGAGATCAGTGATGCCACGAACACCTTGCTGCAAAACCTCGTCTGCAAGCTGGAAGGCTTCTTTGAACGTCGTGTTGGGATTAGCGACCAGGAACAGATTCTGGTTTGGAATGACAATCAATGTGTCAACATGCTGTTGCAACTCGGCAATGCCGGATTCTGCCGAGCGCATCCGGCGCGATCCTTCAAAAAGGAATGGCTTTGTAACAACACCAACTGTCAAAATATTCATTTCACGCGCAACTTGGGCAATAACGGGAGCAGCACCGGTTCCGGTTCCGCCCCCCATACCCGCCGCGATGAAGCACATGTGGCAACCGGCCAATGCGGCCTTCACCTGCTCGATGGTTTCTTCCGCGGCCGCACGGCCAACTTCAGGACGTGATCCAGCACCTAATCCTTGTGTAATTTCAGGGCCAAGCTGGATACGATATTCAGCAGGCGAAGCGTTCAGGGCCTGCGCGTCCGTGTTGGCTACAACGAAATCAACGCCTTCGACCTGCGCGCCAATCATGTTTGCAACTGCGTTACCGCCAGCGCCGCCAACCCCAATAACTGCGATTTTCGGCTTCAATTCGTCAACCATTGGTGGCCCGATATTGATGCTCATAATTTTATCCCCTTAGCCCCATCAGCATGTTCGAAATTTTTATGCTTTTGACACAAAAGTAAAAAACGCACACCCCAAAATTACCCGTTTTGCACAGCTTTCTGTTAGAAGTTCTCACGAACCGCCCGTTTTATGCGTTCAATCAAACTAGGCATCGTCCCGCCAAGCTGTTCAGCGCGCATATCATAGCCGGATTGAAGCTCAAGACGCTCCGATGCGGCATAATGAATCAAACCCACCAGTGTCGAAAATGCGGGGCCAGAATGTGCTTCGGGAATACTGGTTAGCCCAGAAGGACGACCAATGCGCACAGTCCGTCCAAGCGCGCTCTGCATATGTTCGGCGGCACCCTTAAGCTCCGCACCGCCGCCGGTCAGCACCACCTGATGTCCAGACGGTCCAGAAAATCCTAGCGTCTTCAATGCTTGCGCAACTTCGGTAACAATGCCGTCGACGCGCTGGCAAACCACTGCGTTTAACTGTGCTTTGGTGATGCGTGGCGCTTGGCTTCCGGGCTCAACGCCATTTTCGTCGGGACCGATATCAAGAACTTCCTGATAGTCGCGCGGACTGGTTAAGGCAGAACCATGAAAGCATTTCAATCGTTCTGCCTGCGCCCTGCGAATACCAAAGGCTGAGGCGATGTCATCGGTAATGTCCGACGCGCCCTTTTGAATGGTCTCAAGCCCAACTAACATTCCGCCGATGAACACCGACACATTGGTGACCGCCGCGCCGAATTCGACCAGCGCAACGCCCAGTTCACGCTCCTCTGATGTCAGACACGCAAGGCCAGTTGCAACCGGTCCAACGACTAGCGATTCTACATCCAAATGTGCCGCGCGGACCGTCATGTCCATATTCCGAACCGGCGATGGATCAGCAAGGATAACATGCACGTCAACGCCCAAGCGGTCGGCATGCAGTCCAATTGGGTTTGCTACGCCGCCAACCCCATCAAGCGAATATAAGGTCGGTTGAATATGCAGCGCCATTTTGCCGCCGGTTTGGATATTGTCGCGTCCAGCCTGCAGCAGTTCGCTCACATCTTCTTGTGTAATGCGGTCGCCGCCTAATTCGATTTCGACCGGCGCGAGCATACTATCGAGCCCGCCAGCAGACATGCCAACCCAAACGCGGTCGATGTTGAGGCCAGCGATCCGCTCCGCTTGTTCGACCGCATGGCGCACGGATAGTTCTGCCTGTTCGACATCAGCAATGCATCCGCGCGTCACACCCCGACTTTCGCGCTGCCCTGTGCCAAGAACAAGCAATTCGCCACTATCGGTTTGACCCGCAATCAACGCAGAAACCTTCGACGAGCCGATATCGATTGCCGATATCAGCCTTTCAACGCGCGTCGTCTTCATGCTGTTTGTCCACTGATTTTAGAGATAACTTCGTTGGTATCCACTTTTTCCACTTTTTCCGTCTTCTCCACTTTGGCGGGTTCCACCTTCTGTGCTTTGCGGAAATAGGCGCGATCTGGGTCGCGCAGGTCAAAGTGAATCAGGTCTCGGCCAAGCAAGCGGTGCACACCATCCATGCGCGCAAAATTCAGCAACGCTTTAGCTGCGGCGGCCTCTCCTTCTGGCAGCGCAAGCGTTTCTCCGGTTTGAAACTGAATATCCCACCGACGATTGCCGACCCAGGTTGCACCGGAAACTTGTGATTTCAGGGCAGACGCTTTGTCGAGTAACGCACTCAGCGCGACCGTGTGCCGGTTTGCATCATTTCCATTCAGCATCGGCAAGTCACCGCCCTCACCGGGGCGGATATTTTGCAGAACAATCCCCTCTGCGTCGATTAACGAATATTTCCCGTTGCGTTGCCAAATGGCGGTCGGTGTGCGCTCGATAATCTCGACTGCAAGCGTATCCGGCAGCCGCCGTGCAACGCGGGCGTCCTTAATCCAGCCATATTGCAAAAGATCCATGCGCACTTTGTCGATATCCACCAACGGCATCGCACGGTCTTTTTCGGCGAGAACGAGTTGGTAGACCCTCAACTGGTCGACCCGCTCCATGCCCGTGACCTCAATGCGCTGCACCTGAAAACCGGCTTTTGCGGCAAGCGCGGCATATTGCTGATAGGCAGCGGCGGTAAGTCCAGCATATTGCGCAGCGGCAAAGGCAAGCGCAGCAAGCACCGCGACGATAATCCAAGTGATGACGCGCTGCACTTCCTCTTCGGAAAATGGGAGCATGCGCAACACTTTGTCGACACCCGAAATCTGGGAGACCTTCTTCCGCGGGCTGGCCGCAGTTGCTTTGCGCTTTGCTGCTGGCTTGCGTGTCGCACCTGCCATTATGCCAGCGCCTCTTTCACAATGATGTCGACCAGCTGTTCATAGCTGATACCAACATGCCGCGCTTGCTCGGGCACGAGGCTTAACGGTGTCATGCCGGGCTGCGTATTGGTTTCCAGAACGAATATACCGTCCATACCCGCTTCGTCATCCCAACGAAAATCGGTACGTGAGGCACCTTTACAGCCAAGCAATTGATGCGCGCGCAGCGCAGTATCCAGCATATATTGCGCCACATCATCGGGGATTTCTGCAGGGCAGATATGTTCAGTCAGGCCATCGGTGTATTTCGCGTCAAAGTCGTAAAAGCCGCTCTTTGGCTTCAACTCAGTCACGCACAACGGCTTGTCACCCAGCACTGCTACCGTCAGCTCGCGGCCTTTGATGAAAGGTTCTGCTAGCAACCGGTCAAATTCCTGCCACGGCCCTTTGGCATCACGGGTAATCGGATTGCCATAATTGCTGTCATCAGTGACAATTGCCACGCCAACCGAGCTGCCTTCATTCACGGGCTTAAGCACATAAGGCCGCGGCAGCGGATCAGCCGCATATAGACTTTCGCTATCGACCATCGTGCCCTTGGGCATAGGAATTCCGGCAGGCACAAGGCATTGCTTGGTCAGTTCCTTGTCAATCGCGATAACCGACGTCACCATGCCGCTATGCGTATAAGGGATGCCCATGAGGTCCAACATGCCCTGCACTGTGCCATCCTCACCCGGGACACCATGCAAGGCATTGAATACGACATCAGGACGAAGGCCAGCCAGCACTTGCGCGACATTGCGGTCCATATCGACGCGGCTAACCTGATATCCGACCTTTTCCAAAGCATCGGCGACCCCATTGCCGCTCATCAAGGACACAGGCCGCTCATTCGACCACCCCCCCATCAACACGGCAACGTGAATGTGCTTACTCATCTCGTTTCACCCACGCGCTGGATTTCCCATGTTAGTGCCACGCCAGACTGTGCCATTACGCGTGCACGGACTTCTTCGCCAAGCGCCTCGATATCCGCGCTGGTCGCATCGCCGGTATTAATCAGGAAATTGGTGTGTTTTTCGGACACCTGCGCACCGCCAATCTGAAGCCCGCGGCACCCCGCAGCATCGACCAATTGCCATGCCTTATGTCCGTCCGGATTTTTGAAGGTCGACCCGCCGGTTTTGGATCGCAATGGCTGCGATGCTTCGCGTGATGCGCTGATGCGGTCCATCTCGGCTTGGATGGCTTCGGGTTCTCCGGGACGTCCTTGAAAACGGGCAGCCACGACGATTGCGCCGTCGGGCAATTCGGAGTGGCGATAGCTGTAGTGCAGTTCATCCAAAGTCAACGTCGCAAAAGTCCCGTCCCGCATCACAATGTCGCAATCGCGCAAAATGTCCTTCACCTCGCCGCCATATGCGCCGCCGTTCATGCGAACAAAGCCGCCGACAGTTCCTGGAATAGAGCGCAGAAACTCAAGACCAGCAATTTTATTGTCGCGCGCGGTGGAGGACACCAAAATGCCTGATGCCCCTGCACCGCATTCCATCGTGACAGCGTCGGCACAAATGACTTTAGCAAATGCCTTACCCAAGCGGATAACGACACCCCTGACGCCGCCATCTCGGATGATCAGGTTAGATCCCAAGCCAAGCGCCATGACCGGCACGGCTTGGTCAAGTTCGTGCAAAAAGGATTGCAGATCGGCGATGTCTTTAGGCTCAAACAGATATTGAGCGCAGCCGCCCGACTTAAACCAGACTAAAGGCGCCAGCGGTGCGGCTTGCGTCAAACGTCCTTGCACTTGCGGCATATGCAGCACTGTCATCCGCGCGCTGCCTGAATTGCGTCGGCAAGGCCAGCCGCCCATTTGGTGATGTCGCCAGCGCCCAAGCACACGACCATGTCATGCGCCTGAACAACTTCGGCCAGCTTGCGTGCCAGATCATCGGCATCGGCCACAGTCGCAGCCGAACGATGCCCGCGCGCCTTTATGCCATGCACCAGCGCATCTGCATCTATGCCGTCAATCGGACCCTCGCCAGCAGCATAGACGGGTGATATGAACACCATGTCGGCATCATTAAATGCTTGTTGGAAATCATCCATATGGTCGCGCAGCCGGGTGAAGCGGTGCGGCTGCGCCACGGCAATGACTCGCCCCTGCGCACCTTCGCGTGCAGCCGACAGCACCGCGCGGATTTCGACGGGATGGTGGCCATAATCGTCGATGATCGTAACGACCCCACCGTCAAGGACAACTTCGCCAACCTTGCTAAATCGGCGCTTAACGCCACCGAATTTGGCAAAGCCATGCGCAACGTCTGCGTCGCTCATCCCCATTTCAAGGCCTACGGCGACCGCGGCCAGCGCGTTCTGTACATTGTGGCGGCCCGGCATGGGAAGCTGAATACCCTTTATCGTACGCTGCGATCCATCGCGTGCGCGTACGACCACATCGAAACGGTTGCCGCCCGGGTTCGGGGTTACATTTTCGCCGCGAATATCGGCCTGCGCCGAAAATCCGTAAGTGATAATCCGACGGTCGCGGATCTTGGGCAAAATGGCCTGCACTTCGGGATGGTCGAGACACATGATCGCCGCGCCATAAAAGGGAACGTTTTCGACAAATTCGACAAACGCCCTTTTGATCGCGTCAAAATCCCCATAATGGTCGAGATGTTCTGGGTCGATGTTGGTGACCACCGCCAGCGTGCCGTCAAGCCGTAAGAAGCTGCCATCGCTTTCATCGGCTTCAACCACCATCCAGTCACTTGCCCCAAGGCGCGCGTTGGAACCATAGCTATTGATGATCCCGCCGTTGATGACCGTCGGGTCAATGCCGCCATGGTCAAGCATCGCGGCGATCAACGATGTCGTGGTCGTCTTTCCATGCGTGCCCGCCACGGCAACGGTATTTTTCAGCCGCATCAATTCGGCAAGCATTTCGGCGCGGCGTACCAGCGGTATCCGCCGTTCCAAAGCTGCATCGCGCTCGGGATTGCCTTCCTTGACGGCAGTTGACGTTACAACGACGGTCGCCTCGCCCAAATTGTCCGCACTGTGGCCGATCATCACCTTGATGCCGCGTTGGCGAAGGCCATCAATGACATAGCTGTCCGCAATGTCGCTGCCTTGCACGTTATAGCCAAGATTATGCATCACCTCTGCAATGCCTGACATCCCTATGCCGCCGATGCCGACGAAATGGACAATGCCAATATCGGTAGGAACACCCTTCACGCTGCATTCTCTTTGGCAAGTGCAGGGGACGTATTGAACGCGCCCCTGTGGTCTGATGGGGACTTTATATGATGCATGATTGGGGCGCGGCCAAAAGACTCGACAAGGTCGGCAAGGTCGGCAACCGCATTTGGCCTGCCACAGTTTTTCGCTGCCTTCGCCGCATTTTTCAGCGCACCGGGCTCAAGCGCAATTTTCTCGATCTGCTTGGCCAACTCTACCGCGGTGAATGCTGGCTGCGCGATGGCGCGGGCGCCGCCTGCTTGGACCATTTCCTTAACGTTATAGCTTTGGTGGTCATCGGTTGCGCTTGGTAGCGGTACCAATATGGCGGGCCGTCCAGCGCAGGTTAGTTCGGCTATCGTTGACGCCCCTGCCCGCGATATCACCATATGCGCCCAGCCAAGTCGTTCAGGCAGGTCAGGCAAATAGGTCGCCAGTTCGGCCGGAATGCCGTGGGCGACATATGCTGCGCGCACAGCCTCAATGTCTTCGGCGCGGCACTGCTGCGTTACCTGCAACCGACGCCGCAAATTTAGCGGCAGTTGGGAAAGGCCATCGGGCACAACGTCAGAAAGCACGGTTGCGCCTTGGCTTCCGCCCGTCACAAGCACGCGAAAAATGTCCTCGTCCAAAAGCGGGGGATAGGGTTTGTCGCGCAGGGCAAGCACCTCTTCACGGATCGGGTTGCCGACAAGATGCACCTTGCTTGCGTAGCGCGGCGACAGGCGAAGCACTTCGGGATAGGATGTGGCAATGGCATTCACGTGCCGCGAAGTGAAGCGGTTGACGCGGCCAAGCACGGCATTTTGTTCGTGAATAATCGTCGGAATTTTCTCGGCAAAGGCACCGAGAAGCGCTGGAAATGCGGGGTATCCACCAAAACCAACCACAGCGCTTGGTTCAAATTTTTCGTATAAGCGGCGCGCCATCTTGCGGCCTTGGGCAATCGCCAGGATCCCCGAAAACCAGCTGTTGGGTTTTTTGGTGATCCGGCCAGCGGGCAGCAAATGGGTTGCCATCTTGTCTGGGCAGCCCGGAATCTTTGCGCCACGCGCATCGGTAATCAAAGCTACATGGTGGCCGCGGTTTATCAGTTCTTGCCCCAAGGCAAAGGCGGGGATCAGATGCCCCCCGGTTCCGCCGGCGGCCAAGACATAATGCCGATATATGGTCATGGCCGTTGTCCCTTCACCATATACAACGACCGGTCAAGATAAGGGTTTCGCTTCGTCAGTGCGAGTATAAGACCGCATGTCATCGAAAGCGCAACTATGGATGATCCGCCATAGCTAATGAAGGGCAAAGTCATGCCCTTGGAGGGAAAGACCCCTAGGTTAACCGCAATGTTAATCATCGCCTGCCCGCAAAACTGCGCGCCCAGCCCCGTAACCGCCAGCACTACAAACTGGTCCTTTTCATCCAGCAAGCGAATGATGATGCGCACCAGTATGGCAAAGTACAGTATGGCGATGACCATGCAGGCAAGCAGACCGAATTCTTCGCCTATCACGGAGAAGATGTAGTCGGTATGCCCCTCAGGCAAAGAATATTTTTTGACCCCAAGTCCTGGGCCGAGGCCAATAAAGCCCCCATTGATCAATGTCGCCAGCGCCATCTTGTCATGAGTTAGGCCCTCAGTTCCAAAAATCCAGGCATCGATGCGCTGCGTTGCAACCGGGTAATAATTATAGGCCAGCACGATGAATATGATGCCGCTAACAATGAGGCCCCAGAGACGGCTTGCAGGAACGCCAGCGACCATCATCAATGCGAACCATGTGCCCATGAACAATATCGTCTGGCCAAGGTCGGGTTGCATCAAAAGGAAGATACAGACAGCTGCGGTAACAATGCTGCTGATAAACAGGACTGGCAGAGTCGGGTCTTTCAACCGCCAGCTGATAATCCATGCCATCGTAACGGCGTAAAAGGGCTTTAGGAATTCCGATGGCTGAAGCCCCGCAAAACTGGGGCCAATCCAGCGGCGCGATCCATTCACTTCGCGCCCTAATACAGGCACGAGCACAAGCAGCACGAACACAATGCAGAAACCATAAACGGCAATGCGTCGGGCCTTTTCGCGCGGACACATCGAGATAAACAGCATGATTGGCACGCCAACAATCACCCACATCAGCTGCCGATAAAAGAAATACAGCGAGGATAATTGCGATGTCGAAGCCGACAGCCGCTGCGCACCGGCGGGCGATGCCGCCGCAACCGCAAGCAAGCCAATCGCAATCAACACCATCATCAACGACAACAACACGCGGTCAAGTTCCCAGAACCAGACGCCCAGCGGCGAACGGTCACCACGGCCCAAACGGTTGGCAAAGCCGATCTTGCCCGTCTTTGCCGCCAATACCCAAGGAACATCTTTGCCGTCGCTCATAACGCTTCCACAATTGCGCGGAATGCATCGCCGCGCGCTTCGAAATCCTTGAACTGGTCAAAGGACGCGCACGCAGGTGACAGCATGATAACGTCACCGGGTTGCGCCTGTGCCGCCGCCGAGTGCACTGCGGTGCCCATCATCTCGCTGCGTTCTACTGGCAAATGGGGGGACAGCAGTTCGTGAAACAGCGGCCCCGCCTCACCAATGGTATACGCCTTTACAACATGGCCGAAATTGGGAATGCATTCATCAAGATTGTCGGTTTTAGGCAAGCCGCCGACGATCCAGTGCACACGCGGATATGCCGCCAGCGCAGGCGCGGTGGACGCACCATTGGTCGCCTTGCTGTCGTTGATGAACAATACGCCGTTCCGTTCGGCAACAACCTCCATGCGGTGGGCAAGCCCCTTAAAGGTCCGCATAGCAGGCCGCCATTGCGCTTCGGTCACGCCAAGCGATTCCACGATGGCGATGGCCACTGCTATATTTTGAAGGTTATGTGGCCCTTGCAGCGACGGCCATTCTTCTTGACCGCTGACCGACTGCGGATCCACCAAATGCACAAACTCCGCCCCGCGCCGGGTAAGCACGTCGCGATAGACCCGCTCGGTGTCGGTGTCGCCTTTGCCAAAGACCGACGTTTCATGTCCCGTCTGCATTTCGAAAAGACGCGCTTTCGACGCCATATAGCCTTCATAGCCGTCATAGCGGTCAAGATGGTCAGGCGACAGGTTGATGAGCGCGGCAGCATCGCAAGCAAGCGTATGCATAATATCGATCTGGTAGCTTGAAAGCTCAAGCACATACACGCCGCCTGAGGGCAATGGCGCTTGCGACAATATGGGCAGCCCGATGTTGCCGCCCATGCGCACCGGCAGCCCTGCGCTTTCCAACACATGATGCACAAGCGCCGTCGTCGTAGATTTGCCATTGGTTCCGGTAATGCCGACCACGCGGTGCGGCGGCAAATTAGGCCGCGCCATCGCAAACAATTCCATATCACCAATCAGCGACAGGCCTTCTTCCTGTGCCTTTTCAGCGATAGGATGACGGTTAATCGGTACCCCGGGTGATACCACAATCGCGTCATAACCGGACAGGTCACTCAGCAACGGGTCAGCAATCGTCGCGATGTCAGCGACTTTGGCGCGTGCGCCTTCATCATTGTCCCACGCCAATATCTGCGCGCCGCCTGCCACGAGGGAACGTGCCGCGGACAGACCGGAGCGCGCAAGCCCCAATATAGCGTACTTCCGGTCTTTAAAGGCAGGGCTAGTAATCATCTGAGCTTAAGGGTTGATAGCCCCGCAAGCGCCAATACGAAAGCCACAATCCAAAACCGAATGACAACGGTCGGCTCCGACCAGCCCAGCTGTTCAAAATGGTGGTGAATCGGGGCCATGCGGAAAATGCGCTTTCCGGTCCGCTTGAACCAGAACACCTGAATGATGACCGAAAGCGCCTCAATAACGAAAAGTCCGCCGATGATGGCAAGAACAAATTCATGGTGCGCCACAACGGCAATCGCGCCCAGCGTTCCACCCAAAGCAAGGCTTCCCGTGTCGCCCATGAAAACAGCCGCAGGCGGGGCGTTGAACCACAAAAAGGCAAGGCCCGCGCCCACAATCGCGCCACAAAGCATGGCGAGGTCCCCTGCCCCCAAAAAGAACGGAATACCCAGATATGCTGCATATTTGGCATTGCCGACCATGTAGACGATCAACATAAATGCAATGGAGGCAATGATGACGGGCATCGTCGCAAGGCCATCAAGGCCGTCGGTCAAGTTTACTGCATTGCCGAATGAAACAATCACAAACGCACCAAAAGGTACATACCACCAGCCCAAGTCGATCACGGGGCCGTTAACAAACGGCAGATACAAATTCCCACCTGATTGCGCGACAATCAGCGATACCGCAACGCCCGCAATCGCAAACTCCCACAACAAGCGGACTTTGCCAGATACGCCTTTGTGGCTGCGTTTCTTGACCTTATCATAATCATCGAGAAACCCGACGGTGCCGAAGCCCACGGTCACGAGCAAGCAGGCCCAAACGTAAACATTCTTCAAATCCATCCACAACAGCATGGAAATGCCGACCGAGACCAATATCATCAGCCCGCCCATTGTTGGGGTGCCCACTTTTGCAAGATGGGATTGCGGCCCATCACTGCGGATGGGCTGGCCCTTGCCTTGGCGCACGCGCAGCATGCTAATGAAGCGTGGACCGATAAGCAGGCCGATAACAAGAGCGGTTGCAACCGCAGCTCCGGAGCGGAAGCTTAGATAGCGAATAAGGTTAAGTATCCCAGGAAAACCTAGATATTCAGCCAAAACATAAAGCATCAGTTTTCCCCACCCGTCAGCGCGCTGACGATGGTGGAAAGTCCCATACTGTTGGAACCTTTGACCAAAATCGTGTCCGATGCGCAAAGATATTGTTGCAGAAGGGCAAGTGCCTCCTGCGCGGTCGCGCAATGCGCGAATTCCTTCGGTCCCTCAACCCCTGCTTTCAACTCATCAGCAAGAATTGTCATCTCTTTCCCGACAAGGATAGCAAAATCGACCTTTGCAGCAGCCAGGGGTGCTGCAAGGGCGCGGTGATAATCATCGCCTTTGTCGCCAAGCTCTTTCATAGACCCCAGCACAGCGATGCGTCGCCCGCCGCCCGACAAGCCCAATTGGCCGATAGTCGCGGCCATTGAGGCAGGGTTGGCGTTGTAGCTTTCATCGATCAAATGGGCGGTGCCTCCGGCAATCGCAACGTCGTGCCGCGCACCGCGTCCGGCAAGGCCACCCATTTCCGCCATGGCAAGGCCAGCAGAGGCAAGATCGCCACCCGCTGCCAACACTGCGGCCAATACGGCCATGCTGTTACCGATCCAGTGCCGCCCGGGTTGAGACAGGTTGAAAGACAAAATTGCGTCGCAAACCTTGGCCGTAATCAGCGTGCTGTCATGCACACTATCCAAATGATCGATCACGCGGACATCTGCATCCGCGCTGAAGCCAAAAGACAATATGGCGTTGGTGTATTGCTCTGCTGCTGCGCGCAAACGCGGATAATGCACATTGTCGGCAGGCAATATCGCCGTGCCGCCTTCGACCAAGCCTTCGAAGATTTCGGCCTTGGCGTCGGCAATACCGCTTTCGTCCTTGAAAAATTCGATATGTGCAGGTGCAATGGTGGTGATGATGGCGACATCGGGCCGGACGATATGGCTAAGCGCGCGCATTTCACCAGCGTGGTTCATGCCCATCTCAAAAACGCCGAAGTCGCAATCCGCGGGCATCCGCGCAAGACTTAAGGGCACGCCAACATGGTTGTTGTAGCTTTTGACCGAACGGTGCGCCCGCCCGCGTGAGCAGCGATCAAGCGCGGCAAACAGCGCCTCCTTCGTGCCTGTCTTACCGGCGGAACCCGTAACCCCAATGATTTTCGCCTTAGTCCGCGCGCGTGAGGCATGACCAAGCGCCTCAAGCGCTTTCATCGTGTCTGCAACAAGAATGTGCGGATACGGCACGGCCTGCGACACAATCGCGCCCGCTGCGCCATTGGCAAAGGCCTTGTCGACAAACAGATGCCCATCGGTCTCTGCACCCTTCAACGCAAAAAAGAGGTCGCCTTTGCCGATTTCACGGGAATCAAACGCAACGCCCGTAACGTCAAAATGCCCCGAAGCTGTCCCGCCAGTTGCCGCCAGCAACTCCTCGAATGTCCATAACACGGTCATGCCGCGCATTCCCGGGCGACTTCAACATCGTCAAAAGGCAGAACGCGGCCCATAATGATTTGCCCTTGTTCATGGCCCTTGCCCGCGATCAGCACGATATCGTCGGGTTCGGCATGTTCAATGGCAAAGGCGATCGCATAATGGCGGTCGCCAATCTCATGCGCGCCCTTGGCACCTGCCATGACGTCAGCCCGGATGAGCGATGGGTCTTCGCTTCTTGGGTTATCGTCAGTGACAATCACAATGTCGGAGTCCGCGACGGCCACAGCGCCCATCTCCGGACGCTTGCCTGTATCGCGGTCGCCGCCTGCGCCGAACACAGTAATCAGCTTACCCTTCGTGTGCGGGCGCAATGCTGCAATGGCCGCGCGCAAGCCGTCGGGCGTATGCGCATAATCGACATACACGGGCGCGCCACTTTTGGTGATGACGGCACGCTCCAGTCGTCCCCGCACTGGCTGCAACCTTGCCAGATGCGACAGCAGGCTCTCCACCTCTCCCCCGCTTGCCATAACTACCCCTGCCGCGACGAGCGCATTTGCGGCCTGATAGGCGCCGATGAGCGGCAGCTTAACCTTATGCACATCGCCCTGAATACGCAGCTCAAGCGTCTGCCCAAGCTGGGTCGCTTGGCGGGATATCAGTTGAATGCCCTTGCCCTTTTCCCCCACGGTGATCAGACGCAATTCGCGTTTGCGGGCACGCGCAATGACTTGGTCAGACCAAATATCGTCTGCCCAGATCACCGCGCAGCCATTGGCGTCGACGACTTCGTCAAACAGGCGCATTTTGGCCTCAAAATAATTTTCCATCGTCCCGTGATAATCAAGATGGTCACGGCTTAGGTTAGTGAAAGCGGCAACCGAAACGGGCACGCCTTCACTGCGATATTGCGACAGGCCGTGGCTTGATGCCTCGAATATCGCATGGCTGATGCCTTCACGTGCAAGGCCAGACATGTTGGCAAGGAAAGTCACAATGTCTGGGGTTGTAAGGCCAGTACTTGCCTGATCGGAAGCCGTTGTAATGCCCAATGTTCCGATAGATGCCGCATTGTGCCCCGACATTCGCCACAGCTGCCGCGTAAGCTCAGCAGTCGAAGTCTTGCCATTCGTTCCGGTGACCGCCGCCACATTTTCGGGAAATGGCCGAAAGAATTTTGCCGCGAGTTCGGCAAATGCCTTGCGTGGGTTGGCGTCGGCAACATGCACAGCGCCATGCACCATAGCCTCAGGACGCGCGACAACAGCAACTGCACCGGCGGCGATTGCAGCGCCGATGAAATCTTCGCCGTTGAATGCGGCGCCCTCAAATGCGCCAAAAACTGTGCCGGGCGCAATTTTCCGATGGTCGATGGCAAAGCCGGTCACTATTCTTTCGGCCAATGCCGGATCGGCACCGCTTACCAATTGCCCGAGCTTCACTATTGCTCTCCCTTCGCCTTCCACAATAAAGGCATCAGTTCAGATACATCAACATCGCGTTTCATGTCAGGTATAATTCCCATCAATGGCCCAATGCGTGTAATTGTCTTACGGACAACGGGCGCAGCGGTATAACCGGCGGTCCGCTGAAAGCTTGAGGCTTCGGTACCCTGAGGTTCGTCGAGCATCGCAAGCACCACATAACGCGGGTTATCCATCGGGAATGCAGCGGCAAAGGTGGAGACGACCAGATTGCGGCTATAGCCGCCAACGCCTGGCTTTTCCGCAGACCCCGTCTTGCCGCCAACGCGGTATCCCAGTGCATCGGCTTGGCTGCCCGTGCCGTCCACGACGATCATGCGCATCAATTGCCGCATCCGTGCACTGGTTGCCGCGGTAAAGACCCGCTTACCGGGAATTTTGGCATCGGCTTTCGTCTTGAACATTGTGGCCGGACGATAAATGCCGCCATTGACCATCGCGGCATACGCGCTCGCCAAATGCATTGGCGTAACCGCGATGCCATGTCCGAACCCGACGGTCATATTGGTCAGGCGGCCCCAAGTCTTGGGATATAGCGGCATAGATTTTTCTGCCAGTTCGATATCCGGACGCGCGTTGAAATGCATTGCACGCAACATCGCGTCCATGCGGACAGCACCCAATTGGTCAGCGATTTGCGCTGTCACAATGTTAGAACTGTGGATGAGCGTCTCTGGTGTATTGATCCAGCGGTTTAATGGGTGCGAATCCCGTATTTTAAACTTTCCAACTTGAAGTGGCTTGGTGGCGTCATACTGAACGGAAAGATCGCGCACAGTTCCCGCGTCCAAAGCAGCGGCAACAGTAAGCGGCTTAAAGGTAGAGCCGAGTTCATATACACGGTTCGTTACGTTGTTCGTCTGCCGCGAAATGGGATAGCGACCGTCGGTAATCGCTTGGCCAAGATCGGGGATGTTCGCAAAGGACGGCCGGTTCGGGTTGAACGAAGGCAATGTTGCCATGGCAACCACTTCGCCCGTTTGCACATCCAACACGACCCCGGCGGCACCCTTGGCGGCCGTAGCGGTCATGCCCGACGCCAGTTCGCTCTCCAACGCTGCTTGAACTCGGACATCCAAGGCGAGGTTCAAAGGTGTCCCACGCTTGGCTGGATCTCGCAGATAATCGTTCATTACCCGCTCCATGCCCATTGCGCCTTTGCCGTCACGGTTTACGAAACCGAGGACATGGGCGGCCATGTCGTGTTGCGGATAAAGCCGTGTGGCTTCGCGTGGAAACTCAATGGCGATTTCGCCAAGATCATGAACCGCGCGGACTTGCTCCGGCAATGCGCGGTTACGCAAGTAACTGGGCTTGTCATCGGTCAGTTTTGCATAGAATTCAGCCGCTGGCGTATCTGGAAAAATTGCCGCCAACTGTGTTGCCAATTGCTTGCGGTCGCCAAGCAGGTCGGCAGGCTTCACCCAAATGGCATAGCCATAAATGCTGCGCGCCAGAGGAATGCCGTTACGATCAACAATGTCACCGCGATCTGGCACATAGTTTGTGCTGGTCGCACCGTAAGCGCGGCTGCTTTCGAATAAGGCCAAAGTCGCAAGCCGCCCAATGAGCAACGCAACGAACATGCCAAATGCAACCAGCAGAATAAGCATCCGCCAGAAACCATGGGCCGCAAAAGGCGGAGGGTTAACGCCGCTTTTCCGAGTTGTCGTGCGGGCGATTTGGGGAATCATTACCGGCGGCGTTCGTTAGCGGCCTTAGCCGAAATATCCCGCATGAAGTCGTCGGACAAAAGCTTTTCGTCCATCCGCGCCAGTCGTTCGGTCCGCGTCTGCTCAACCTTCGGTGCCGCAGGCTTAGGTGCGGCGCGCTTTACCGGCTCGGCAAAGATCGGCGCCGCAACGGCTGTGGCAATTTCGGTGGATTTTTTAACAACGGCCTCGATTGTTGGCGCTGGATTGGCTTGGTTCGCGCTTGGCGCAGCGTCAATGTCGGCCGAAGCCATCATCACTGGCTTAGTCGTTTGCAGATCACCCGTCAGTTCCGCAAGTGCAGCCTCACCGCTAACGAACTGGTTAGCCATTGGTGGTTGATAACCGTACAAAAGCTCGTTCCACTCCTCAAGCTGCTGCAGACTAGCGCGCGTACGGATTTCGGCTTGAAGGAAGCTGATTTCACGCTTTGTTTCCAGTATGTTGCGATCAACGGCGACCAGATTGCTGTGCATCGCGGCAACGTTCAACGACAATGGGTATAACAGGATTGCAACCATGAACACCAAAGCCAGCCAGCCGATATTCTGAAGTCTTTTCATGGCGAGACTCATGCTGCCAGTCCTCCTATTGCCCATGCGGGTGCGTGTGTGCGGGTTGCGGAACGTAATGTTGCTGAACGTGACCGTGGATTACGGGCCAACTCGGCGTCCGATGGCCGGACCGCTTTATCAGCTTTGTCGAAAGTGGGCGCAGGACCGTCATTACCAACCATTGGCACGTGCCGTGACCCTGCGGCTTCTGCGCCACTACGACGGCGCAAGAATTGCTTTACGATGCGATCTTCAAGGCTGTGAAAGGTAACGACAGCTAGACGACCACCGGGCTTCAACATGCGCTCTGCAGCTTCCAGCCCGTCGGTCAACTCGTCCAGTTCGCGGTTCACATGAATGCGGATGGCTTGAAACGCGCGAGTTGCGGGGTCTTTCGGCGCGCCGGGCTTATGGCCAACGGCCTTGCGGACGATTGCAGCGAGCTGCGCAGTTGTCGTGATGGGACGCGCAGCCACAATCGAACGCGCGATGCGGCGTGAACGGTGCTCTTCGCCATACCGAAAGATGATGTCGGCAATGTCAGATTCTTCAGCTTCGTTGACGAAGTCGGCAGCCGACATGCCGTCCTGACCCATGCGCATATCGAGCGGACCGTCCTTCTGGAAGGAAAAGCCGCGCTCTGCGCGATCAAGTTGCATCGACGAAACGCCAATGTCGAGCACGACGCCATCGACCGACATGACACCATCAGCCATCAGGACATCGTCCATGTTAGAAAAACAGGCCGAGTAAAGACGCAAAGCACCTTCACTCCGGCCTGCAAGGTCCGCACCTTCTTTAAGTGCATCGGGATCGCGGTCGAACGCGTAAACGCGCGCACCGCCAGCCAGTATCGCTTGGCTGTATCCACCCGCACCAAAGGTACCATCCACGATCTCAGCGCCCGGGGTGATGGGCAGTGCGTGAATCACTTCATCCAGTAAAACTGGAATATGTGGGGCGAGCGCGCTCATTTGTCGCGCTTTGCCTGGGACAGCCAGTAATTCAGCTCGTCCTTAATGGGGTTAAACGCTGCAGGCGCTTCCTTAAGGAAGACATCAGGGTTCCACAGCATGAAGTGCGTTGTCGCGCCAAAGAAGAAAGCGCGGTCGTTAATGCGACCGAAATGCTTAAGCATAGGCGAGAGCACGAAGCGGCCACTTGCCTCAAAAGCAGTTTCAAAAATCGAAGAAGCCGAAACGCCAGCCATTTCGCGGTCAAATTCGGTACCGCGGTTAACTGCGCTTTGCCATTGCGCCTCAATGTCGGCACGCAGCTTAAGACGCTCGGACCCACCAAAGCCAATCAGGCAAGGTAAGCTGGAATGGCGGGAAATACAGACATTGTTGCTGCCGCTCGACTGCTGGACGCTGTCACGCAGCTCGGCGGGAATGGTCGTACGGCCCTTGGCGTCGACACTCGACACCCCCGAACCTGCATAGACGACCAACGCTGACACTGCCTGAACCACCCCCCAATAAAGGGTGGAAATTACCAATCATGACGAAACACGCGTCATGCGGACGCCGTAACGACCGATAGAATCAGGAATCCACCCCTTGAAGCCATGGTCATAACAAGGGAATTTATGGATGAAAAGAGGGATTTTATGGGAATGCTTAATTTTTATGACGAAATTTGCCGAAATTCCGTTGTTTTTATAGTTTCCTCCAAATTGCCATGCGTAATGCACCCCAATATAAGCATCCAAAATCGCCTAAATTGGCGGTTTTTGAGCAGTTAATTGCATAAAATTCTTCTGCGCCCGTCATTTTCCCACAAAATCCCCACGAAGCGCATTATTGGATTTTAACGCCATCAACAGCGCTTCGACAAAGGCCAAATTGGCGAACTCGTCACCTCCGGTGAGTATCCGCATCCCCTGTGCTTCCCAAAAGGCAGCGTCTAGCATGTCAGCATCGGCAACCAACACCGCGCGCCCCTTACCGATCCGGCAATCCGCCAACAGGCCCTCGGCGGAAATGCTGCAGCGCGGGCTTATTGTCCCTTTGGGAAGCCATTCGCCGGGCGTTACCGTGCGGATATTGAAAGCGCCGATCTTGCGGATAATACGGGGGCTGTCATCGGTAATGGGCAAAACCAGCTCAAGCCCCCAATGTGTGAACAAGGGGGAGAGCAAAGATGTAAACAACGGGCGCCTCTTGTCCCCCAACGGATAAAGGCTGCCCCATTGCAAAGCAGGATCCGCCAGTATCAACAGCCGACCGCCGCTCCGAACCCAATTGTCCAAGCGCACGAGCTCCGCCGGAGCAAAAGCCCTTGGCTGGGCAAGCAGGAGCAGTTGCCCGTTGCGTGGTTTCCATGTCGTCAGGTCATCGATGAGGTCAATGTCGTAACGCTGGGTAAGGCGTGCGAAAGCAGGGTGCGGCGCGGCATCTTGGGCAAGATCAGCTTCAATACCGCCCTCACTCCACTGCAACGGCAATGTTGTCATGAGGGCTAGGACCGCCTTTGGCTTATCATCTGCGGACCGCGTGAAGCCAAGCCCTGCAAACAGCAGCAGGACTAATGATACGGCAAGCAGCGCGACAAAAAGCCGCGTTCTGCCCCCAAAGCGGGCAAATCTATCAGTCACCTATTACCGCCGCGGCGCGGGTGCGGATTGTCGCGGCGCTGGCGCAGCCCCATTGGCAGGCTGTTCAGCGGCAGAATCTTTGGCGACCGGCGTCACGCCCAATTCGGCCAGCGGCTCAGCAGGCGTTGAGCCATTGCCCGCGGTCAAGGGGGCCGCGCCTGACATACCGCCAGCTTGCGGCGCTGGCCTAACCCTATCGAGAACCATGCTGGCCAGTGTCACGAACAGCAGCACGATGACAAGGCCGACGACACCAACCTGAATGCGTTGAACTGCGGATTGCCTTTGCTGGACCATCTGCTTCCTCCTCTAAACCCAATATCGCCTTTAGCTATCCATTTGCCAAGGCATTATGGGAAGGTTTTTACTGCGCATCCATGCGGGATTATAGATGGTGGACAGATACCGGAAACCCGTGTCGCACAAGATGGTAACAATGCGCTTACCCGGCCCCAATTGTTTGCCCAACGCGATCGCGCCTGCCACATTGATACCGGACGAAAGACCAAGGCAAAGCCCCTCCTCCGCCAACAAACGGCGGACCCAGACAAGGCCTTCCTCATCCGAAATGCGGAATTGCGTATCAATCGGCGCACCATCGAGATTGGCGGTTATCCGGCCCTGCCCAATGCCTTCGGCGACTGAGTTGCCCTCCGAGCTTAATTCACCGCACGCATAATAATTATACAGCGCCGCGCCGTGCGGATCTGCCAAGGCAATAGTGACCGCCTCATCCTTCGCCTTAAGTCCAAGCCCTACCCCAGCGATAGTTCCGCCTGTTCCAGCTGCGCAAATAAAGCCGTCAATGGCACCGCCCATTTGCGTCCAAATTTCCTCGGCAGTGGTTTCAATATGTGCGCGGCGGTTGGCGATATTGTCGAATTGGTTGGCCCATACCGCGTTTTCGGTTTCCTCGGCCAAGCGGCGTGAAGTGTGCACGAAATGGCCGGGGTTCGAATATGGCGCGGCAGGAACGAGCACGAGCTCTGCACCCAAGGCACGCAGCGTGTCCTTTTTCTCCTGGCTCTGCGTTTCGGGCATGACGATGATCGTCTTATACCCAAGCGCATTGCAGACCAGCGCGAGGCCAATGCCGGTATTGCCAGCCGTGCCTTCGACAATCGTGCCGCCCGGTTTAAGCAGCCCCTGCCGTTCGGCATCGCGTACGATGTAGAGCGCAGCGCGGTCCTTTACCGATGCGCCGGGGTTCACATATTCGCACTTACCAAAAATATCGCATCCAGCTTCCGCGCTTGGCCCTTTAAGGCGCACCAGCGGGGTGTTTCCAATCAGATCGAGTGTCGAAGCAATCGTGTTCATACCACAGACAGCTACGCGCGTTGATGGGTAATCGCAAGCCGGTCTGGCCGATGCCATGCCAAAAGACAGTGTATTTGGCGCCTTAAAACTAAGGAAACTGCCAAAGTTCAATTTATCTGTTGATATATTATATCATTACCATTAATCAATGTCCTTCTGCCTCCCTTGGATGATGCCTTTTTATGAAAACTGTTCCAGTTCGCGCCTTCTCCGCAAGCCTCACCGCTTTATCTCTGGCTTTGGCCGCACCCGCTTATGCCCAGCAAAGCAGACCAGATTCATCAACGACAGACACAAAGACCGATGATTTTCACAGCGCCGACGAAATTGTAGTCACCGCGCCTTATGTCGAACGGCTCGACCTTCTGTCAGGCACTTCTGCAGTGACGGGTGATATCCTCGCCGAAAAAACACGTGCGCAACTGGGCGATATTTTGGCAAGCTTGCCAGGCGTATCGGCAACCAGCTTCTCGCCGGGGGCATCGCGGCCTGTCTTACGTGGTTATCAAGGCAATCGGGTCGCTGTCCTGACGGATGGTATTGGCAACATTGATGCCTCCAACACATCGGCCGATCATGCCGTCACGATTGATACGTTGACGGTTGAGCGGATTGAAGTGCTGCGCGGGCCTGCGGTTCTCCTCTTTGGCGGTCAGGCCGTTGGCGGCGCCGTCAACGCGCTCGACAAGCGCATACCGCGCGCGGTTCCCGATGAGCCTGTGCATGTCGATGCATTGGTCGCTTATGGCAGCGCGGCCCGGGATTATTCGGGCGGTGCGTCCGTCGATGTGCCTGTGTCCGACCGGATCGTTGTCCATGTCGACGGCAGCTATCGCAATGCCGACGATACCCGCACGGGCGGCTATATATTCGCCCCAAGCTTGCGCACAGAACTGTTGGACTTTGCCGCGGAGGAAGCAAGCGAAGGCCATTTTGAAGAAGCCACAGAAGCCCAAGAACGTGCGGACCAACGGGGCCGCATTCCCAACAGCGCGGTAAAGACATGGACCGCAGCGGGCGGCATCGCGTTTATCGACGACGGCGGCAATCTTGGCCTGTCCTACAGCATTTACGACACCAATTATGGCATCCCTGCCCGCCCCGGCGCAGAACATGCGCATACAGGCGAAGAGATTGTCGAAGGCGAAGT